>DATJGZ010000141.1:0-29198 GCA_035494535.1 Patescibacteria group bacterium | reverse complement strand
GGGCTCAACATAAGGAGACTTACATGAGACGCCTGATTATCGGCATCGTCGCGCTTGCCATTGTGCTGGGGGGTGTGCTGGTCGTAGCGCCTAGTTTTATAGATTGGTCGAAATACAAGCCCGAGATCATCGGCCGCGTGCACGACGCCACCGGCTATGATGTCAGCATTGACGGCGCACTTAGCATGACCGTGCTGCCGTCGCCGCGGCTGGTCGTCGAAAAACTGAGCGTGGCATCGCCGACCGGTAGCAAGGAGCCGCTGCTGGCGCTCGACCGGGCGGAGGTGGCCGTCGCGCTGTTTCCGCTGCTGAGCGGGCAGGTTGTCGTCAATAAGGTCTACCTGAGGAAGCCTCAGATCAGGATGGAAGTGGCGGCCGACGGCACATCATCGTGGCTGGTGCCGAAGAAGGACGCCGCGGAGGCTGCGCCCGCCGGAGCGGCGCCGTCGTCGACGCCTGCCGTGATGCCGGCGGCGAATGGCACCGCCGTTACCGGCAATGCCGTGTCGCTGAACGACGTGGCTATCGAAGACGGCTCACTTACGTACGTCGATCACAAGGCCGGCAAATCGTACGCGGTCGACAAGATCAATCTGTCGCTGCACGGCGATACGCTGTCCGGACCGTTCAATGCGAACGGCAGCGTTGAATATGCGGGGCAGGAAATCAAACTATCCGCGAAGTCGGGCCGTCTGGAAAGCGGCGCCGATTCCGTGGCGTTGTCCGCGGATGTCGAACTACCCAAGACGTCTTCGAAAATATCTTATTCCGGCGTGGTCGGTCTCAAGGGCGATCACGAGATTCAGGGCGAGACGGACATCGATACAGCGAGCGTAAAGGCCCTCGCGTCCATCGGCGGTGCCTCGCTGCCGGCCGCGCTCGACAAGCCGCTCACCGCTAAGGGCATGTTGACGGCTTCGGCCGCGCAAGTCAGCTACCAGAACCTGAAATTTACGTTCGGCGGGGCCGATTTCACCGGTGACGTCAGCGCCAAAAACCTCAAGGGCGGCGACAAGCCGATGGCGATCGAGGTCAATCTGTCGACCGACAAGCCGGTTGATTTGACATCTGCGGCTGCCGCGGTTGCGGCAGAAAAGCCTGCCGCGAATTCCGGAGGCGGGAGCCGGACAAAGGCGGCCGCCGGTTCGGGCGGCGGGTTCCTGCCGGCGACGATGACATTACCGGCGGGCATGACGGCGTCGGTAAAGCTGTCGGCACCGGCCGTCCAGTACGACGACCTGAAACTTAAGGGCGTCAGTCTTTCCGGCGGCTGGGAAGGCCAGAAAGCGAACGGACAGCTGAAGGCGGATATGGCCGGCGGCGGAAATGTTGATCTCGGCTTCAATTTGTCGTTCGGTTCGGCCTCGCGGTCCGCCGCGGGCGGGGAGATGGTGCTTTCCGATCCCGTCGTCACCTATTCGATTGCCCTCAATACGCCCGATGGCAAGAAGGCTCTCGGCCCCTTCGTGCCGAAGGACAAGGCGAAAGATATACTGCCGTTGCTTAAAGGCTCAGTGGCGCTCAATGCCGAAGGCGAAGTCCATCCTTCCACCGCTTCAGTAAAGAAAGGTTCATTGAAGATTCAGGACACCGCGTTGGCCATGAGCGGATCGTATACGCCGGGCAAAAAAGGCGGCCGCGATGCGATTGCCTTGACGGCGTCGGCGGACAAAATCGATGCCGATCGCTGGATGTCGCTGGTATCGCCGGAAAAGGAAAAGGCGGCGGCGCCCGCGGATAGTGGCGGCAATGGTGCCGGCACGCCGCCGAAGGAGGCCGTCAAGAACGCGGCGAAGTCGCTTCAGCTACCTATCGATCTCGATCTCTCGCTGGCCGCGAATACAGTGCGCTGGAAGGGACAGGACTACAGCAAATTCGCCGTGATTGCCAAACTTGAAGCCAATAAGCTCGTCCTCAAGACGCTGCAAGCGCAGGACCCGAACGGTAACGGCATTCTGGCGGCGGGCACGATCGGCGACGTATCGACGCTTAAAGATCTCGACATAAACCTGCAGGGCAAGACGTCCGACCTGAAGAAGCTCGCAGTCGGCTTCGACCAGAAATACGCGACGCTGCCGGATACGCTGAAGCAGGCGGAGCTCCGCGCCACGCTCAAGGGCCAGACCGACAGGATGAATGTCGTTGCCAACGTGTCGGCAATGGACAGCACGCTCGATGCATCGGGAACGGTCGCCGATCCGCTCGAAAATCCGACGATCAGCGGCCTGACGCTGCGGCTCAAGAGCGCGAACTACGCGGACCTTGTAAAGTTCTTCAATCCGGGCTTCCATGCCGCAACGGAAATCAAGAAAAACCTCGATATCTATGCCAGCGTGAAGCGCGAGGGCGACGTTTACTCTGTCACCGGCCTACAGGCGACCGTCGGTCCGTCGACTTTTACGGGCGACGTGACCGCGGACATGTCCGGGGCTAAACCCGCGATCAAAGCCAAGCTGACAATGGGCAACGTGCCCCTGAACGAGCTGATCGGGCATGAGGGCGGCGCGCAGAGCGCGGGCGAGGTCCGTGCACAATCTTCGGGCGGTGGCGGAGGCGGGTCGAATGGCGGTTCTCACGGCCGCTGGTCGACCACGCCGATCGACGCCGATGTCATGCGCAATTTCGATGTCGATCTGAGTGCAACGGTAAAATCGCTCACCTATGGTACATGGCAAGTGACGAACGGCGTCGCGGACGTGACGCTAAAAGAAGGAACGCTCACGGTCACGAAACTTTCCGGCGGCATGTATGGCGGGCAAATATCGCTGAACGGCAAGCTCGTCGCGCCGGAAAAAACGCATGGCGCGCTGACGGCTGACGGCTCCGCGCAGTTCCAGAACGTCGCGCTTGAATCTTTCGTGAGCTCTTTTAGTGGCGGGTCGCATCTGGTCAAGGCCAGCGGAAATGTTTCTGTCAACATGGATGTGAAGACTGTGGGCAACAGCCCCGCCGCCATGATCTCGGCCTTGTCGGGGCAGGGTACCGGCGACGGCAAGAACATAGTGTTCCAAGGCTTCGATCTGGCCCGCCTGTCGCGGACGCTGGCGATGCCGTCAAGCAGCGTGGCCGGCAACATCACCTCCGTTCTGACCACAACGATGTCGGGCGGGAACACGAGCTTCGACACGCTCGACTCAAAATTCACGATCACCAAAGGTATCGTCAGTATCAATCCCCTGAATCTAACGGGCAAGGACGCCAATATCGCGTCGCCGGGGACGGTCGACCTGCCGAACTGGCGCATCGACATGACCAGTACGATTACGCTGGCGGAGCCCAAGGACGCGCCGCCATTGAAGATGGAGTTCAAGGGGCCGCTCGACCAGCCAGCGAAAGCGTTCGGCCAGAACGCCCTCAATGCCTATTTCGGCGGCAAGGTCCAGAACATGCTGCTGAACACGCTGCAGAAGAAGGGTATCCTGCCCGGATTGCCTGCGCCGACAGCCGCGCAACCGGCCGCGGGCGGGCAAGCACCGGCGACGCAGCCCACTCAACAGCAGCAAGCGCAGCCCCAGCAGCAGTCGAAGAAGGTCAAGCCGGCCGATGTCTTCAAGGGCATGCTGCAGGGTGTCCTGCAGGGGCAGTAGTCTAATCGGACAATTTCGTCCTGAAGGAATTCAGGATGTAGACCCGCAGTGCGCTTGAAAGGTTGGCTTCGTCGCGTTGCCCATCGATTTCGGCGACAAGCCGGCTGACAGACTTATCTTGTTTGTCTGACAATTCCTTCAGCGCTTCCCAGAACGGTTCCTCCAGCGTGATGCTGGTCGGATGGCCGCCGATACGAACGGAGCGTTTTTTCACTAGTCGCGCGGCTTGACCATCGCCGCCGGGTCGATCCACTTGTCGAACTGCTCGGCGGTGATCAGGCCCAGTGCGATGCCCGCTTCCTTCAGCGTTGTGTGCTCGGCATGCGCTTTCTTGGCGATTTTGGCGGCGTTGTCATAGCCAATATGCGGGTTGAGGGCGGTAACGAGCATCAGGCTTTCATGCACCAGCTTGTCGATGCGCTTCTCGTTCGCCTCGATGCCGGAGACGCAGTTGTCGGTGAAGCTGTTAGCGGCGTCCGCCAGCAGCCGGATAGATTGCAGAACGTTATAGATGATGACCGGCTTGAAGACATTGAGCTCGAAATGCCCGTTGCTGCCCGCCACCGTCACCGTCACATGGTTGCCCATCACCTGCGCGCAGACCATGGTCAGCGCCTCGCACTGCGTCGGGTTGACCTTGCCCGGCATGATGGACGAGCCGGGCTCGTTCTCGGGCAGGTTGATCTCGCCGATGCCGCAGCGCGGGCCGGAGCCGAGCAGGCGGATGTCGTTGGCGATCTTCATCAGCGACACGGCCAGCACATTAAGCACACCGGATACTTCCACCATTGTGTCGTGTGCGGCCAGCGACTCGAATTTGTTCGGCGCCGTGACGAACTCAAGGCCGGTGATCTGCGAAACCTGCCGGGCGAAGCCCTCCGCGAAGCCGCGCTTGCAGTTGATGCCGGTGCCGACGGCGGTGCCGCCCTGCGCGAGCTCCATCAGCCGCGGCATAGTCGCCTTCACGCGGTCGATGCCGTAGCGCACCTGTTGCGCGTAGCCGGAAAACTCTTGGCCCAGCGTCATTGGCGTTGCGTCCTGTAAATGCGTCCGGCCGATCTTCACAATGTCGGCAAACGCTTTCGCCTTTTCGTCAAGGCCGGCAAGCAGGTGCTCGAGTGCCGGCAACAGTTCGTGGTGAAGCTGGTCGGCGGTCGAGATATGCATCACCGTCGGGAACGAGTCATTCGACGACTGGCTCATGTTGACGTGGTCGTTCGGATGCACCGGCGCCTTGCCGCCCTTGTTGCCGGTCAGGATCTCGTTCGCGCGGCCGGCGATGACCTCGTTGGCGTTCATGTTCGTCTGCGTGCCGGAGCCGGTCTGCCAGACGACCAGCGGGAATTCGCCCGCGAGTGTGCCGTCGATGACTTCGTCGGCCGCCTGCACGATGGCATTGCCGATCTTCGGGTCAAGAATTTGCAGCGCCATGTTGGTCAGGGCGGCGGCCTTTTTCTGGACCCCGAGGGCCAGCACGAGGGGACGCGGCATTATCTCGCCGCCGATCTTGAAGTTCTGGATGCTGCGCTGGGTCTGGGCGCCCCAATAGTGGTTGGCCGGAACGTCGATCGGGCCGAAGGAATCCGTTTCCGTGCGGATAGACGAAGTCTTGGGTTTGCCGGCCGTCTTGCTCATGCGGTTCCTCGCTTTGTATCGATTATTCCTAGCAGATTCCGCGTTTCGCCGGAAATGTCATTTCGTGTGCTCGCCCGGCGGAAAAGTTTGACATAACCGTGGCATTGCGTCTATGGTTCCTGAATAAAATTCAGGGAGAGAATGTTGTTTACCCGGATTCTGTACGGATTGCCGCGGCAGGAAAAAATCGATCTCGATGCCGACGCGGCTGCAATTTTGAACGGCGCGGCGAAAGCCGTGAAAGCAATTCTGGACCGGCGGGCGGAACTCGACCGGCAGGGCATGAATGACGTGCCGCTGACCGTCATCGTCGGCGAACGGCACTCCGTCCCGGCGCACCGTGTGTTCCAGATGTCCGTCCTGAAAGCTCTCAAGGAACATGAGCGGACGGCGGTCAGTCTGGAGGCGCCGCATAACCATGCGATGATCGAGTATAAGAAAATTGCCGGTGAGGAGCCGGACGCAACCGCAGAGGCGGTTATACGCAAGCGAGATCGCAATGGCCAGGTGTCGCTTCAATCTGCAATCGCGGAAAGCGATGACCACACGCGCACCACCTTTTTCAGCTTTCTGGACAAAAACGGCATTCCGGTGCGATTTACCGATGCGGCATTCAAGCTGGGAAGCCAGATCGACTGCGACGATCCGTCGACGGCGGATTCCCTGCCGGCGCAATTCAACAAGGCCGCACGGCATCTCGCGTACGAGAAGGAGGCGGTGGAAGCGCGCAACCGGCATATGGCGAAACTTGCCGCGGCGCACGGGCGCGAGCATCACGCGCGAATCCTTTTCCACGTGTGCGGCGGCGCGCATGTCGCCGGTGACACGAGACTCGAATTTCCCGGCAGCCAAAGCCTGTCGTTCTATTTCAAGGCGCAGGCATTGCCGGTTCTCGCGGTTCCGCTCGCATTCAAGGACTACGACGCGGAAACATGGCCGCAGGATGCGCCGCTGGAAAAATCAGAAATTCATATTGCGGCGGGCCTGCCGCAAAGCGAAGCGCGCGAGCCGACCCCATCCGAGATATTCAATGATGAGCAATTCCCCGCGTTTCTCGACCAGGACGAAGAGGCGGATTACGTGAACGCCCTGCTTAGACGGACCGGCCTGCGGGACTACCAGCTCGACATAAGGGAATTTGACCAGGAGAAGCGCTCCGCGTTCGGCGCCCTGGCCAGGCTTTTCCTGAATCCCGGTTGAATTAAGCGATGATGTCCGGCACCAGCTGGCTTTCCAGCTTCTGGATCATGTCCTTCAGCAGGAGCTTGCGCTTCTTGAGGCGCTGCAATTGAAGGAAATCTACCGGCTGGTGGCTCACCAGCTTGTCAATGATCTCATCAAGATCCTGATGCTCGCGCTTCATTTCGACCAGTTTTTCGCGCAGTTCGTCTTCGTCTTCCATGACCGCCGTTGATCCTGACTGCCTTTTTAGGAATATTAATTCTATCACATAATCCTTTGTCTGGTAAGACAAAAAGACGGGGCCGCCATTTCTTAATACGAAATTCGGGATGCTAATGCCGGTTTGATTTTATTGTAACGCGGTGTATGGTTTAGGCGGCGTGTCCTTGTGTAAATCTAGCGAGCGGATCCAAATCTTGTTATGGCAAAAAAACGTATCGGTATTTTGACCAGTGGCGGCGATTGCGCCGGTCTCAATGCAGCGATCAGGGCGGTCGTGCACCGTGCCGACCTGCTGGGATGGGAAACGATCGGCATTCAAAACGGCACCGCCGGGCTGCTCAAGGACCCGCCGACCTATCGCATTCTCCATGCGAACGATTTCAGCGGCGATATCATGAGAATGGGCGGGACCATTCTTGGCACGACAAACAAGGGCAATCCGTTCGCTTTCCCGATGGCGGACGGCTCGACGAAGGATCTTTCGGGCAAAATTATCGACGGTTTCAAGTCGCTCAATATCGACTCGTTTATCGGCATTGGCGGGGACGGCAGTTTTGCCATTCTGCAGAAGCTGGCGAAGCAGGGCAACCTGAACATGGTCGGCATACCCAAGACCATCGACAACGACATAGGCATGACTGAGGCCGCGATCGGTTTCGATACGGCCGTCGCCGTCGCAACCGAGGCGCTCGACCGGCTTCAGCCCACTGCGGCGAGCCACGACCGCGTGATGATCCTGGAAGTCATGGGTCGGGACGCCGGCCACATCGCCTTGAGTGCCGGTATTGCGGGCGGCGCCGATATTATTCTGATACCTGAAGTGAGATACTCGCTCGAGAAGGTCGCTAAGAAAATAAAGCAGGTGAAGGACTCAGGCCGCAACTTCGCGCTCATGGTGGTGTCGGAGGCGGTTAAAACTCCTGAAGGTGAAAAGGTCGTCATGACTTATGCCGGCGGGGAAAAACGCTACGGCGGCATCGGCCAGTATCTGAGCGGCAAGATTGCCGACATGACCGGTTCCGAGACGCGGGTTACGGTGCTCGGCCACGTGCAGCGAGGCTGCCCGCCGACCTACAACGACCGTCTGCTGGCCTCGGCCTTCGGCGTAAAGGCTGTCGACCTGATCAAGGAAGGAAAATTCGGACGCATGGTGGCGTGGCAGAACCGCCAGGTCATCGACGTCGCCATCGAGGACGCCGTGAAGGCCTATCACGTGGTCGATCCGGCCGGGTCGATGGTTCATACAGCGCGTGCTCTGGGAATCTCGTTGGGTGATCAATGACGATGCAGTACGTCCAACAGTCGCTTAGTCCGGGAGAAGAGATCGTCTGCGTCGGTCATTTCCACTGGATGTACACGCTGCATGCCATAAGTTGCATTGTGTGGGGGCTGATTGGCGCTATCCTGGTATTGACCGTCGCCATGTGGTTCGGGCTGAATGTTTCCCAGACCGTAGATCCAGAGGCAGGACTGTTTCAGAAGGTCATTCAGCTTCACCCCGGCATCCGCCTAGGCGCATTTTTCGTGTTTATCATGGGCGTTCTTAAATTCGCCCACATGATGGTCGTACGCGCTTCGACCGAAGTCGCGGTGACGAGTTCGCGTATTATTTACAAGCGCGGGCTCGTTGCGCGCTATGTAGGTGAGCTCAGCATCGACCGGATTGAGGGCGTGAACGTGCTCCAGACCATTATGGGCCGGATTTTCGGCTATGGGCGCATCATGGTGCGTGGCATGGGTGTGGGCGAGGTTGTTCTGCCGCCGCTGGCGAACCCGATTGAATTCCGCAAGGCTATCGAGAAAGCGAGGACGGTATGACAGACAAGTTGCCCAAGGCGCGCCGGGGAACCGGAAAACCGCGTCCCGCCAATAATCAGTATGGCGATATTTTGCAAGCCGGCGAGGAAGTCAGGATGCGGGCGGTCATAAGTCCCGGCATCTACTGGCGCGGTTTTGCCGTTTTGGGGCTGGCGATATTGATGCTGATCAAGGCATTTAATTTGGGATTGTTCCTGCTGCTGGTCAGCATGATCATCCTCATGTTTGCACAGGCGACTAAATACTATCTCCTGCTGTTGCTGACCGATAAGCGCGTCATTATCAGATTCGGAATTCTCAACCTGGAAACAATACAGTTTCATTACAATAAAATTGAAACCGTCGAGGTCGCATGGCCGCCGATGGGCCGTCTTCTCGGCTACGGTTCCGTTTTCATCACCGGAACCGGCAGCCGCGTCATCAGCGTGCCCTACGTCGGAAACGCCCGGGAAATTCGGACGGCGATCGATAATCTGATCACGCGTCAGGAAGAAAAGCCGATGAAAGTGGAAATCACCCCGCCGTCGACGCCGCCGCCGGGAACCGGTCAGACATCGAGCTAAAGCGCAGACAGCCGGCTAGAGAGAATCCTTCCGCCGGTAGACAATATAGTGAAGTGGTTTATCCCGCTCGTCGCGGTGGCTGCCCACGAAGTAAATGGGTTTCATGGCCGTGATGTCTTTCGAGTATATGTAGTCTTTTTTCCAGAGCGCCGCAAAGTCAGGGTCGATCGAGGATAAGAATCCGGCGAAGTCAAAGATACGGCCATCGATTACCGGTTCTTGAAGCAGAACCACGACACCGGGTTTCCAGCGCTGGAAGTCTTCGGTCACCATGTGGGCAAACATACGCCCAAGCCTGTCTGTCTCTTCCTTTGGTATATCTGATGACCGGAGCAGCGGCTGCAGCCACCACAGGAGGCCAAAGCGCGAAGCCATGTCACAGCGTGTGTCCTGCCAGACATGCATGATATTCGCAATGTCGTCGAACAAGAAGAAACTGCATCCGGGATTGTCGAGGTTGACCTCTTTCGTCACCGGAAATTCCTCAATATTCTTCCGGTGCGGGTTCGCCAGGTTCAGCGGCACACTAACGAATGCGACAGCCGCCAGCAGAAGGCAGGTCTTGAGCGCGGTGCGACCGTGAAACAGGCGCATAAGCGGGATCGCCATCGCAGCGAACGCGAAGTCCGTCGTCGGGAAAATATGATAGGCCAAGCCCTTGTTCTGCAGCACGAACGCTATGACGGAGAGCCCGGCGCAGATCATGAGCAGGAACGGCAGCTCGCTCAACCCCCGTTTCGCGCCGATGAACAACAGCGGCAGCATGCAGCTTATGAACCCTCCGGCGATCAGCGCTGCCGGCCACACTGAGTGCCCTTCAAAAGGTGGCAACACGTAGAGCTTCAGCGCAACCGGCAGGATCACTGTTATAAAATCCCGGAACCAGATCAATGTTACGGCGGCGTAGGCGACCGAACAGCCCGCTAGCGCGATAAAATCCGGATCGCGGATGACCTTCCAGCGGCGCCCCCCGAGAATCCGGTGGAACAGCATCGCAACCGGAATCAGCCCGTAATGAGGTTTGATCAAGGCGGCCAGGCTGCCGAGGATAAGCACAGACCATTTGAAGCGCGCCGGGAACTGAATCCCACGTGTGAGGCCATATTGCATCAGCACTATCGGGAACAGGCCAAGCGCCGCGATCTGGTCGCGTTCGCCGAACCATGCGCCCGTCAGAAGGGTGTTGGCGGCGACGAAGGCAAAGAGCAAAACGTGACGTTCGACGTCGCTGATGACATTGAGCCGTTTCAAAATGCCGTGCGCCGCCAATACGGACAGGGCCAACACGATGAAATCGAAGATCGGAATGCTAAGGCTCAGCGGAACGCCGGCAAATTTCTCCAGCAGGGCCGGAATCCAATAGAGCATGATGCACAGCGGAGGGTCGGGCAAGAAGCAGCCTTCGCTCATCTTCATGCCGCCGGTTATCCGCTCCGCGCACTTCGCCAGCCACACGGAATCCAGATTAGTGACCTGAAAGCACTGCATCAGGAGCCACGACACGAAGAACAGGGCGAGCAGAAGGGCGAACGGCAATGTTTGGTAGCGTGTTGTGTTCATCGGATTAATTAGAGTGAATCCTTTCGCCGATAGACAATATAATGAAGCGGCTTTTCCCGCTCCTCGGGGTGGCGGCCCACGAAGTATTGGGGCGCGGAGGCCGTGATGTCTTTCGAGTACACATAGTCGTTCTTCCAGAGCGCCGCGAATTCCGGATCGATGGACGAGAAGAATCCGGCGAAGTCAAAGTCATGATCCATTGTCGGCTCGACCACGACATCGGGTTTCCAGCGTTGGAAATCCTCGGTCAACATATGCGCAAATGTGCGCGCGAGCTTATCCGTCTCTTGCTCAGGTAAGGCGGGCGTCTTGACTACTTGGTAGTCGAGTTTTTCACGGAGTAGTGGGTGCAGCCACCACAAGTAGATGAAGCGCGACGCCATGTCGCAGTGGGTGTATTGCCAGACATTCATGATATTGATGATGTCGCTGAACATGAAAAAGCTGCATCCGGGAATGTCGAGGTTGACCTCTTTTGTCACCGGAAATTCCTCAATGTCCTTGCGGTGCGGGGTAGCAAGGTTCAACGGCACGCTGACGAATGCGGCGCTCGCGAGCAGCATGCAAGCCTTGAAACCCGGGCGGCCGCCGAACAGGCGCATAAGCGGGATCGCGACCGCGGCAAATGCGAAACCCGTCGTCGGGAAAATATGATAGGCGAAGCCCTTGTTCTGAAGGATGAAGACGACCAGCGACAGCGCTGCGCAGACCATGAGCAGGAACGGCAGCTCGCTCAACCCTCGTTTCGCGCCGATGAACAGCAGCGGCAGCATGCAGCTTATGAACCCTGCCGGGATCAGTGCGGCCAGCCACACCGAGTGTCCTCCCTCGAAGGATGGCAGGACATAGAGCCTCAGCGCCAATGGCAGAATGACCGTGAGGAAATCCCGAAACCATATCAGAAGGATGGCGGCATATGCGAGGGCGCAGCCTGCCAGCGCGATAAAATCCGGATCGCGGATAATGTTCCAGCGGCGCCGCTCGAGAACCCGGTGAATCAGCATCGCCGCCGGGATCAGCCCGTAATGCGGTTTGATAAGAGTTGCAATGCTGCCGAGAATGAGCACGGTCCATTTAAAGCCCGCCGGAAATTGGATTCCGCGCGTAAGACCATATTGCATCAGTACCATCGGGAACAGGCCCAGCACCACGATCTGGTCTTTCTCGCCGAATCCATCACCGGTCAGAAGCGTATTGGCGGCGACGAAGGCAAAGAGTAGAACGTAACGTTCGATGTCGCTGATGATATTGAGGCGTTTCACAATGTCTTCCGCCGCGAATACTGACAGGCCTAGCACGACGAAATCAAAAAGCGGAATGGTAAGGCCCAGCGGAATGCCGGCATATTTTTCCAGAACGGCTGGAATCCAATAGAGGAGAATGCACAGCGGCGGGTTGGGTACGAAGCAACCGTCGCGCATCTTCATGCCGCCGATTAACCGTTCCGCGCACTTTGTAAGCCATACGGAATCCAGATTAGTGACCTGAAAGCACTGCATCAGGAACCACGGCACGAAGAACAGTCCGAGCAGAAGGACGAGTGGCAACGCCTGATGGCGAATTGTGTTCATCGGCAAAGAATAGCGACGCGCCGGCTCAGGTAAAGGTAGAACCGTTGCGGTCGTAGTCGTTTCCTATAGAATTCGCAGGTGATGCTGGGGCCCGGTCCTTTGCCGAAGTGATTAAATATGCAAATATTCCACATTAAGGACGCCGGAGAAGAAGTTGATCGGGGTGGATTTTTGTTCCTCAAATTGTTGAGTGTATTCACAGAAAATTGTTGTAATTGCAAGGCGTTGGTAACGTGCCATTAACCCTTTCCGTCGAAAATGGGTATGTAGAATCAGGATTAAAATAAAGCAGGCGCATGACCACGTCCTTGAAGAAAAACAGATATTTTTTATCCATTCCGCTGGTTGCGATATTTGCGGTTGCTCCTATTGTGTCCAAGGCGCAGATCCTCGCGCAGACCGCGTTCGAGACACTGCTGAACCAGGCCACGGCTGAGGGCGGCGTCAACGGGGTGAAGTTTATAGACAGTGCGTCCATTAAGGATTTTTATGTGCGCCGGGGCGGCCAGCCGCTTTGGGCCGACCGCGCGCAGGCCCAAATGGTGCTAGGGGTACTCGATGAAGCATGGACACAGGGACTCAATCCGCAAAAATACCATGTTCAGGCTCTTCACGGTCTGATTGATGACGCAGGGAAGTTTGGTACGGAGGAAGCCCGTGCCGATCTTATTCTCACCGATGCCGTTATTCGTTACGGTTATGATGTCAGCGGTATGAGGCTCAATCCGGCTGCAATCGACCAGCGGGCGCAATATTGGCGCCAGCCTGAAAAGGCCGCTCAAATTCTAAAATTGCTTGAAAATTCCACCGAGCCTGCGCGTCTTGTTGCGGCGATGGCGCCGCATGACTCTCTCTACAGCCTCCTGCGTAAGGAAATGGTGCGGGTCAGCCGCGAGGGCGCGGCCTACGATAGCGTCCTTCCCATGAAGTTCGGGCGGACGTATTTCCATCCTCACGGCCGCAGCAAGGCAGTTCCCGCGCTGCGCATGCGCCTTGGCGTCAAATACGAACCGCGTAACGGCAAGGAGGATTATTATGACGATCGTCTGGCGGCGGCGGTCATGGCCTTTCAGCGGCAGCACAACTTAAAGCCTGATGGGATCATCGGCGGTGAAACGCTTGCATTGTTGAATCAATCGCGGCGTCAGCGCATGGAACAGCTGGTCGCCAACCTCGAGCGCCTGCGCTGGCTCGACCAGAATATTCCTGCGCGTTATGTCCTGGTCAACATACCGTCGCAAACCCTTTGGGCGGTCGAAGACGGCAAGGTGGCATTCAAAATGCCGGTCGTCGTCGGCAAACCGGATCGACCAACCCACACATTCCGGGCGGATATTATCGGCATTAGATTCAATCCGACCTGGACCGTGCCGATGGGTATCAAGGTCAAAGACATGCTGCCCCAGTTACAGGAAGACCCCAATGCGCTCGCGGACAAGGGTATCGATATTATGGAAGACGGGGAGAGTATCGATCCGTCCAGTATCGATTGGCAGAACATATCCCGAAGCGAGCTAAATCATATACGCATGGTGCAAAGTGCAGGTGACCATAACGCCTTGGGGCGTATCAGGGTGCTGATGCCGAACGAGTTTGATATCTATCTCCACGATACCAATCACCCTGAGTTCTTCAATCTCGTCGAACGGACGGCTAGTTCGGGCTGCATCAGACTCTCGCAGCCCGAGCAGATGGCGCGGTTTGTCCTCGCGCATAACAAGGGCTGGTCCGACAAGAAGATGAACGCGCTGATCGCGCGCGGCACGACATCGGAAGTGCCGGTCGCAGACAAGCTGCCGGTGTATATAATCTATCAGACCCTGTGGAAAGCCGATGATGGCACGCTCATCTATGGACCGGATGTATATGGAGAGGACAAGCGGCTTGTCAGTGCCTTGTCCGCGATCAATGGCTACATTTTGCCAGATATTCAGATTGGGAGTATAATGGGGGATAAGGGTATTCCGGAAACTCCCGCCCTTGCCTCGGCCCGCTAGAATCATATAACTTTAAATTAAGTTGCGCTGTATTTTACAGATTGTCGATTCTGGCCCCGCTCTTTTTGATTCCTTAACCAACCTCTGCTAACAATTCATCCCAGAAAACAACCGATGGTGTGATACATGCAAGAGACAATGCACGCACTGGCGCCGGCTTTAAATCGGCGAGAGATACTCAAGGCAGGACTTGTCGGCTTTCTCGGCGTTCTGCCGATAGGCTATTTCGCGGCTCCTGCGCGCGCGGATGGATTCAACCTGCCGAAGGACGGGCCTTACAGCATCTCGTTCGTCAACCAGCATACCGGTGAAAGTTTTTCAGGCGTGTATCGCGTCGGCGGGAAATATCTGCCCGAGGCATTTGACAAAATTAACGTCGTGCTCCGCGATTTTCGCACGGGCGATGTATTCCCTATCGATCCGCGCGTCATCGACATTATATATGCCGTTCATCAGCGCTCGAGCGCCAAAAAGCCGTTTGAAGTTTTGTCCGGCTACCGGTCGCCTCAGACCAATAGCATGCTGCGCCGCACGCACGCCGGCGTCGCCGTCAACTCTCTGCACCTGACCGGTCAGGCCATTGACGTTCGCTTGCCCGATATTCGGATTTCTCGCCTGCGCGATGCCGCTCAGAAGCTCCAGGCCGGCGGTGTGGGCTATTATCCTGTCAGCAATTTCGTCCACATGGATACGGGCGAAGTCCGCCACTGGACGCAAGACCCCAACAACACGTGATACTGGTCGCCCTTGGCGCCAACTTGCCTGGACCGGAAGGCACGCCGGCCCGCACGCTTGCCGCATCCTGCCGCGCCATGACCGAAAGGGATCTGCAAGTGGTCGCTGTCTCGCGTATCTGGGAAAGCGCGCCGGTTCCTGCCTCGGATCAGCCTTGGTATAGCAATGCTGTTGTCAGGCTGGAAACCGATTTGCCCGCGCATCTCCTTATGGATGAGCTTAAGGCGATTGAGGAACAGTTTGGCCGTGTGCGCGTGAAAAAAAATGAAGCGCGCGTCCTCGATCTCGACCTGATTGCCGCCAATGATGAAATATTCGAAACCGAAAGGCTCGTGCTTCCGCATCCACGCATGCATGAACGGGCATTTGTGCTCATGCCACTCCGTGAAATTGCACCTGACTGGGTGCATCCGGTCCTGAAAAAACCGATCAATGATCTTATAGCGGCTTTGCCGCCGCAGGAAATAAGGGCGAGAGAGAAGCTGCTATGAAAGCCCCGATCATCATGGGTATCGTCAACATAACGCCCGACAGCTTCTCCGACGGCGGACAGTTCGCCGATCCAAAAAAAGCCATCGAGCACGCGCAACAGCTGATCGGTGAAGGCGCGTCGATTATCGATGTCGGCGGCGAGTCAACACGTCCCGGCGCGCAGCCGGTTGCGGCGCAGGAGGAAATGGACCGTATCCTGCCAGTTGTGGAGGGGCTGAAGAATGCTGGAGTTGTTATTTCGGTCGATACATATCATCCCGCGACAATGAAAGCCGCCCTCGCTGGGGGAGCAAAGATGATCAACGACATCACCGCGCTGCGCGATCCTGAGAGCATGAAACTCGTCGCCGAAGCGGGTGTTCCGGTCAGCATCATGCATATGCAGGGCGAACCCGGAACGATGCAGGACAACCCGGTTTATGAAGACGTGGTGCAGGACGTATTCGATTTCCTGAAGGAGCGCATTGCAGCCTGCGAAGCGGCAGGAATCCCGAAAGCGCATATCATTGCCGATCCGGGCATCGGTTTCGGCAAGCTGCCCATGCACAATCTCTGCCTGCTGAAGAATCTCGACGAATTTTCAGCGCTTGGCGTGCCGATCATGGTCGGCATATCGCGCAAGAGCTTTATCGAGAAAATCGACCCCGGCACGGGACCGGACCAGCGCGTGCCTGGCTCGCTTGCGGCTAGCATCTGGGCATGGCAGAAGGGCGCAACGTTCTTCCGCGTGCATGACGTAGAAGAAACGCGGCAGGCTTTTGCCGTTTATCAGGCAATTATGGCGAGCGCCTAGACGGCCTTGAGCCGCTCGAGCGTTTGCGACAGGCAGAAGGGCGCCGGATTCTTAACGAGCTTCTTGCCTTCGATGTCGAACTTCCACACGCGCCACGGGAACTGGTCCCATTCGCTGTTCGGCTCGAAATAATGGAGATGGCAGTTCTGCACCTCGGACATGGCGTATTCGTACAGGAAGCCGATGGCGTGGAAATGGCCGCCATGGCCGACGATGATCGGCAGCCTGTCGCCGGCGTGGGTCAGGACGCCCGTGTATGTCACCTGGATGCGCTGCGCGAATATCGATTCCGCTTCGCCGTTCGGAGGAATGTCGCCGCGCTCGAGATGAGGTTCGATCTTATCCCATGGCTGGCCGTCCCAGTCGCCCATCTCATGCTCCCGCAAATCCTGCAATTCGATCGCTTTGAGCTTGAGGGTATTGTTGAGGATCTTTGCCGTATCCCGCGCGCGGCTCATGCTGCTGTGGTAAAGAACCTGCGGCTTGAGCTCGAGCTGCGTGAGGTAGGGTGCTAGCGCCTGCGCCTGCGAAATTCCCTTTGCGGTAAGCGGGCTGTCGGCCTTGCCGCCGGCCGTTATGCGCGCCACATTGGCTTCAGTCTGGCCGTGGCGGATCAGGTAAAAAGGACGTGCGGGTAACATGCGAATTACACTGTTTTCTTCAATAGCGGCAAGCCATAATAGATGACATGGAAAACTGGCGTGATCAAGGCATAGTTCTGGCGGCGCGCGCTCATGGCGAGTCGGGCGCAGTCGTTTGCCTGCTGACAGAATCGCACGGCCGGCACGTGGGTTATGTGCAGGGCGGGCAGTCGTCACGCCTGCGCGGCGTGCTGGAGCCGGGCAACATGGTCAGCGCGGAATGGAGCAGCCGCGTGGCCGACGGCCTCGGCGGCTACAGGCTGGAGCAGGAGCGGCATATGGGTGCGCTGCTGATGCATGACCCCCTGCGTCTTGGCGCGCTGCAATCCGCCTGCGCTTTGTGCGATGCCGCGCTGCCCGAACGGCAGCCGCATCCCGGCCTTTACCATGGCATGCTGGCACTGATCGAGACGATGACATCGGACATATGGGGTGCAGCCTACGTGATGTGGGAACTGGCCCTGTTGCGCGAGCTTGGATACGGTATCGAACTCTCGCGCTGCGCCGGCGGCGGCGATCCGATGACGCTGGAATGGGTCAGCCCGAAATCCGGCCACGCCGTCAGCACGGCGGCAGGCGCGCCTTACAAGGAAAGGCTTATGCCATTGCCTGCGTTCCTCAAACCGCAGAAGGGTGATGCCAATGAGGAAGAGATATTAAAGGGCCTTCGTTTGGCGGGTTATTTCCTCGAACACCGGGTTTTTGCACAGAGTCGCAACGG
The DNA here is from genome assembly GCA_035494535.1 of Patescibacteria group bacterium. Lineage (GTDB taxonomy): Bacteria > Pseudomonadota > Alphaproteobacteria > Micavibrionales > Micavibrionaceae > JACQIJ01. The sequence continues at coordinate 11,681 of DATJGZ010000141.1, read as the reverse complement.
CATGCCGCCCGAACGCTTGCGTTTTGAGGAAAGGTTTGCCAAAACAATGAAACAACAGGATTCCCTTCAGGAAGTGATCAATGGCTAAACGCGGCAAAGGCGGCGGCACGGCAAGACCGGTTGAATCGGCAATCGTCGATCAGCCGATCAGCGACATTCTGTCGACGCGTTATCTTTCTTACGCGCTCTCGACCATCATGTCGCGCTCTCTGCCCGATGTGCGCGACGGCCTCAAGCCTGTGCACCGGCGGATCCTTTATGCGATGTATCAGCTGAAGCTCGGTCCCAACACCGCGCCGAAGAAATCGGCGCGCGTTGTCGGCGATACCATGGGTAAGTTCCACCCGCACGGCAATATGGCGATTTATGACGCCATGGTGCGCCTGGCGCAGGATTTTTCAATTCGCTATCCACTGGTGGATGGTCAAGGCAATTTCGGCAACATCGACGGCGACAATGCCGCCGCGGAACGTTATACCGAAGCGCGGCTGACCACCGTTGCGGAATTGCTGATGGAAGGAATTGACGAGGACGCGGTCGATTTTCGTCCCACATATGACGGCGAGAATTCCGAGCCTATTGTGATGCCGGCGAACTTTCCCAATTTGCTTGCCAACGGATCATCCGGTATCGCCGTCGGCATGGCGACGAACATTCCGCCACACAACGTAGCCGAGTTGTGCGAGGCGATGGAGCTGATGCTCGACTCCGACAAGGAGCCGGAGGTCAAAGACCTTATGAAGGTCGTCAAAGGGCCTGATTTTCCGACCGGCGGCATTCTGGTCGAGCCGCGCGAGAATATCCTTGAGGCCTATAAGACCGGCCGCGGCTCTTTCCGCTTGCGCGCGAAGTGGGAGCGCGAGGACCTGAAACGCGGTACCTACCAGATCGTCGTCACCGAAATTCCGTATCAGGTCCAGAAGTCCAAGCTGGTCGAGAAAATCGCCGAGCTAATACAGGCGCGCAAGCTACCGATGCTGGACGATGTACGGGATGAAAGCGCCGAGGATGTGCGGCTGGTGCTGGTGCCCAAGAGCCAGAACGTCGAGGATGAACTGCTGATGGAAACGCTGTTCCGGCAGACGGACCTCGAAATCCGTTTCGCCTTGAATATGAACGTCCTCGACAACGGCCTCGTGCCGAAGGTGATGAACCTCAAGGACGTGCTGCAGGCATGGCTGACGCACCGGCAGATCGTGCTGGTCCGCCGTTCGACGTACAGGCTCGAAAAGGTCGTCAACCGGATCGAGGTGCTGGAAGGCTACCTGATCGTCTATCTGAACATCGACAAGGTCATCAAGATCATCCGCACCAAGGACGAGCCGAAGGAAGAGCTGATGAAAGCCTTCAAGCTCACCGAGGTGCAGGCCGAGGCGATTCTGAACATGCGGCTGCGCTCACTGCGCAAGCTCGAGGAGATGGAGCTGCGGCGCGAGCATGAGGATCTGAGCAAGGAGCGCGACGGGCTGCAGGCCCTGATCAAGTCCGAAGCCAAACAATGGAAGGAAATCCGCAAGCAGGTTGGCGAGCTCAAAAAGCTGTTCGGCGCCGATACGCCGCTGGGTGCGCGGCGTACGAAGGTTGGCAAGGCGCCGGCGCCGGTGGCCGTCGAGGCACTGGAAGAGGCGCTTGCGCCCAAGGAGCCAATCACTGTCATATGCTCGAGCAAGGGCTGGGTCCGCGCAATGAAGGGTCACGGCCAGATCGCCGCCGACTTCAAGTACAAGGAGGGCGACTCCGAACGCTTTGTGTTCGAGGCGCAATCGACCGATAAGCTGCTGATGTTCGCGACCAACGGGCGCTTCTACACGATCGGCGGCGACAAGCTGCCACCGGGCCGCGGCTTCGGCGAGCCGGTCCGTCTGATGGTCGACCTGCCGAACGACGCCGATATAGCGGCGCTCTTTGTGTATAATCCGGATATGAAGTTTCTGGTCGCGGCAGAAGACGGGCGCGGCTTTATCGTTCCCGCGCCGGAAACCTTTGCCCAGACCAAGGCGGGCAAGCAGGTGCTCAATGTCGACGCCGGGACCGAAGCACGCGTGTGCGTGCCGATTCCGGCGAACGCAGACCACCTGGCCGTCGTCGGTTCAGGGCGGAAAATGAATGTGTTCCCTCTTGCTGAAGTGCCGGAAATGGCTAAGGGCAAGGGCGTGAAGCTGCATGCCAAAGGGCTAATCGACGCCAAAGCATTCAATATGAAGGAAGGCCTGACCTTCATGTCGCGTGGGGCAGCCAAAACGGTCGATAACATTAAAAACTGGCTCGGCAAGCGGGCGCAGTCCGGCAAACTGCCGCCGAACGGTTTTCCGTCAAGCGGGAAATTTGAATAAAGAGCTGCTTCAGCCCGTCACAATATCGAACAGCAGTTTCACATTAAGCCCGATAATCAGGAACGCCATCGCGAATCCGACAACGCGTGCCCACATGGGGTTTACGAATGCGCCCATCTTTGCCTTTTCGCTGGTGAAGCGCAGCAAGGGCCAGACGGCAAAACCCAACTGCATGCTCAAGACCACCTGACTGGCGACCAGAAGGTCGGTGGTCTTGCTTTCGCCGTACCAGCCGATCACGGTGACTGCCGGGACGATCGCTAGCCCGCGCGTGATCAGGCGCCGCACCTGCGGCCGCAAGCGGATATTCAGAAATCCTTCCATCACGATCTGCCCGGCCAGCGTGCCGGTCAGGGTCGAATTCTGCCCCGAAGCCAGCAAGGCGACGGCGAACAATGTGCTGGCGGCCGCGATACCTAGTAGCGGGCTGAGCAGCTTATAGGCGTCCTGAATCGACGCGATGTCGTGATGGCCGGAGGTATGAAAGGCCGCCGCCGCCAGGATAAGAATCGCGGAGTTAACGAACAATGCCAGCATCAGCGCTATGGTTGAATCGATGGTTGCGAACTTGATCGCTTCGCGCTTGCCATCGTCGGTCCGCTCGAAGCTTCTGGTCTGGACGATGGAGGAATGAAGATAAAGATTATGCGGCATCACTGTCGCGCCGAGGATGCCGATAGCGATGTAAAGCATATCATTGTTCATCGCGATCTCTTTATTGGGAACGAATCCGCCGAGAATGCCGACGACGCCCGGTCGGGCAAAATAAAGTTCGGCGGCGAAGCATGCTCCGACCGTTGCGATCAGCGTTATGACGATGGCTTCCAAATAGCGGAATCCCTTATTCTGGAGATAAAGTACGGCAAGAACATCGAGGCAGGTGATCACGCAGCCCCAGATCAAGGGTATGCCGAACAGAAGTTGCAGGCCGATGGCTGAGCCGACGACCTCGGCGAGGTCGCAAGCGGCTATGGCCAACTCGCAAAGCACCCATAAAAACCAGACGATAGGTTTCGGGTAGTGGTCGCGGCATGCCTGCGCCAGGTCGCGGCCGGTGGCGACGCCCAGCTTGATGCACAGATGCTGCAGGAAAATCGCCATGACGTTGGAAATCAGAATGACGCTCAGCAGGCTATAGCCGAAGCGAGCCCCGCCGGCGAGATCTGTCGCCCAGTTGCCGGGGTCCATATAGCCGACGGCGACAAGGTAGCCGGGTCCCAGAAATGCGGCGAGCTTTCGCGAAAAAGGCGCGTTCACCGGAACCGGAATGGACGAATGAACCTCAGGCAGGGAGCGCGTCATCGCTTCCCTGCGCCATCCTTTATCTACCGGCTTGTCACTCATGCTGCCCACGGCGCAATCATAGCACGGTCAAGGGAAATAGACGTTACCCTGATTTTTTTGGTATGCGGGAGCCGGCGGCTGGGCCGGGGTTTCCGGAGCGGGCGCAGGATTTGACGGCTTAAAGGCTTCGCCGAAGGCTCCGCGCGCGGCGGCATGCTTGAGCGTCTCGTTCATGAGGACGATGCTGATGCGGCGATTGCGGGCGTCCATCGGATCGATGGTTGCGTTCAGCGGCTCGCGGTCCGCCCGGCCCATGACGTTAACGATCCGCTTGTCCGGCACGGCGTCATTTAGCAGTTCGCGGCGGCTGGCGTTCGCACGGTCGGAGGAAAGCTCCCAGTTCGTGTAGTGAGCGTCGGGCGGATACGGTTTTGCATCCGTATGGCCGCGGACGGAGACGTCATTGGGCATTCCCTTGATCGTCTTTGCAACCACCGAGACAATTTTCTTGGTGTAGTCGTACATCTCGGCGCTGCCGATCGGGAAGAGGGGCTTGTTATCCTGATCGACCAACTGGATGCGCAGGCCTTCGGATGTAATATCTACCATCAGGTTCTTGGACAATTCCTTAAGCTCAGGGTTTTCCTGCATTTCTTTTTCCAGTTCGGCCTTGGCTTTCTGGAAGCTCTCCTTCTCCTGCTCGCGTAATTCGGTTTCAAGGCGCTTAGCCATGTTTTCATTCATGTCGGACGTGCGGTCGGACGTGGTTTTTGCAGACTGGCCCTGCGCGGTTACGCCGGTCGGCGCCGGTTGCGTGATCGGCTGCACCTCGCTGGTCATGGCTCCTACCGGCGAGACCGTCGTGCCGCCCATGAGTCCGCCCGAGCCGCTGAAACTCTGGGATATCTTTTTCGGCGTCGGATCGAAATAGCTGGAAATAGTCTGCAAGGCTGCCGAGGTGACGACGTTCAGCAGCCATAACAGCAGGAAGAACGCCATCATTGCGGTCACGAAGTCGGCATAAGCGACTTTCCAAGCGCCGCCGTGATGGCCGCCCGCGACCTTCTTGACCTTCTTGATCATGATGATCGGCCTGACTTCGTCCTGCTTGGTCGTTTTTGCCATGTGAAGCCTATGCCGGGGCCGGAAGCTCGTTCAGTTTTTCCTCAAGCTCGTTGAAGCCGGGCTGGACATCGTGCGGCAGGAATTTCCGGGCGAATTCGACCGCCACCTGAGGCGCCGCACCGTTCAGATACGCGATAATGCAGACCTTCATGCAGCGGAAATAAAGAATTTCGGATGAGCCCCGCGCGCCCAGCGCGCCGGCTATCGGGCCGACATAGCCGTACGAGAGGAACACCCCGAGGAACGTGCCCACCAGCGCGCCGCCGATCATGCGTCCTAGAACTTCGGGCGGCTCCGTGATCGAGCCCATTGTCTTGATGACACCCAGCACGGCGGCCACAATGCCCAGCGCGGGAATGCCGTCGGCCATCGTCTGGACCGCGTGTGACGGGCCCATCGCATGATGGGTCAGCGTTTCAATCTCCTCGTCCATCAGGGCGTCGATCTGGAAGGGGTTCTCATTGCCGAGCGAAATAATCCTCATGTAGTCGCAAAGGAAGGTGATCGCGTGATGGTTCGCGTGTAGGCCGGGAAAACGCTTGAACAGTTCGCTTTCCTCCGGTTGTTCGATATGGCTTTCGACCGCCAGCCAGCCTTTGGTGCGTACAAGCTTGAATAGGCTGAACAGCGCGCACAACAATTCTACATAATCATCCTTGGTGTAGGCTTCGGGCTTTTTCAGCGCGGTGCCGACGTTTTTCATCGTCTGTTTGATGAGGTGTCCGGGATTGGCGATAATAAAGCCGCCGATCGCAGCGCCGAGAATCGTCATGCCCTCGAAAGGCAGGGCTTCGAGAATGACGGCCATGTGGCCGCCGCCCAGCGTATAGCCGAGAAACACACAGACAACGACTACGGCAAGACCGATGAACTTCATGGAGAGCAGAAACCTTTCCAGACCCGTTGCTGCAATATCCATGCCGGACGTTTTCCGACAAATCGCAGCCTAAGTAATTTATCTGTTTTTCATTTACCTGTCATCCGGCGCCAACCGCACTTGCAGTCGTTGGCTGGATGTATTCCGGTTTTAAAGCGGGCTGGCCGAAATAATAGCCTTGGCCCATTTCGATGCCCAGTTCCTGGAGCTTTTGCGCCTGTGCCTCCGCCTCGATCCGTTCACCGATCACCCGGATGTCCAGTTCCTTGCACATCCGGGCAAGATTCTTTAGCAGCACAGCATCGCGGTTCGAATTCAGGAGATTTTGCGTGTACTGACGGTCAACCTTGACATAATCAACGTTCAGGCGCTGGAGGTACTGGAAAGACATGCCGCCGGCGCCGAAATCGTCAAGGCACACTTCGTAACCATTCTTGTGGAGCGTCTCGATGAAATTGCTAACCATCGCAAGCTCGGTAATCCGCGAGGACTCGGTGATCTCGAACACGACGCGCTGGCCGAGCCCCTTGTTCATCGTCAGCTTGGCCATCAGCGTCTTGAAAAATTGCTCGTTCTGGATCGACTGGCCGGAAAGATTGATCGCGAATTTAGTGCGCGTGTTCGATGCCTTGTAAATAAGGTAATTGATGGCCCGTTCGCATACGGCGATGTCGAGGTCGGCCGCCATGCCGATATCCTCGCCGAAGACGATCCACTCCTGCGTCGAGCCTTCATCGGCGAAGCGGACCAGCATCTCGAAGTGCGATAGCTTTGCTTCCTTAAGCATGACAATCGGCTGAAAATTGAAGGTGAAGCTCAGCTGCGAGATCATCGTCTTGAACTGCTGGATTTTCTGCGCGTTCGCGCTGACATAGGCTTTAAAGCCGCTGTTCAAGCTCTCGATATTCATCGCGGTGCCTTTACGCTCGAATTCGTTGATCGTGTAGATCAGCGCCTTCATCGCGTCGCGCTCGGTGATTGATTGCAAGTCGGACGAAACGGTTTTGCCCTGGATTTCAAACCCGTCGCCGCTTGCATCGGCTTTCTTCGCAGCGGCTTCGATTTCCGCCCGCAACGCATCCGTCGTCACCGTTTTGTCATGAATGATACTGAAACGCCCATGGTTGATTTCCGCAACCGAATAGCCGTCGACGGAGCGAGCTCCGAGGATACCGGCGACGGTTGCCGAGAACTCATCCCACCATTCTTCACCGAGACGCTTTCTTATCTTTTCAGCTTCGGGTACGTCGAGCAGCGTCATGTCGAGTTCCTGGCCGACCGAGCGCGCGATATCGAGCGCTTCTTTCGCCGCATAAAGGAACTTGTCCTTGTCGAGAAGTTCGTAGTTTGCGTGTTCCTTGATCTCGTCGGCCAGGCGTTGCATCAGCGCCGTTGTGAAGCCGATCGTCAGGTAGAATGAACCGTTTCCCGGCATACGGATGCCGGTGATGATCGCTTTCTGGCCGCCACCGAGCTTTTCGTCCATGGTCACGGCTATGGGACCGCAACGCTGACCTTCACGCGCCTTCCGATGCAGGCCTGCAAGCGCCATGCGGTCGGCTTTGGAAAATACGTCGAGCCACTGGTGCCCGAGAAGCGCCTTGTCGTCTACGCCCGTGAGACTGCGGGCCGCCCCGAGCGCGAAGATCACTTTTTCGTTGTCCGCGACCTCAAGAAAAAGGTCCGCGGAAGCAAAGGCAAAAGCCAGAAACCGGTCGCGCTGGATTTTTATTTCTTTTGAATCAGCCATGAACTCCCGTGCCTTAGAAGTTTAGCACACCTAACTATTCTGACACGGGAGATTTATTATTTGTTAAAGGGCTTTAGGCGCTATTTACCGAGTAAAGGCACAACCTCGGGGGCGAAATAGCTCAGGATCAGGTCGGCACCCGCCCGCTTGAAGGCGATCAGGGATTCCAACATCACGGCCTCAGCGTCAAGCGCGCCCGCCGCGGCTGCATACTTGATCATCGCGTATTCGCCACTGACTTGATAGACCGCTAGTGGAAGGCGGGTTTCCTTGCGAATATTGGCCAGAACGTCAAGATATGGCATTCCCGGTTTGACCATAAGGATATCAGCACCCTGCGCTTCATCGAGAAGCGATTCCCTCACTGCTTCGCGGCCATTTGCGGGGTCCATCTGGTAGGTACGGCGGTTGCCTTTGCCGAGCGAACACGCGGCGGCATCCCGGAATGGACCGTAAAATGCCGAGGCGAACTTGGTGGAATAGGCCATCAGGGGGATGTGCGTATAACCCTCGCCATCTAGCGCGCTGCGCAGGGTAGAGATGGTGCCATCCATCATACCGGAAGGGGCGAGCAGGTCGGCGCCTGCGTTGGCTGCTACGAGCGCCTGGGCGGCTAAATTTTCCAGAGTCATGTCGTTGTCGACATCACCGCGGTCGTCGAGGACGCCGCAATGTCCGTGCTCGGTATATTCGCAAAAACATAGATCCGCCATTACGATTAGGTCGGGACAAGTATCCTTGGCCCGGCGGACCATGCGCGCGAGAAGGCCGTTGGATTTGAGGGAGTCGCTGCCGATGGCATCCTTGTGCTTGGGGATGCCGAACAGCATGACGGCTTTGACTCCGGCGTCCTCAGCCTTTTTTAACGCAGTGGGAAATGTCTTTTCCGTCTCGCGGAAAATGCCCGGCATCGATTTGACGGGTTCGCGCGCTTCGCTCCCTTCGGCGATGAACAGAGGATAGATGAAATCATCGGGCGAAAGATGCGTTTCACGGACCAGTGACCGCAATGCATCCGTGCGGCGCAGCCGGCGCGGACGGACTGTCAGATTTTCCGATCCTGAAGACCGCTCAACGGCGGGCTTTCTAAGCGGATTTGGCATTCTCTTTCTCCGCTCCGGACCTTATATTAGTGCCTGGACAAAAGCAAACGGTCGGGAATGAACGTAAGGATCGAAGAAGACAGGGAATTGCGGATTGCCGAGCATGACGGCATGGCGATGGTTCAGTTAAACCGTCCCAAGGCTCTCAATGCCTTGACGCTTGAGATGATCCGCATTCTCAGCGGCGGCCTCATCAGCTGGGAGAACAACAAGAAGGTCAAAGCCATCGTTATCAATGGCGCCGGCCGCGCATTCTGCGCCGGCGGCGACATCAAGGCGGCCTATGCGACCGGCATGGACTTTCGCCGCGGCGAGGGGAACGAGAAGGTGATGGCGCTTTATTACGGCGAAGAATATGAAATGAACCGCCGCCTATTTCATTTCCGCAAACCGCTGATCGCTTTCATGAACGGCATCACGATGGGCGGTGGGTTCGGTGTCGCCGGCCCGTGCCGCTTTCGCGTCGCGACTGAGAAAACCGTATTCGCGATGCCCGAGGTTGGTATCGGCTTTTTCCCCGATGTCGGCAGCGTGTATTTCCTCAACAATTGCCCGCATCAGACCGGAACTTACCTTGCCGTGACCGGAAATTCGATCGGACCGGAAGACATGATCTATACCGGGCTCGCGACGCATTATATTCCTTCGAGCATTTTGCAGGAGGTGGAAGAGGATCTCTGTCGCGCCATGTCGGGCCTGAAGAGTCCCAAAGGGGATTCGGCTGCGGAGCAGGTGGCGGAGGTGCTCGAGAAATTTTCGTCGGCGCCGCCGAAAAAAAGTATGCTGGAGCAAAACGCGGAGGCGATTGAAAAATGCTTCGCACACAATTCGATCATGGAGATTCTTGAAGCGTTGCGCTGGCAGGACAGCGAGTGGGCATTGGATACCGCCCGCACGATCATGAGCCGGTCGCCGATCAGCGTGGTCGTGTCGCTCGAGCATCTGCGCCGCGCACATGGTCAGGATTTTGATACGGTCCTTGCCCGCGACTTCATCCTCGCCCAACACTTCCTGAAAGAGCATGATTTCTATGAAGGCGTCCGGGCGGCCGTCATAGACAAGGACAAGCAGCCGCAGTGGGATCCCGCTACTCTGGAAAATATAACCGAGAAGGATGTCGCCCGTTATTTCGCGCCCGCGGCGGGCACCCTTGAAGCCTTTGCCATATAAACAAACTCATTTTGTGAATTGAACGAACCTTGACCGTGGATTATGATTTTGAAGGTAAACGGCTTTTCGATTCACGACAGTCATAGAGACGGTATGATATGCCGAAAGGGGATTTCAAAGTGACGATGAACACGCCCTATTACGAAGCGATCCAGTTGATCGAACGGCTCCACCGCCAGTTCCTTGATGTTCTCAAGCTTGAGCTCGACCGCCGCAATATTCAGGACATCAACAACGTCCAAAGCATGATTCTGTACAACATCGGCGATGATGAAATGACGGTCGGCGAACTGACGATCCGCGGCTATTATCTCGGCTCGAACGTGTCTTACAACGTCAAGAAGATGGTCGAAAACGACTACCTCATTCAGGAGCGTTCGGTTCACGACAAGCGCTCGGTGCGCGTGCGCCTCTCGGAAAAGGGCACGAAACTCAAATCGATCATCACCGAGATGTTCAAGCGACATGAGCAGAAAATCGCCGGTACCGATCTTACGCATGATCGTCTCAACGCGCTTAACCAGACCATGCTCGCACTCGAGCGTTTCTGGGCTGCGCAGGCGAACTTCGCCGGACAATAGGCTCCGTAATTCAGTTTTTTACGCCCTTGCGGTCGGCGAACATATTGATGCCATCGCTCCAGCGCGCCTCATAAAACGGCTTCGTTTCATTCAGCAAATAGCCCGCAACGCCGGAGCCCGATTTTGCATCTGGCCCAATCAGGATAAAATCGACGACGTCGCCTTCAGGCAGGCTCGCGTTCGCTACCGGTCCGATCTTCTTGAGCGACGCTTCAAATCCCGTCGGCGGCTCGACCTGAAGGCCGATGACAAGGTGCGGTTTCACGTCCGGCTCGGACGGATTATACATCTGCGCGAGATACGCCTTTTTGATGGCCGGATCTGCAGCGAATAGTGTCGTCAGGGACTCCACGAGCTTTGACGGGTAATGTTTTGGCTGCCCGAGAAGTATATTGGTATCCTTTTCGATTGTCTTCTTCTCGGCGTGACCGCCGGGAATCTCTCCGGACAACAATCCGCGAACCTCCTCCGGCGTAAAATCCTTGCCGAATTCGGAAAAGGGGTTCAGGACGAGCGGCGTGCCTTCCGTCATCTCGAACAGGACCCGGGCCGGCAGGCAAATGTAATTCACCTGATGATCGATTGATTTCTGAAGAATCTCCAGAGATGTAAAGAAGGGGAGCGCAGTCGTGCCGTCCTCGCGCGGAAACTGGACGAGATTTACGGTTTCGCCCTCTTTCATCTCGACGTCCCCTCTTGGAGGCCTGCTATCGTCGCCGTTGATTACGTAGACATCCGCTTCCATTAGGCGCTGGTAGAATTCGGGGCGGAAGGCGGCTTCCTTAGTGGCGTTTTCGAGCAACTCCTCGAGCCGGCGTTCTGCATCGCGTTGTTTGCTCATGAGAATGCCTGTATGCCGGTCTGCGCGCGACCAAGAATCAGCGCGTGGATATCATGCGTACCCTCGTACGTGTTGACCGCCTCGAGATTCATAACGTGGCGCATGACCGGATATTCGTCAGAAATCCCGTTGCCGCCCAGCATGTCGCGTGCCTCACGTGCTATGGCCAGCGCCTTGCCGCAGTTGTTGCGCTTGAGCATTGAGATCGCTTCGGGCGGCGCACGGTCTTCGTCACGCAGGCGGCCGAGCCGCAGCGCGGCGTGCAGGCCGAGCGTGATTTCCGTCTGCATGTCCGCCAGTTTTTTCTGGATCAGCTGATTGGCCGCCAGTGGTTTTCCGAACACGATGCGGTCGATCGTGTATTGGCGCGCCGCATGCCAGCAGGCTTCCGCGGCGCCCATGGTGCCCCACGCGATGCCGTAGCGCGCACTGTTCAGGCACGAGAACGGGCCGCTTAACCCCGATGCGTGCGGCAGTTTGTTTTCTTCGGGCACAAAAACGTCCTGCATGGCGATGCCGCCGGTGACCGAGGCACGGAGCGAGAATTTTCCTTCGATCTTCGGCGCGCTCAGTCCCTTCATCCCCTTGTCGAGGATCAAGCCAATAATCTTGTCATT
>DATJGZ010000140.1:0-10218 GCA_035494535.1 Patescibacteria group bacterium | reverse complement strand
AGGGTGGCCAGTTCCTTAGGCTTGTAGTCGAACATCAGCTCGGACATCGACGTGACGTAGTCGGTCCCCTGAGCGCCCTGGTCCCAGTGGATGCCGGTGCGGCCCATGGTCTTTTGTTCCTTGAACGTGTACTCCTGCACGCCGTGCTGTTTGAGCATGTCGATATAGGCGAATACGACTTCGAGCACGTGTTGCTTATTCTCAAGCCCGCGCTGCGTCAGGTTGATCGTAAGATTCATCGTGTTGATGGCCGGGTCGTCGTAGGAGCCGCCGGCGGAGAGGCCTGTGGCCAGACCTTCGTCCTTGAGCTTGGAGAGAAGCGAGCCGTGGCCCTCGTAGCCGAGGATTTCCCCCAGAATCGATTCCGGCTTGCTGTCGCGGTGGTCGACGAGGCGAATCGTCGGGAATTCGAGCGACATCACGCGGATGTCGGCGAGCGACTTCACCTGCAGGAGCCGATACTGGTCCTGCAGCGGCGAGCGGAAGTCGGAGCTGATCTGCGGCTTGTCGACGTTGAAGGATGGCACATCGGCGAAGTACTTCTTCACGAGCTCGGCCTGTTGTTCGAGCGGCATGGCCGAGATGAAGGCCAGCTTCATGTTGGTGGCCGAGTAGTACTTATGATAGAACGCCTTTAGCGCCTCGGTATTATCGCCCGCGAGAGTCTGGAGATTGCCGCCGGTGCCGAAATTCGCGAGCGGATGGCCCGGATTGGACAGCAGATCCTTGACGTAGTTGGCGCGGCGTCCGTCGCTTTGCAGGTTCTTCGCGAATTCATTATTGACGGCGTTGATCTCTTTCGCGGAATACGCGGGGTCGAGCAGAGGATGTTTGAAGAACTCGCTGAAGCGGTCGAGCGCGCCTTCAAAATTGTCGTTCGGAATACCAAAGAAGAACGTCGTGTTGCGCGGCCCCGTCATGGCGTTGAATTCGCCGCCGTTCTGGTTCAGATACTCCTGATAACCGCCGATCTTCGGATATTTCTCGGTGCCGAGGAAAAGCATGTGTTCGAGGAAGTGCGACAGCCCCGGCTTATCGGTGGGGTCGTACAGGCCGCCGGTGCCGACGGACATTGAGGCCGCGCTCATGCGCGTTTCCGGGTCGTAAGTCAGAAATACCTCAAGCCCGTTGGGCAGCTTCAGCACGGCATATTCACGATCCGAAGCGGTTTCGATAGCGTTCTCATCGTCTGGTGCCACCGCCTGCGCCGCGGTGCGCATTGAGGGTTTTTGCTGAAGAATTGTAGGCGACGGCGGTAGCGCCGGTTTCTGACGGGCGGGGGTGACCGGCGCATTGTCACGGCCAGGTTTTATGTCCTGTTGGGGCGCGGCCAGCGCGGGCGTCGCGGCCATGGCTGAAGCAACGAACGCGGCGCTCAAAGCGCCTGAAATCCATTTAGGCAAGATCTAGTCTCCCTGTTCTAATATTATTAAGAAAAATTACATTATGACCGGAAGATATGCAAAAGTATTTCCGGATTAGAGTCAAGGATGCTTTTCGGGAAACCCGCCGAAAAATACCATGAAATTTATAATGGATTTATTTACGGCGATAAGGGCATAGGTGTAGCGATGATGCCAAAGTCGCGATCAAGGCCCGCAGCCTGCTGCTCTGTCAGAGAAATAATGAGTTCATTCGGTCGGTTGCCATCCCGGGCGGCTTTGCCAAACCATTCATCAAGCTTCAGCGTCGCTGCCTGTTCGGCGTTTGCGCACTGGACGTTGTAATCTCGCTCTTTCATTGGATCCCCTCCATCGCCAAGGAAGGGGCTTTTATAGAAAAACTTGTGCGCCGCGTCAAGTTTATTCTGTCAAATCATCCCAGACTTCACGCATTTTTTTCATGAAGCCGCTCGATTCCGGGCTGTGCTTGCCGGCTTCCTTGCCGCCGAGGCTCGTATCGAGCTGCTTAAGAAGCTCCTTCTGTTTGGGCGAAAGATTGACCGGTGTTTCCACCGCAACCTCGATGAACATATCGCCCATCGCCTCGCTCTTGAGGATCGGCATACCCTTACCCTTAAGGCGGAATTGCTGGCCGGTTTGGGTACCGGCGGGAATTTTGACTTTCGTCCGCTTGCCATCGATCGTCGGGACTTCGAATTCGCCACCGAGCGCAGCCGTCGTCATTTGCACCGGCACCCGGCAATAGAGATTGGCGGCCTCGCGATGGAAAAACTGGTGTGGCCTGACGGCGAGCAGGATGTAGAGATCTCCGTTTACACCGCCGCGCGTGCCGGCCTCGCCTTCGCCGGCAAGCCTGATGCGCCGGCCCGTCTCAACGCCCGGCGGGATTTTGATACGCAGGTTTTTGTCCTTGCGGAGGCGACCGCCACCGCCGCATTTTGTGCAGGGCTCTTTGATAATCTTCCCGGCGCCTTTGCAAGTAGCGCAAGGTTTCTCGATCGTAAAAAATCCCTGCTGCGCGCGAATGCGTCCCTGTCCGTTGCACGCCGCGCAGTTTTCCTCACCCGTGCCAGTCTTGGCGCCGCTGCCGCCGCATTCGTCGCAGCTTTCGTTGACGGGAACCTGAAGCGTCTCTTCCTTGCCTTTATACGCGTCCTCGAGACTGATCTCGAGCGTGTACTGCATATCCTGTCCGCGCGAAGGACCCGTCCGTCCGCGGCCCGTCCGGCCCATGATATCGCCGAACATGTCTTCGAAAATGTCTGAGAAGGCGCCGGCGCCGCCACCCGGGAAACCGCCTGGCCGCGGACCGCCACCTTGCTGGAACGCCGCTTCGCCGTACTGATCATAGGCCGCCCGTTTCTGCTCGTCCTTGAGGACGTCGTAGGCCTCGTTGATCTCCTTGAATTTCTCCTCGGCTTCGGCGTTGTCCTTGTTCTGGTCGGGATGCCATTTCATGGCAAGCTTGCGGTACGCCTTCTTGATCTCGTCGGCTGTAGCCCGCTTGTCGACACCCAGTGTTCCGTAATAGTCCTTGGCCATAAATTCCCCTACGCCAATCTAGCGCAGAAACAGGAAATCACAGAGCGCCCGGCTCCGTGATCTCCATCATTCCCGCACGCTCCGAAACGGAGCTATTTCTTGTCCTCGTCGTCATCCTCAAGCTCAAGGTCGCCAAAGTCAGCCTCAACGACCTTTTCCTTCTTTTCGCCATCTGGTGTGGTCTCAGCCGTAGCAGCGGCTGCCGCCGTATCTTCCTGAGCCTTGCGGTAGGCCATTTCACCGAGCTTGAGCGAAGCCTGCATCAGCTTGCTGGTCTTCTCGTTAATCGCGTCCTTGTTGTCGCCATTCAGCACGGCCTTCAGGTCGGCAATTGCGCGTTCGCAATTCTCCCTTTCCTCCTTCGGCACCTTGTCGCCCAGATCCTTGAGCGATTTTTCCGTCTGGTGAATGATCGACTCGCCGTGGTTGCGAGCCTCGACCACCGCACGATTCTTTTTGTCGTCCTCGGCGTGCTGTTCGGCATCGCTGACCATCTTGTCGATATCCTTGTCCGAAAGGCCGCCGGACGCCTGAATCTTGATGGCTTGTTCCTTGCCCGTGGCCTTGTCCTTGGCGGTGACGTGCACGATGCCGTTGGCGTCGATGTCGAACGTGACCTCGATCTGCGGCACGCCGCGCGGAGCAGGGGGAATACCAACCAGATCGAACTGGCCCAATAGTTTATTGTCCGCCGCCATTTGGCGCTCGCCCTGGAAGACGCGGATAGTGACCGCGTTCTGACTGTCCTCGGCCGTCGAGAATATCTGCGACTTTTTGGTCGGGATCGTCGTGTTGCGGTCGATGAGTCGCGTGAACACGCCGCCCAGCGTCTCGATGCCGAGCGAGAGCGGCGTGACGTCGAGCAGAAGCACATCGCGCACGTCGCCCTGCAGAACGCCGCCCTGAATGGCAGCGCCGTCGGCGACGACTTCGTCCGGGTTGACGCCCTTGTGCGGCTCCTTGCCGAAAAACTCCTTCACCGTCTCCATGACCTTGGGCATGCGGGTCATGCCGCCGACGAGGACGATTTCGTCGATATCCGATGGATTGACACCCGCATCTTTTACAGCGGCCTTGCAGGGGCCGATGGTGCGCTTGATGAGATCGTCGACCAGCGATTCCAGCTTGGCGCGCGTCAGCTTGACGTTCAGGTGTTTCGGGCCGGACGCATCTGCCGTGATGAAGGGCAGGTTGACGTCGGTCTGCGTCGTCGAGGACAATTCGATCTTCGCTTTTTCCGCCGCCTCTTTCAGACGCTGGAGCGCGAGCTTGTCCTTGCGCAGGTCGATGCTCTGCTCTTTTTTGAACTCATCCGCGAGATAATCGATGATGCGGGCGTCGAAGTCTTCACCGCCAAGGAACGTATCGCCATTGGTCGACTTCACTTCGAACACGCCATCACCGATTTCAAGGACCGAAATATCGAACGTACCGCCGCCAAGGTCGTAGACCGCGATAATACCCGTCTGCTTCTTGTCGAGGCCGTAGGCCAGCGCTGCCGCCGTTGGTTCGTTGATGATGCGCAGTACTTCAAGGCCGGCGATCTTGCCGGCGTCTTTCGTAGCCTGACGCTGAGAGTCATTGAAGTAGGCAGGGACCGTGATTACGGCCTTTGTCACTGTCTCGCCAAGGAAAGCTTCCGCCGTTTCCTTCATTTTTTGCAGCACCATGGCCGAGATTTGCGCCGGCGCCATTTTCTCGCCGTTGACCTCGACCCAGGCATCGCCGTTATCGGCCTTGAGGATTTTGAACGGCGCCGTCTTGATCATTTTCTGAACTTCGGCGTCTTCGTACCGGCGGCCGATCAGGCGCTTGATCGCATAAAGCGTATTGTCCGGATTGGTGACGGCTTGACGCTTGGCGGGCTGACCGACCAGGCGCTCACCGTCCTTGGTGAAGGCGACCATCGAGGGCGTCGTACGCGCGCCTTCCGAGTTCTCGATCACGCGCGATTCCTTGCCGTCCATGACGGCGACGCACGAGTTGGTGGTGCCAAGGTCGATTCCGATAACCTTACTCATATCTCCTGTACCCTTTCGTTGCTTAATTCTTATATATCTATGTCAATGACTGTCGGGCCACCGCCCCTATCAGGATTCCGCTGTCAGATATAGCATACCTGCCCTCGAATGCCAGTAGGTACGTCCCTTCAAACCCATATGAAATACGGGTTTTTTGACCATTGTTAACTTTTATACGGGGGCAAGCCGAAGGTGGATCACAGAATGTTATTGATATTACTGGTCGTATTGATGGTGCAAGTCCTGCTCAGTGTCCGGAGTCCGGGTTTCGGCCGCCCAAATGGCCCTCTTAACGTTCGAAACGGCCTGATCGTTCCGGCAACCTAACTGCTCGGCGCGCTGAAGCCAGGAGCGCGCTTTTCCCTCATCCTTTTGACACCCGTGTCCTGCAATCCAAGACTTCGCCGCCATCAGACAGCCCTCGGCATGATCGAGATTGCCGATATCCTCGAAGATTTCCAGTGCTGCCTGGAGGCTTAGATAGCAGGCTTCAGCCGGAATCACATCCGGCCTGACTTCCCGACCGCGCAACGCTAGAGAATGAAGAACATAGGCAAATTCATATTTATCCCGCATATCGCCGTTGCGGGCGCGGTCAAGAAAGCCATCAAAACGCACGTCTACCGGCAGGCCAGTCTGCAAAAAGCAATCGCGGATCGGAAATTCTTCAGGCTCAAATTTCATGGGAATTAACGATAGTCCTCAAAAGGCTTCAAGTCATTATTATTTCGTAAAATAATCTTTCAAATTTCAGGTTGGGGTGGCTCGAGCGCCTCTAGTCGGTCGAGCTTGCGGATAATCGACGATGGCGTTTCATTCTGAAGATAGACGCTCTGCACAAGGCCGATCATGTCGCCAACGCCGTATTCGGTGAGGCGCCTGCGTAACGCCGGAATGTCCTCGATCGTCGGCATCCACTCGGCAACGACGACGGCATCCGGGCAGATCTTCTGAATTTCATGCAAACGCTCGACAAGATTCTCATTCCGGTTCTCGATAAAGTCCGTAACCAGTTTGCCGTCAAGTTTGACAATCAGCGGACCTGGAATGTCACGGGCAAATCGCTTCAGGCTGTCTTTGTAATTAAAGCCGTCTTCAGCGCCATAATCGTCGATAGCCACAAGCACTTCATGCTTTTCGGCCATTTCCTTCAGGAACAGGCGGCGGGCGCGCTTCCATGGGTCGTACTCCGTAGCTTCAAGAATGAGTGGACTGAAACCGCATTTTGAAAAGATTGTTAGGCCCTGATCGAGCTTATCCCTGAATTCATTGGAATCCAGGTCGTGCGGCACGATATTGACGGAGAGGCGGGTGGTGCGCTGGACATGGTGGTAATCCGCGATGCTGGCAAATGTCAGCCACAACCGAAAGGACGTGGCGAGGTCTGTGTCGAAGTGCTCGTCAGCCAGAGCATCGAATATGTCCTTTGGGCTGATAGGGGTGCCAGTTTCGCCGCGAAGGCGGACGAGCGATTCCTGGAATGAGTGGAAAAGGTAATCGACCGAAACCGGAAGTGCTTTTTCATGATCGAAGAATATTGCGGCCTTGTGCGCACCCGGGGCCAACGCCGCAGCGAGATCCTTAAGAACCGAAAGATGGCGTGCTTGAACAATGTCTATGGGATTTGTGTTGTCAGCGACTTGGGATTCCAAAACGTTTGCCAATTTTTCGCGGAATAGCTCGCGCAGGCTTTTTTCGAACCTGTTCAATTCCTGAAGAGGTGAATCATCGGATTGGGCGCTTTGGGAAAAATGCTCGTTGATAGCCACAAATGCTCCCTGAAGCAGTTTTTATGATATGGAAAAAAAGATTATAAAGGGATGTCGGAAGATTGGCAAAACCAATCAATACCACTTTGATTTCCTTGATTAATTCTAGGCTTGAGTATCGACTTTACCGCCGGTGGCCGGCCCATCACCCTTTGCAACGCCAACACGTGCCGGCCGCAATAAACGGTCCTTGAGCAAATAACCGGCTTCCACGACTTGAATGATCGTCCCGGCAGGCTTGCCGGTGCCCGGTGCTTCGAAAATGACTTCGTGGAAGTTGGCGTCGAAGGGTACCCCCATCGGCTCGATTTTCGTGATCCCATGCTTTTCGAGATTGCGGGTCAGCACCTTTTCCATCGACTCGATGCCGGTAATAATGGGCCCGATCCGTTCATCGCCGTGCATCTCGGCCGGAATGGCGGCTAGTGCACGATGAAAATTGTCGGCAAAATCGAGCATATCCTTCGCGAAGCCGGTGATTGCGTATTTGCCTGCATCCTCGCGATCACGCTGTGCGCGTTTACGCGTATTCTCCGTTTCGGCCATAGCGCGCAACAGATGATCCTTCATCCGCGCTACTTCCTCTTCGAGCAATTTAATGCGCGCCGCAGAAGGATCCTGTCCATCTTCGGCGATAGGGGCGGGAGCGCCTTCAGGTCCAAGACCTTCCTCAGGCTGTGGGGCCAGCGGATCTGTCTCGGGCTCGCTTTCAGTCATTTGTTCCGATTCCGGTTAAGTCAGCTTACTCGTATGAATTCGGCTTGCGCGCGAAAACAGGAATATCTTTGGTCTGTTTTTCGTCTTTTTCAAGCCCGTAAACAATCTGAGTGATTTGGACGGTGCCCGCGACGGTGCC
The DNA here is from genome assembly GCA_035494535.1 of Patescibacteria group bacterium. Taxonomy (GTDB): domain Bacteria; phylum Pseudomonadota; class Alphaproteobacteria; order Micavibrionales; family Micavibrionaceae; genus JACQIJ01. The sequence continues at coordinate 2,627 of DATJGZ010000140.1, read as the reverse complement.
TCCGTTAATATCAGGGCTTTTTGAAACGACGCCTTTCTTATCGACAAAGTACCACTGGTTCTGGTCTATGAGCGGCGAACGGAAATCCGGCCATTCATCGCTGAGCGGTTCAAGCCCTTGGGCTTTGGCCATCGATACCACTTGGCTCGTGACGTCTTCGCCTTTCGCCCCCGGTACATAAAGAATGACGGTGCCTTCGGGATAGAACCAATGCGTCAAAGGCGCCCGGATATTGCTCAGCTGGTATGTTTTGAAGCGCGGCGGCGTCCGCTGCATCATTTTGTCCGGCTTCAGGCGGATACGTTCATTGTTGATGTCGACGTCAAACGTATCGGTAATCTGGCCATCCTTGACTTGCCCCGTTTTCAGCTTGAGGAGCTTGATGCCTTTTGAGGTCAGGTCGTCCCGGTCCAACACTATATCGGCTGTCGGATTTTTGGGATGAAGATCACAGTTATATTCGGGTGCCAGCGTTAATCCGCGGCCATCGATCCGAAATTCATCCAGCGTAACTTCTATGGCGCCTTCTTTGAAATCAACGGTGCTTGGTATCTTGCTGACTCTTACGCACCCCGTTCCTAGCGACCTCGGAGTAAGGCGAAGAACAAATTGGCTGGGTTTGAGCTCCGGCCGACGGAGCATGACCATAGCCATCCGCGATGTATGTTCTTTGTGATAGCGGTTGGTGTAGGGCTCTCCGTTCTCGTCATATTCCTGCACCACGACCGGCGGTTGCGTGACCGATTTTTCGGTCTTGGTGTCGTCACTTTGAGACGTTTTGGCTGCCGGCGTGCTGGCGTTGTTATTTTGTGGCGCTTGCGCGGCAGCCGCGGGTACTTCACCGCCGAGAGTTTGTTGCGCCGAGTAAGGCACCGCTTCTCCCGGCTGTGCGGCCGTTGGCGCCTGAATGGTGGGATATGACAGGCCCATGCCCGGGAGTCCCGAAACGCTGGCTGCAGCATTATTAGGATTATACTGCGCCTCTCCGGCAAATACAGGCAATGGAGACGCGGCGAGCACAATAAAGGCCGCGGCGGAGAGTAGGACTCTGGATTTTTTCATGACGATCTTTCCCCGAGAAACAATTAGAAAATCGTACTAGTTTAACGGCAAAGGGGGCCTGCCGTAAATCCCCATATATGGATTATCCCGCCGGTTAAGTCCCTATAAGTCGGCCCATAACCCGTGCCGTATAGTCGACGACCGGAATAATACGTCCATAATTCAGCCGGGCAGGGCCGATGACTCCTATTGCGCCGATAAACCGATTCTCCGGCGTGCGATACGGTGATATGACCATTGACCAGCCAGCATTCTCGAAAACACGGTTTTCGGTTCCGATAAAAACCTGAATGCCATCGGCACCGTTTGCGGCCTCGAGCAGACGCGAGGCGGTCTCCTGTTCTTCAAGCGCTGCCAGAAGCTGCCTTGCCTTCTCGAGATCCTCCATCGCTCGTACATCCTGCAAAAGTTTAGACTGGCCGCGAATGATGATATGGCCGTCGGCTCCGGATTGAGGCGCAAGCGCGAGCCCTCTTTGGACGAGTTCTGTCGTAATGCGATCAAGTTGCGCGCGATTTTGTTCGATCTCGGTGTTAACTATTCGCGCCGCATCGAACAAGGTTTTGCCGGCAAGCCGGTCATTAAGATAGTTGGAGGCAACGGTCAGTGCCGAAGCTGGCAGATCCTGCGGCACGTCCATCACGCGGTTCTCAACCATGTTGTCCTGCATGACCAGAACGACGAGCACCTTGCCGGGCTCCAACTGTACGAACTGGATTTGCCGAACGGGCTTGTCGGTCTTCGGAGCCACGACAAGCCCCGCTGCCGCTGAAAGACCGGCGAGCAGCGACGTTGCGCGCTCGAGCACCTGATTCATGGTCTCACCAGCTGTGGCGCATTGCGCCTCGATATTACAGCGATCCTGCTCGCTAAGGCTTCCGATTTGCATCAGCCCATCGACATAAAACCTGAGGCCGCGCTGCGTCGGCAGGCGCCCGGCGGACGTATGTGGCGCGAATAGCAGACCCTCAGCTTCGAGATCGGCCATGACATTGCGGATGCTGGCGGGGGATAGATTGAGGCCGGTTGCGCGCGCGATCGTGCGGGAACCGACGGGCTCACCCGTCTCCATATAAGAGTCGACGATAAAGCGCAGGATTTCCTGCGCGCGCTCGTTAAGCTCGTTGATCATGGATAAAATATAGACGCCTTTATTAGACGGAACAATGCCTACGGCTGTTCAGGCGCCGGCATATCCTTTTTGAAGACGTAGTAGAATCCGACCTGATCCCTGTTCCGACCGTAGTCACCCTGTTCGGATTTCAGGCGATCGCGCTTGTCGCCCGGCGGGCCGACCAAATGGGTCGCGATGTTGCGCTCGACCTTCTCGAAATTCTCATCGTCGTATCCGTTCTGCGGCCATGTCAGGTTGCCGACAAACGTGGCGTTCGCCGGTATTTCGCGCGCCAGCGCTTCCTCCCAACTGACACCGAGGACTCGTGGCTTGCCCTTGGCGACGATCTCGTGGAACGAAAGGCCTTCGAACTGCGGGTCCTTTTGCGGGTCGTAATACGTCTCGGTATGCGGCTGGTAATGCCCCATGTACAATCCTCCCGATTGCTGCG
>DATJGZ010000139.1:0-3116 GCA_035494535.1 Patescibacteria group bacterium | reverse complement strand
AAGATCATCGTCCCCGCCATCGACAACGCGCACCGCATGACGGGGATGCGCGAAGTCAACCTCAAGGACCGCGACGACGTGGCGCGCGCGCTGACCTACGCCAAGCTCTGCGCCGACCAGCTTTTGAACGGCGAACAGCTCACCGCGCGGCAGAACATGCAGGACGTCATGCGAATGGAGCCGGCGCAGCTTGTGCGCGTGCCGTGGAGCGAAAAGAAGGCGGCGCCCGAGCTCAATCCGCGCTAGACCGGCTTTCCTTCTGGACGAAACAATTTCACTTTCCCCCGCAAAACTTTAATTTTTATAATGTATCGTGCGTTTTTAATCTATTATAATTGACATATTATTGTATTTTCCCGCAGAGTGCTTTCGGCGCCTGATTTTACCGCCGTGAGGAATGCATGAGCGATGACCTGAAAGAGCGTTTTGCCAAAGTTGTAGACGATCTTCTCGCCCGGAAAAAACCGGAAACGATGATGGAAGATCTGGACCGCGTAGTCGTGTCGTACGACGGTCTAGAGTCGACGCTAATTCCGCTGATCCCGCATATGGAATCGAAAATGAGAGAAAACGTCGCCCTTCTCCGCGACGTTTTCCAGACGGCAGGATTGAACCCGGCTCCGCGGATAGATTTCAACGAATCTATGCTTCCGCATCACAGTTTGCCTCCGTCGCGGGGAATGATGGTCAGTGGCGACAAGAGTCTAATTTATGTATCGGCAATCGTAGATGGACCCGCCAGCTACTTCACGGTATCCGAGCGAAAAACGACAAAACCGCGAGGCGGCGAGCGATGGGGCGCCTTCGTGACGGCCGAAGACATGACATTCAATATCGATCATGCATTCGAAGCCTTGTTTGCCGATACCGTGACCGGCCGGCCGCGGAGGGATCTGACAAAACTTCGTGCGGCGCTGACACAGTCGCCAAAGCCTGACAACGTTTGATATCCAGCCGGAGAATTGCATTATGGATGAAGACCTGCACGAGGAATTTCTGGACGCCGTAATGGATACGGTCGCGAAACGGGACGCGCAGAAAATACGTACGCGCTGGGGAGGAACCGACGAGGAAATTCGCGTGCTCAGCCTGATGGCTGCCCGCCTGAAAACGGAGCTGGAGGAGACGGTCCGCGAGACCTACGATAAAGCCGGCCTGCCAAACCCGATGAAAAACCTCCAGATCGTTCTTTACCCGCGCGCGCCGAAGCCGCAGGAAACGGTTGTCTCGTTCATGCTGGGCGAGCGTGTCTGCCGCATCGCAGCGGTGATGGACGGGCAAAACCGGCCGGTATTCCGCGGCATCACGCCCGACGCGGCGGCGCTGCTGAGCCGCGCAAAGCCGACCGGCGGCGTGAAGAATGTCGAGAAAGCAATCTTCAGCAACCTTATTACCATGCTGTCGGACGAAAGCCTGAGCAGGATGCGGATCGCCCTCGCGCCGGCGCCGGGAGGGCCAAAATGACGGATCAGCTTGCGCAACATTTCGCGGATGTACTTGATCAAAAGGAATCCCGTCGTGCTGTCGAAGCAGAACAGCGTGCGCGCAGCCGGGAACTGAATGCGCATGCGGACGAACAGGAACACAGGGAGCTCGTCACACTGGCGGATGAACTGGAACACGCCATGGGCGAACTGGAAGATTTTTTCCGGCGGGCGGGCTTCCGCCTCCCGTTGATTGAGAACATCAAGCGGGCCAGCGAGACTTCCGTGACCCTCATCTGCCTTGGCGAACAATATAGTCTCACGGGAGCGGAATCCGGCTACAGCACGCCGACAAGGCTTTATTATCAGGTGCGGCGACCCCACCCGAACGATGTCACCGAATGGAGCTGGCAAACCGTCAAATACAGCGGCCTGCCGCCCGGAAAGGACGATCCCCTCATTCAAGAGGTCGTGGACTATTTCTTTGAAAAGGCTACGGAAAAACTGTGCCCGGCCGCCCGGGAGCGGCTTGATGCCTTTCTGCGCAGTTCAAAATCTGCCCCGCTGCCAGCTCAGCCGTAATTCTTGACATTTCCGGGCATTAACCCTATTTTACGGCCAGTTTTCACGGGATCGCTGTTGTTTTGACAGTGCCCAAGGGTACCCCGCCGTCGACGAATGAGATCGTCCACGGTGGCAAGTGAGTTTTGAGTGCTGAGTGGAGAGTTTAGAGTAAAGAATGGTTAGCCGGTTCGAAGACCTGGACGTTTATAAAAGAGCCTATCAGACGGCTCTCGAAGTTCATAAATCGAGCCTCGGTTTTCCTGCTGAAGAACGCTTCGCTCTGGCCAGTCAAATACGGCGCGCAAGCAAGAGTATATGCGCCAATATTGCGGAAGGTTTTGCGAAACAGCATAAATCTTCCGCGGAGTTTAAACGGTTCGTCTTGATGGCGATAGGATCGAGCGAGGAAATGCGTGTTTGGAGTTCGTTCTGCAAAGACCTTGGATATACGGACGAACAAACATCGGCAAAGTGGAGCGATGAATATAACCAGATTTCAAAGATGCTGAACGGATTGATGAACAAATGGCGGGAATGATTAAACACTCTGCACTCTGCACTCAAAACTCTCCACTTCAAGGAGCGAAGCGACGTGTTTGAGAATCTGAGTGAAAGACTGGGCTCCGTCTTCGAAAAGCTCCGCGGCCGCGGCAGCCTGAACGAGGCCGATGTCGACGCGGCGATGCGCGAAATCCGCGTGGCGCTGCTCGAGGCCGACGTGGCCCTGCCCGTCGCCAAGGAATTCATCGAGCGCGTCAAGTCGCAGGCCGTCGGGCAGAACGTCATCAAGGGCGTCAACCCGGCGCAGCAGGTCGTCAAGATCGTGCATGACGCGCTGGTGTCGGTGCTGGGCGATCAGGCGCAGGAGCTGACGCAAGGCGCACCGCCCTATGCCTACCTGATGGTCGGCCTTCAGGGCTCAGGGAAAACGACCAGCACCGCGAAGATCGCCAAATACCTCACCGACAAGCAGCGCAAGAAAGTGCTGATGGCGTCGCTCGACGTCGCGCGCCCCGCCGCGCAGGAGCAGCTCAAGCAACTCGGCGAGCAAACCGGCGTCGCCACGCTGCCGATCATTGCCAAACAGAAACCCGTCGACATCGCGAAGCGCGCGCTCGATACCGCCCG
>DATJGZ010000138.1:0-16291 GCA_035494535.1 Patescibacteria group bacterium | reverse complement strand
GGTGATTTTGATCGTGAGGTTGCCTTGAGCGATGGCGACCGTGCTGATGCGCACTTCGGAGCCCATGACGATAACGCCCGAGCGTTCGTCAATGACAACGCGTGCGACCTGATCGGGCTCGACCGGCAGTTGCTCGACGTCGGTGATCAGGTCGACGATGCTGCCCTTGTAATAGGTCGGGCGCATCAGCTTGACGCTGGCCGAGTTCTCGGCGGTGGCAAGATTGTTGCCGACGAAGCTGTTGACGGCCTGCGCGATACGGCGTGCAGTGGTGAAATCCGGGTTCTTGAGAGAAAAGCGGACGGTTGAGCTGTCGGCGAGGGAGAAGGGAATCTCGCGCTCGACCAGCGCGCCTTCAGGAATGCGGCCGGCGGTCGGCACGTTCTTGGTGACGGTAGCGGCGGCGCCTTCGGCCGAGAATCCGCCGACATTGACGGACCCTTGCGCCACGGCATAGACCGCGCCGTCGGCGCCCATCAGGGGGGTGACCAGCAGCGTGCCGCCCTGCAGCGACTTGGCGTCGCCGAGCGCGGATACGGTCACGTCGATGCGCGTGCCCTGGTTGGAGAAGGGACGCAGCGTCGCGGTCACCATTACGGCGGCGACGTTGCCGGTGTTCAGATTCTGGCCGCGTGTGTTGACGCCGAGGCGCTCGAGCATCGCGATCAACGACTGTTCGGTGAAGGGCGAGTTGTTCAGGCTGTCGCCCGTGCCGTTCAGGCCGACCACGAGGCCGTAGCCGATCAGCATGTTGTCGCGCACGCCCTCGATGTCGACGATGTCCTTGATCCGCGTGGTATTCGCCGAAGCCGGTGCGGTAAGTCCGCCGGCCGCGATAAGGAGGGCCAGCGCGAAGGCGATCAGTCTGTTTTTGCGTCCCGGCATTGCTGTTTTCCTGATGGTCGAAAAGGCGTGAACGAAATATTCCGCCTCCATCGTTGCGAATGGCGTGCCAGTCGGAATTGCACTTTATTTACAAAGGATTGTCAGGCGGTCGCAAAAGTATTGGCGTGTGGTTTGCGACATTTGCTGCCGCTGCGCCGGGAAATTTTTACCCATCGCGGAAAGGGCTCCGAAGGCGTATACTAATAAGAGGGAGTTATAAGAATGAAAGTCGAAGGTCCAAACCGCACATCGCAGGCCGACCAGACCCGGAAAAAGGACAAGGTGTCCTCCGGCGGCGGTTCATTCGGTAAAATGGTGACCGGGGAGACGTCCGAAACGCAAGGCTCGGCTGCTTCGCAATCCATCGCCAGTATCGATTCCCTGCTGGCCATCCAGGGCGCGGACGATCCGGCCCAGCGCGCGGCCAGCAAGCGCATGCGGCATCGGGCTGACACGTTGCTGAAGGAGCTGGACAGAATACGCATGGGCCTGCTGAGCGGCAACCTGACCGTCGGTCATGTTATTGATATTGCTGATGTTGTCGCCTCCCACCGGGAAAAGATCATGGATCCGCAGCTCACCGCGATCCTCGATGAGATCGACCTCCGGGCGCAGATTGAGCTCGCCAAGATGCGGCTTTCGCTCGACAAAGCGGTTTAAAAGCGGGCTTTAATCCCCCAAATCTGCTTGCCGCCGGGCGCGCTTACCCCTATATTTTCCCATTGTTTTTAGAGAGCTAAACTAAGCACGAGGAGCGCCTCCATGGCCGCCAAAAAAGGCACCGCCGCGACCGCCGAGAACGCCAGTATCGTCCCGACGGATTACAATCCGAAAAAGGACAAAGGCGACTTCATGAATCCCGTCATGACGGAATATTTCCGCCAGAAGCTGATCAAGTGGCGCGAGGAGCTCCTGAAGGAATCCTCCGAGACCATTCATGTCACCCTGCAGGGCACCGAGCTGCAAAAACCCGATCTCGCCGACCGCGCGTCGGCCGAGACCGACCACGCGCTCGAGCTTCGCACCCGCGACCGCGAACGCAAGCTGATCTCCAAGATCAACGAGGCGCTGCTGCGCATCGACGACGGCACCTACGGCTATTGCGAGGAAACGGGCGAGCCGATCACGGTCGCCCGCCTTGACGCCCGCCCGATCGCGACTCTGAGCCTCGAGGCGCAGGAACGCCACGAGCGCCTCGAGAAGACTCACCGGGACGAATAAATTTTTTGGATTATTATCTCAAGCGCAGCGGCAACCCCGCTGCGTTTTTATTTGGCGGAAACGTGAGGAAGGTTTCGTAAGATACATTATCACATCGGAGACGAGATCCAAAAAGGGCCCTATGCCCTCTCCTACAATCTTCATATGGGCAGCGGCGTGTCGAAATCAATTTTCGCCGTTAGACCTTCACTTAGGCGGCTGATCACGCCTGGCTTGAGCGAGCGCGTCTAAAAGATTCGTGTAACGAAATCCCCTATAATGGAACTGTTCAACCTGTACTTTGGTAATGCCATATGACGCCATTTCATTGATGGCGTCCTGGTTTGTCAAATCGCCTGCTTCATTGGGTGTATCAATTCTCATGTTTATCTATCCTTTAAGCAGTGGAAAAAATTGCCCGTTGCTAGGTGGTAGCTCCGGGCAATTTTCCTAGTATACGAAGCTCAAATAATTATGCTGCCTTGGTCACGTCAGTTGCATCTTTGCTGCAGGCAGAGACACATGACTTTTCGATTTCCTGGAGTATCTTTTCGCCATCAAGTCTAGAAACGTCATGCTTTTCTTTCAGCACGGCAAAGAATTGATCGCGATTGCTCTCATAGAGCTTGGCATCATCATCGCTCAGTTTGCTCCAGACTTCCTTAATTTCTTCGATAAATTTTGCAGCCTTGTTCGGATCGATTTTATTCATTTGACTAGTGTTCGTCATTCGAATCTCCTTGGTTTTATCACGTGTTTGAAACTGCAAAAATTAGGCGAATATGCAGAGGGAGATGACGTAGTGACAGGTACCCGGTAGGTAAGCAAGGTATTTAAATTTATCTTTTCATCCGCGAAACGCGCTAGCAGTTATTATATATCGTGGTGAGCGCTCCAATTGCTCTTCGAGAGCGTAATCTGCCCACTAAATATAATCGTGCTTTATTACGTTTTTACCGTTATATGAATGTCCATGATATACCAGATCGCTTACGAACCAGACAAAGGGCCCCTCGCGCACGTCGTTTACCAACTGCCAGACATCAAAGCTCCTAAAGTGTGGTGTAAGTCATTTGTAACGGAAGCTGAAGCCCATCGCTGGATAAAAGCCAAGAGCACAGTCATTAAGATAGTCTAACTTTGCGGAATAGCTCAAATAATGAGAAAACTCTCGGACAAAGATTTGGAGACACTACTTCCACTTGCGGAAGCGGGAGATGCTCCGTCTCAGTTCAAGATTGGCTGGATGCACTACAAGGGTTGGGTTGTGAAACAAGATGTCGACGAGGCTCTCAAATGGCTTCGCAAAGCCGCCGATCAAGGGTATTTCACGGCACAGCATACGCTTGCAGGGCTGTATTATAATGGTTTTTCTCCCCGCCGGAGCGGCGTAAATGTCGTCCACATAAAACCTAACCTAGTGGAAGCGTACAAGTGGCTGAACATTACCTCGGCAGCCGGACATGACTATGAGGATGGTTGGGAAGAAAAGATAATTGCAAAAATGTCACCAGACCAACTGGCTGAAGCGAAAGCGCTACTGAATATTTGGGAGCCCGCACCGGATCCTGCGAAAATAGTTCATTGAGCCCGCATCCCGGCTTAGTGTATATCCTTCGCGGCAATGATTTGGTGAATCAGATTTTCTATTTCATCATTGGTAATTTTAGGAAAATGTTCTCGGAAGATGATGCGTGTAAATGGCCCATTGCCCCATTGGGCGGCAGCTAGGACTTTTTTTTGATCTTCGGCAGTGAGAGAAGAATAGTTCTTTAGGTAATTGTCCATGTGTATCCTCCCTTGGAGGTTATTTAGTAAGACGATATCAAAACGTTTTTTAGTGAATCTCGCTGCTCAAGAACGCGCCCCGCGCCGAGAACCACGCATGACAACGGGTCGTCGGCGATTGTTACCGCCAAACCAGTCGCATGCCGCAGCATTACGTCGAGACCTGTAAGTAATGCGCCGCCACCCGCCAATACGATGCCCTTGTCTATAATGTCGGCCGACAATTCCGGCGGAGTGCTTTCGAGAGTGCTCTTAACGGCGTCCAGGATTGCGTGAACCGGGTCCGCAAGGGACTCTGCGATTTGTCGTTCGCTCACAATGACCTCCCTGGGCGCACCGGTTAGTAAATGACGCCCGCGAATTGCTGAGGTTCTTCCCTCGTTGTGGGTTGGCATACAGGCGGACCCGATGTCCTTTTTTATGCGTTCGGCGGAGCTCTCTCCAATCAATAGATCATGCGTCCTGCGCATATAGGAAATTATCGACTCGTCCATCTTGTCACCGGCCACCCTCAAGGACTTCGCGTATACTATGCCTCCTAATGAAATTACCGCTACCTCTGTGGTACCTCCTCCTACGTCGACTATCATTGAACCGGTCGGCTCCGAGATGGGCAAGCCGGCGCCTATCGCTGCGGCCATGGGTTCTTCTAGCAAGCTGACGTGAGAGGCGCCGGCGCCCTCAGCCGACTCTATTATCGCCCGTTTTTCAACTGCGGTTGAGCCTGATGGAACACAGATAACCATTTTGGGCGAGATGAAAGACCGACGGTTATGAACTTTGCGAATGAAGTACTTGATCATCGCCTCAGTCACTTCGAAGTCGGCTATGACCCCGTCCCGAAGCGGCCTTATAGCCGTAATGCTGCCTGGCGTACGGCCAAGCATCTGCTTGGCTTCGTTGCCAACCGCAAGAACCTGTTTGCGTCCGCCAACCATCTGAATGGCAACAACGGAAGGCTCATTAAGGACAATTCCCCGGTCACGCACATAGACAAGGGTGTTGGCGGTGCCAAGATCAACAGCTATATCGACGGAGACAAGGCCGAACAGCCCGGTAAACATTTAGCTGCTTGTGTCGGGATTGCTATCTATCGAATACCCGCCACTTAGCCAATGGATCGTCTGGTCCTTTTCCCTGTGCAGATCCGCATTCTCTACATGAGCCAGGTCCTTGGCGCTGCTCGCTTCTGCCCTCGCTTCTGCCACAAGATTCTCGCCATATTCGATAGCCTCTTTGAGTTTTGATGCCGCAAGTTCATTTGCTTTCCTCAAATTTTCATTAGCATGCGCTATCGTCTTCTCGAGTACGACCGACACCTCCGCCATGGCATTGGTGAGCGCCGCTATTTCACGGCTTCTCGCTGCCTCATTTTTTTGGGAGTCCTGTTCCCGACGAAAGCTCTGCTCGTCATGTTCTTTGACCATGTCACCCGCGATTGCCATGCGGGCCAGCGCGAACTCAATTGCATCCCGAAGTTTGTAAGGATCAGTGCTTAGTTGACCCTTTGTAATATTGTCGGCAGCACCCTCTTCCACCACCATAAGGGCAAGTTCATGCTCGCCGCTTTCCGTGAAGACGATGATTGGGATTCCCCGCACGATTTCATGCAGCTGGCGGAACATATCGCGCGGAGAGTTGGAAGCAACCAAATCAAGGTCGAGGAGGACTATATCGACCTCGGAAACGGCCATCCGAAAAAACCCGCTCGATCTGACGACACTTGGGCAGTGCCACAAATGGCATGCGCGGCCCATTGTTGTCTCCAATTGTCTTGTAATCTCGGTTATATCAGCATCATTGTCACTGATTAGCAGAACCGTCAGTTCCGAATTTTTTTCTTTATTTTTCATCATCATGTCCTTTTCAAATTCCTCACGCCTCGGGCCCGCAGCGCGCCCGAGAATCTTCAAATAAACAAACTTTGCCAGAGTCTTCAGCTATAACGGAAAGGTTGTAATCAATAGCAATTTGACTGCAACGTAGCTTGTGAAGCGCCACTAAGAGGCGGTTCGGTCGAGTAGTTTGGGGAAGCTATGAACAAGTATAGCACGAATTCGTTGCTAGGCTTAAAGAAAGCGCATAGCTTGTGGAACGCCTTAGCAACCAACGCAGGAGTTACATAAATGGCTACCGGAACAGTAAAATGGTTCAACCCGGCCAAAGGTTTTGGCTTTATTCAGCCTGATGGCGGCGGCGGGGATGTTTTCGTACACATCAGTGCCGTTGAGCGCGCAGGTTTGCGCTCTCTTAACGAAGGTCAGAAGATCAGCTATGACCTGCAGACTGAGAAAGGCAAAACCTCTGCCACGAACTTGAAGGAAGTGGCCTAATTAGCATCCTTCTATCAGAATTAATCGCGGGCGCCTTAAATGGTGCCCGTGTTTTTTCAATCCTGCTCGCGCCAAGATTTATTATTCATAAAAGACGTTATGCGCACATGCCGCAACCAGCATTCGATCGCGCCCGCAGTATCTTTAGAAATCTTACCTACGGGTTTTCGACGTTTCAAATCCCCTTCAGAAGATGCATGATTTCGACCGGCAGAGGTGAGATAATGCCTGATTGGTATTTCAATTATTATATTTCAGGTGTCATATGGCATTCTCCGACCCCGAGGAATATTTACCGAAGAACATTATCAAGCGCGCCCGGCTCAGCGGCGACGACCATGCGTGGCGGATCAAGGATATTCCGGACGTCATTGAGGCGGCGCGGGTCGCGGGCGTCCTCAATATCGGCGGCCAGCTCCAGTTCATCATACCGGAGGAATCGGGCGGCGGGATCTGCGAGTGCTACTGGATCGAGGTCGACACCTACAAGCACGTCCGCGATACGCTGCCGTGGGAGGCGCGGGTTGCAAAAGCGGCGGAGGTCGCGCTTGTCGAATTCGAGAAGCTGAAAAAGAAACATGACTTTCTGAAGGAGGGCCGTAAATTTGCCGGCGGCGTGCTGACTGATCGTGGAAAGCCCGTGACCGGCATAGAAGACATGATGTGGTTCGTCTGGTATATCGAGGCCCGCGAGACTGCGAACTAATCCATCGCAGCCCCTGTGCGTTGCAGCTGCAAAAAAAACCTTCCGCCGACATCGACGGAAGGTTTCAGATTCAGGGTACGCATCAGTTTGCCACGGATTTCTTGAAATTCTCGAACTGCGCGGTCTGCGCAGCCGACATCTTCAGGTCGACGTCGTTGTGCTTCTTCTTGATCACTTGCAGATCGTTGTAATCCACGGCCGCAATGTCGCCGCCCATGCCGAGCGTCTTGTTGAAGCCGACCACGACCTGCGTCGCATCGTCGTCGCGGAAGTAGATATTTTCTATCGACGCGGCTTTCTGGCCTTGCGCGTCGAGCAGGTTTCCTTCAAGAAGCTCGTTCGCGCTGATGCTGCCGGCGGGAATGACCTTCGCCTTGGCCCGATCTTTCGGGTCATATGAGAAATCGGCAGCGTGGTCGATCATCTCCTTCGACAACGTCATGACGACGCTGCCGTCCGGTTTTTGCGACATGACCTTGTCGTAGTCGAAGGCCGCGACTTTTGCGCCGATCCCGAGCAGACCGCCGTCGGACACGACCGCCAGAATGGCGTCGCCATCTCGATTAATGATGATGTCCTTGAGCGTGCCGACCTTCTCGCCGTCGGGATTGACGACCGGCGCGCCGATCATCCCGTGGGCCAGCTTGTCGCGGCGCAGAAGCACGGGTTGCAGTTCGTCGCCCGGATCTTTGCCGTTGATCAGGAAAGCGCGGATGTTATGCGCCGCTTCCTCGATCTCGCTTCCGGCTTCCTTCAGCCCGTGCTTTAGATCGCGCGCTGGCGAGCTGTCTTCGGATTGTGCGGTGGCGGGTTCGCCGCTCGTGGCCGCCGTGGTGCCCGAGGCATGGGCGGCGAACGGCAGCAGCAATACAAACGCCGAGGCCGTGATGATGGATTTGAGTTTCATAATGTCCTCCTCTTGCAATAGCAGCGGCTAGAGATCGAGTGATGGTGTCCGCCCGCTGCCCAGCAGGTGCACCAGCGTCGTAACGATGAACAGGATGATAAAGACGAAAAACAGCAGGCGCGCGACCTCGATGGACAAGGCGGCCAGCCCTGCGAAACCGAAAAGCGCCGAGAGCAACGCGAGCACGAGGAAAGTAAATACCCAATTCAACATGGCAACCTCACTTTCACCAGGACTCAGCAATTTTCCTGATACCAATCCAACTCGCACCACCGCGCTTGGTTCCTGAGGTGAAGGGATAGGCAGGGCTTTCCGATTATTTCAGCGCCGTCGTGTTCCAGACGGTCTCGAAGGCGATGCTTCCGCAAAAGCACGGGGAAGGCGCCAGGATAGCCTGATCGGAAAGCGTGACGTTTCCGCAGTCAATGCAGCGCCAGTAATGATGGCGTTTTCTGTGGTCTTCGCCCGGCATTCCAATCAATGAAATAGTCTCACGGACGATTATTTCGCCTATATCTTTTTCCATATAAAGAGAACGTTCTTGCGACCAGTCCGGTTCCCATTTACTGGCGGTAAAAAGAGACCGGCGAACTTATTACGACGGCAATGGCGCGGGTGACGAGCCGCCGGGCGTGGGCGCGGGGCCGCCGCCGGAGGCGCGATCGATGAACGCCGCGACGTTGGCCTTCAGCTTCGCCAGATCCGGCTCGCGCAGATACATCATGTGGCCCGCTTCGTAATTGTTCTGCCGGATATGATCCTCATAACCGGGCGGGAGGCCGAGATGGTTGATGGTATGCTCGGTCGCGAAGAACGGCGTGGCGAGATCGTATATTCCGTTTTCAACTTCGATTTGCAGGTTCGGATTGGCGAGCATCGCCTGCACTAGGTCCTCCTCGACGTTCGGAGCGCCCGGCCAGTCATTACCGCCCGCGTGCTTCCAGTCCCATGCGCCGTTCGCTTTGTAGTTCAGCAGCTCATAGCGCTGGTCCGGGTTGTATTCCAGTTCCTTGCGAAGGTAGCCGTTGATCGCCGCCATGAACGCGCCGCTGACAGCGTCGGACTGCGGATCGCCCGCCGCATAGGATTGCAGCACGTCGCCGGCGGGGCCGGAGAAGCGCGAGTCGAGGCGGCCCGTGACCAGGCCGCGGCTGCGCTGCAGCTCCGCCATGAACTGCGGGAGCGGCACGCGCAGGTTGGACTTGAGCAGATAGTCCTCGCTAAGGCCGGTGAAGTGCGACATTTTTTGCGCGACAGCCGCTTTTTCGGCCTCGCCGAGTTTCGATCCTTTCAGCAGCGCGGCCGCGTATTCGCCGATGGCGAATTCCTTGGCCTGCGCGATGAATGAATCGAGATCGGCCGGCTTGTCCTTGATCATGCCGTGATAGGCCGCCGTGGCCGCGTAGCTCGGCAGGTAGAGTTCGTACGAAAGATCTGCGCCGCGCGGGAAGGAGAGGGTGGCGAAATCGAGCACGCTCGAGATCAGCACGACGCCGTTGAAAGCCATGTTCTCGCGCGACTGCAGCGAGTTCACCAGCGCCGCCGACCGGAACGTGCCGTAGCTCTCACCGATCAGGAATTTAGGCGAGTTCCAGCGGTCGTTCTGGCTGACATATTTCGAGACAAACTGCGTCAGGGAGTCGATATCCTGGTCGACGCCCCAGAAATCCTTGGTCTCGCCCTTGCCGACGACGCGGCTGAAGCCGGTGCCGACCGGATCGATGAAGACCATGTCGGTCTTGTCGAGCAGCGTGTTGGGGTTCTCAACCACATCATAGGGCGGCGGCGGCGTCGGCGCGGCGTCGGTCGTCTTCACGCGTTTCGGGCCGAACGCGCCCATATGCAGCCATGCCGAGGCCGATCCGGGTCCGCCGTTGTAAATGAAGGAGACAGGGCGTTTGCCGGCATCCGGCCCGTCGGTGCGTGTATAGGCGGTGTAGGAGACGAGGGCGGTGGATTCGCCCTTGTCATTCTTGAGCATCATGGTTCCGGCGGTCGCCTTGTAGTGGACGTCCTCGCCGTTCAGCTTCATCGTATGTTCGGTAACGTGCGTTTCTTCCGCGGGCACGGCCGGCTCGGCGGCCGCCTTGAATTCGTCCTTCATGAGACTCCCCTGTTCCCTTGTCATTTTTTTATTAATTCACCATATCCGATTGGCGATAATTAGGGAAGAAATTTTAGCATCGCGCCGCCAATACGCTTGAAAATCCGCGCTTTTCAATGAATTGCAAAACCGCAATTTCCCTTCATTTGCAAAAGGTTTTTTGTTGACACGCTCCGGTTATGTCGTACGCTTAAGCGGCTATGGTTTTCAAGCACAGCACAATGAAATTGCGTTTTGCCATTTGTTTTGCCGCCGCGGGCCTTTGGTTATTTCCGCAGGCGCGGGCGCAGGATGCACAGCCGCAAGCGGCTGCCGCACCGCCAGCGGCCGCGCCCGCCGCAGCGCCCATTGCAAACGCAGCGTCCGCCGAGCAGAAGATTGGCCCCTGGCGCGCGCTGTCGTCGGTTGACGGCAACGGCCGGGAACTCACCGAATTGAGACTGGCCGCCAGCAAGCCTTATACCGACGAAAAGAGCAAGCAATACATACCCGACTTTGTCCTGATCTGCGAGCGCGGCGGCAAGACGACGGCCTACATCGACATGCAGCATCCGATTGGCAGCCCGGACGACGAGACGGTGCAGCTGCAATATGGCTCCACCGGCGCTTATCCGGTACGGACCGAATGGAATCTCTCGAAGGACCGGATGAAAGTTATCTCAACCGATCCGCTCAATTTTGTCACCGAGATCCGGGAGCGGACGAGTCTGGATTTTCAGCTCACGCCATATGAGAAACAGCCGATCAGCGTGTTTTTCAATCTGGATTCGATTGACAAGGCGTTCGAGCTGATGAGTGAACGCTGCTTCCAATAGATTTTTGCCGACAGGACCCAAAAAAATCCGGCCCTTTTTGGGGGCCGGAAAGGAGTGGTTCTTGGGGTGGGTTGGAGGGATAATTCTTACATCGGCGAGATGATGTCGTAGAGCTGCTGGCCGTAGCGCGGCTGCTGCACGTCCATCAGCTGGCCCTTGCCGCCGTAGGTGATGCGGGCTTCGGCGACCTGATCGTAGTTGATGGTGTTGTTGGTCGAGATGTCCTGCGGCCGGATGATGCCGTCGATGCCGATGGTGCGGTTCTCGAAGTTGACCAGCGTTTCCTGCTGGCCGTGGATGACGAAATTGCCGTTGGGCAGGACCTGTGTCACCACCGCCGCGAGCTTGACGTTGATCTGTTCCTTGCGGTCGACGCTGCCCTTGCCATCATGGTCCGACGTCGAGGCGCCGCTGACAAGGCTCGACGGGTCGACAGCCTGCGGCAGGACTTTCTGCAGCTGCGTCTCGATGCCGAAGAAGCTGGGAATTCCCAGCGTCTCGCCCTGGTTGCGCGAGCGCTTCGTTTCGTCGTTCAGCTTAGCCTTGTCGTCGATTGAGATCAGGACGGTCAGAATATCGCCCACGTCGGCGGCGCGCTGGTCCTTGAAGAAGGTCTGGCGGTTCGCGTCCCACAGCGAGTTCGGCGCCACCATTGCGATTTTGGGCTGGGGCATCGGCATGCTGATCGGCTTGTAGCCGGCTTTCAATTGCGGGTTCTCGATCGGCGTGAACGGCGGCGGCTTGCCGATATTGGCTATGCGCTCGCCGGCGCCGCAACCGGACAGCGCGCAGCTGACCAGCAGCAATAATGCCGCCTTCCTAATTTTTCTGCTCTTGTTCATGTTACCACTCCTTCTTTTTTGTTATTTCGTTATTCGCTAATCGTAATTTCATGGTCGCCGCTAGCGATGCCCTGCACCGTGCGGCTCGAGCTTATATTGACCGCGTGGACAATATCGCCCATCGCCGCGTCCTGCGTCGCCTTGCCTTTGGTGGTCAGTGTCATCGGGCCGCTGGCGTAGATCAGGGTGATGAAATCGCCGCGCGAGATAACCTGCGGGCGGCGCACTTCGTTGTCGCGCACCGGCTTGCCGGCTTGCATGAAGCGGCTCGGGGTCATGCCGACCAGGTTCTCGGCCTTCAAGATCATGCCGGCTTGCACGTCGTCGGAGGGAATGTCGATCATCTCGACGTCGGCTTTACCGATAATGTCGCCGTTGCGCAGCGTCGAATGCAGCACCGGCACCTGCACAAGGCGCTGGATGCGGCCCGCGACCGGAAGCTGGGTGACCGGATTTTTTTCCGAGGGCGCGACGAGAACGGCTTCGAACCAATCCTTGCCGGGCTCGAAGCGCAGTTCCTTGACGGCTACGGTGCCCGGCTGGCTTTCCGGCAGGATGATCTGCGGCGAAGCAGAGTCGGAGAAAGTGACATTGAACTTGCCGTCAACGCCGCGGGCGCGCAGTTCTTTCGTCAGAGCGCTGCGGATATCGGCGTCGCCGACGATGGTGGCGGCGCGCCGGACGATAACCTTTTCGGCCGGGCTCTTGGGCTGCCAGTTGAGATCTATGGCCTGAGCGATGCGGCGCAGGATATGCGCGTCGAGCACCATGTCCTTGCCCGGTGTCGGCGGCGTGCCGAGCACGTATTCCGCCTGATCGGGCGTGAGGCCGCTGAAGACGTCGCCCGCGCGCAGGGTGTCGCTGGTCACGGTGGTAATGGCGCGAGGTTCGGCGGCCATCGCCTTGCGCGCGCCGGCGAACAGGATGACGACGCCGATCGTGAGTGCTAGGAACAGCACGGCGATACGGAAGGCGAGGTCGAAGATGAGAGCGGGGTTCTTCATGTTCATTACCTCAGTTGCACGATGGTCTGCAGCATCTGGTCGCTGGTCTGGATGACGTTCGAGTTCAGCTCGTACGCGCGTTGCGCGGTGATCAGGTGCGTGATCTCATCCACGATGTTGACGTTTGAGTTCTCGAGCGAGCCTTGACGGACCGTGGCGAAGTTGTCGGTGCCCGGATTGCCAGTAGTGGGCGCGCCAGAGCCCTCGGTTTCCTTGAACAGGCTGTCGCCGATGGCCTCGAGGCCGGTGGGGTTTACGAAGTTTGCGAGCTGGATCTGGCCGAGGTTCTGCAACTGCGTCTGGCCGCTGATCTGGGCGAAGACCTGGCCGCTGTTGTTGATTGTCACGGATATCGCGTTGTTGGGGATGGTGATGACCGGGTCGAGCTTGTAGCCCTGCGTCGTCACGATTTCGCCGTCCTGGTTCTCTTGGAAGACGCCGGAGCGCGTGTAGGCCGTCGTGCCGTCCGGCATGGTGATCTGGAAGAAGCCGTTGCCGTTGAGGGCGAGGTCGAGCGGGTTGTTGGTGATCTGGACCGGGCCCTGCTCGTTGACGCGGTAGGTCGAGCTCATCTTGACGCCGAGGCCGAGTTGCAGGCCGGAGGGCAGAATGGTGTTCTGGTCGGTCGATTGCGCGCCCGGACGCTCGATGTTCTGGTACATCAGGTCCTTGAAGTCGATCTGCTGGCGCTTGAAGCCGGTCGTGGTCATGTTGGCGATGTTGTTCGAGATGACGTCGACGTTCATCTGCTGGGCCTGCATGCCGGTGGCGCCGATTTCGAGTGATCTCATCATGTCTGTTTCTCCCTAAAACCTTTTCATCAGTAAACTTTGGAAAGCTGCTGTATCATCGTCGTCTCGCGGTCGTGCTCGGTTTGCAGCATGTTCTGCGTCGCCTGGTACTCGCGCAGCACGTCGATCATGCGCGTCGTCTCGGTGATGGCCTGTACGTTCGACCCCTCGAGCGACCCCTGCACGACTTTCGTGTTGAGGGCAGGGCCCGCGGTGGAGGTCGCATGGGGCGAGAGCTTGTAAAGACCGTTGCCGGCCGGGTCGAGGTCCTGCTCGTTGGCAAATTCGGAAACCATCAGTTGGCCGACCGCGCCCTTGTCGGTGGCGACCGTGCCGTCCGAAGAAATGGTGACTTGGCGCGCATCCTTCGGGATGACCAGCGCGCCGCCGCTTTTGCCGGCGACGATCTGACCCGTGCCGGTCACGAGCTCGCCCTTGGCGTTGATCTGGAAGTTGCCGGCGCGCGTGTACATGATGCCCTGCGGCGTCTGCACGCCGAGGTAGCCCGGGCCGTTGAGCGCGACATCTAGCGGGTTGCCGGTATGCTCGACCGGACCGGGCGCCGTGCTCTGGAACTGGCCGTAGGGAGTGACCATCGAGACGCGGTCGTCGGTATTGTCGAGTCCCTTGCCGTTATTCTGCGCCTTGGTCAGGTATTCCTCGAACACCATGTTCTGCGCGCGATAGCCCGGCGTGTTGATATTGGCGATGTTGTTGGCGATCAGGTCCATCTGGTCCTGAAGCACCGACTGGCGGGAAATTCCGACATAAAAGCTGTTTTCCATGGCCTTCGCCCACTATCTTTTTGAGTATCCCCGGCAGGTCTTGCGTGTTCTGCCGCAGCGTTATCAATGCAGAGAGCGTGCCAGAGACTTAAGCACTTGTTTTGCAAGGAAATGGCAGAGGGAAGGGGTGCGCGGGAAAACCGGCCGGAGGAAAATTACGGGAATCGAGAGCCGCCTTTCGGTAAAATTTTCCTTGTGAGCGGATTTGGGGATAAGTCTTCGCGCCGCCGCCTATTTTTGTTAATATGTTTTCTGGGAGTTCAGGTCCCGTTCTTTGCATGTATGCTATTCTTATTACAGTTGAATCCGGGGAGATCAGGTAATGGTCGATAAAAAACCTGCCGCGGCCGCCGCGCCCAAGGAAGAACTGCGCGCTCCGGGTCCGGTACAGGCGAGCCTCGACGATGGTGCCCCGGCGGCCGAAGGCGCCGCGTCCGCGGGCGGTCTGAACGCCAAGAAGATTCTTTTGTTTGTGGTGCTGCCGTTATTTGCGCTCGCGGCCGTCGGCGGCGGGCTTTATTTCACCGGTACGCTCGACAAGATCATTGGCAAGAAGGGCGATGCGAAATCCGCTTCCAAAACCGCGGGGAAAGAAAGCGGCAAGGAGGCCGGGAAGGACGGCGAAGGCGGCACGCCCAGCGCTTACTTCCTTGAAATACCGAATATGCTGGTGAACCTGAGCAGCAGCGACGGAACGGCACGCTATTTGCGTCTGTCCGTACAGCTGGAGTTGAACAGCGATGAGGACAAGAAGGCCGTGCAGGCCGTCCTGCCCCGCGTGGTGGATCAATTCCAGACCTACCTGCGCGAACTGCGCGTCAAGGATTTGCGCGGCTCGGCAGGCATTTACCGGCTGCAGACCGAATTGCTGGCGCGGGTCAACGCGGCGGCCTATCCGGTCGAGGTCAAAGACGTGTTGTTTCAGGAAATTCTGATACAATAATAGTATAGGCAGGATTTGCACGGGTCATGAGCGATACGACCAAGGACAAGACGGCGACTCCCGGCGCGGCTGATGCGGCGCCCGACGCCATGCCCGCCGACGCGCCCGCCGGCGAAGAAGGCAGCGCGCGTATTCTGAACCAGGACGAGATCGACAGCCTGCTGGGGTTTGACGACGAGGGCGTCAATCCCGAGCAGACCTCGGGTGTCATGGCGCTCATCAACTCGGCGATGGTCAACTACGAGCGCCTGCCGATGCTCGACATCGTCTTCGACCGCCTTGTGCGCCTGATGTCGACATCCCTGCGCAACCTGACGTCGGACAACGTCGAGGTGTCGCTCGACCAGGTCTCGACCGTGCGTTTTGGCGACTACATGAATTCCATTCCGCTGCCCGCCATGCTTTCGGTCTTCAAGGCCGAGGAATGGGACAATAACGGCCTGCTGGTGACGGACTCGGCGTTGATCTATTCCGTCGTCGACGTTTTGCTCGGCGGCCGCAAGGGCACGCCCGCCATCCGCATCGAGGGACGTCCTTACACGACGATCGAGACGAAACTGGTCGAGCGCATGGTCGGCGTTACGCTCTCCGACCTGTCCTCGGCCTTCGACCCGCTCTCGCCGGTGAGTTTCTCCTTGGATCGTATGGAGACGAACCCGCGCTTCGCCACCATTACGCAGTCCGGCAATGCCTGCGTGCTCGCGCGCCTGCGTATCGACATGGGCGACCGCGGCGGCCGCGCCGAAGTCCTGATCCCGTACGCCACGCTCGAGCCGATCCGCGAGCTGCTGCTGCAGATGTTCATGGGCGAGAAATTCGGCCGCGACACGATCTGGGAATCCCACTTGACGCAGGAGCTGTACAAGACCGACGTGCACCTGCAGGCCATACTGGGCGAGAAGACCGTGACGCTGAACGAGATGCTGAACTGGAAGGTCGGCACGCAAGTTTTCTTCAACACGACCGTGAATGACGAGCTTGAACTGCGCTGCGGTGACTTCCCCATGTTCCGCGGCCCCGTTGGCCGCCGTCAGGACAACATCGCCGTGCGGATCGAGAAATACATCCCCCCCGACAAGGACGACAACCAGTGACCGCGCAGATGTGGCAGATGGGTCTCGACGTCGCCGTCATGATCCTTCTGGCGGCGATGCTGTTTTTCGCCATCCGCCTGCAAAAGCAGCTCTC
>DATJGZ010000137.1:0-2325 GCA_035494535.1 Patescibacteria group bacterium | reverse complement strand
GCCCGCCGGCGCTCGTCCTCGATCTCATCCTTGAGCCGCAATTTCATCAGCTTGAGCTGGCGGATATGCAGCGGGTTGGTTGAGGGGAACCTGTGTTCCCGGTCGATCTGTTCTGAAATGGCTCTGTGTTTAATCTGAAGGGCGGCTAGGCGTGCGGATTGAGAAGAAACAAGTCCGGTCGTCATCTCTGGTCTCCCTATAATTTTTGTGTAATTGGAAAAAGTCTGAACGAATTTTTTGGTTCCCGCAAACTTTTACGGCAAATAGCTGAAATGCAATTCATATCAGGAAACACGTATTTAACGGGCTGGCACCAATTTCGGCTTTTTCGATTCGATCCCCTCAAAAAAAACAACCGCTACTTTGGGGGAGCGGTTGCAGTTTTGCGTGTGAGGAGGAAAAATCAAATCCTATTACCATAATACGTACACCATCTTAATAAGTCACTAATTTAAAATGAATAAAGAGTTAATTTAATGTCATTTGCAAAACGACTTTCAGATCAACGGATTGACACACGTACGCATACATGTTGATGCACGACTTTTTGCAAAAATGCGCGCGCACCAATAACCCTGATTTTCTCACTACATCTCAAAAATCGGGCCGATTCGTATGTGTCGTAGAACTAATTGATGCAATTGAGCTATTAGAGCTCAAACACAACGCCCTGCGCGAGGGGCAATGCGGTCGAATAATTCACAGTCTGGGTCTGCCGGCGCATATACCATTTCCATGAATCCGAGCCGCTTTCGCGCCCGCCGCCGGTCTCCTTCTCGCCGCCGAAGGCCCCGCCAATCTCAGCACCCGAGGGGCCGATATTGACGTTGGCGATGCCGCAGTCGCTGCCTGTGGCGGACAGGAAGGTTTCAGCCTCCCGGACGTCCGAAGTGAAGATACAACTCGACAGCCCTTGCGGGACGGCGTTGTGCATTTCGACCGCCTTGGCGAAATCCTTGTATTTCAGGATATACAGGATCGGCGCGAAGGTTTCGTGATGGACGACCTCGGTCTGGCTGGGCATGGCGACCAGCGAAGGCCGCACGTAATAGCCGCCGTCGAAGTCCTTACCCGTTACGCGTTCGCCGCCGGTCAGGATCTTGCCGCCATCCTTCTTCGCCTGGGCGAGGGCTTTTTGCATGTTATCGAAGGCGACCTTGTCGATCAGCGGGCCGACCAGCGTGCCCTTCTCGAGCGGGTTGCCGACGCGGATGGCATCATACGCCTTGGTCAGGCTCGGGATCAGCTTGTTGTAAACCGACTCATGCACGATCAGGCGGCGCAGCGTGGTGCAGCGCTGCCCGGCGGTGCCGGCCGCGCCGAACAGGATGGCGCGCACCGCCATGCTAAGGTCCGCCGACGGCGCCACGATCATGCCGTTGTTGCCGCCGAGCTCGAGCAGGCTGCGGCCGAAACGATCGGCCACTTTCTGGCCGATGATCTTACCCATCGCGGTTGAACCGGTCGCGCTGATGAGGGGCACACGCGGATCCTCGACCATCGCCACTGCCACGTCGCGGCCGCAGATGATCAGCTGGTTGAGATGTTCGGGAACCTCGTGCCCCGCCTTGCGGAAGCGCGCGGCGGCTTTCTCCAGTATCTTCTGGCAGGCGAGCGCCACGAGCGGCGTCTTGTCCGACGGCTTCCAGATGACCGGGTTGCCGCAGACGAAAGCGAGGGCCGCGTTCCACGCCCACACGGCGACCGGGAAGTTGAAGGCGGTGATGACGCCGCACGGGCCCATCGGCTGCCAGACCTCGCGCATGTGATGTCCGGGCCGCTCCGACTGGATCGTCAGGCCGTAGAGCTGGCGGGAAAGGCCGACCGCGAAATCGCAGATGTCGATCATTTCCTGTACCTCGCCGAGACCTTCGGAGAGGATCTTTCCATTTTCGATGGTCACAAGGCGGCCGAGGTCGTCCTTGTGCGCGCGCAGCTCGTCGCCCAGCAGACGCACGAACTCGCCGCGCACGGGAGCGGGCACGGTGCGCCACTGCTTAAATGCTTTTTCGGATTTCTGGATGACGGCCGCGACGTCCGAGGCCGAGTGGCGGCGGATCGAGCCCAGTGGCGTGCCGTCGATCGGCGAGCGGACAATTAGATCCCCTCCGGTCAGCACACCCTTATCCAGCCCGAGCGAGGGCGGAATGATCTTGGTGCTGGATGCGATGGATTTGATTGGGTCGGTTTTCTTGCGCGCGGACTGGGCCATGTTCATCACCTTCATCAAAATGCTGTGAAGCTATGAAATTATCGCAACCGGGGTTCCAAGTCCATGGGGTGGAAGGACCGCGTAACTTGCTCTTGCCGCACGAAAAACGGGCG
>DATJGZ010000136.1:0-2081 GCA_035494535.1 Patescibacteria group bacterium | reverse complement strand
TATTTTCCAGAAAACATTGAGAGGCGCTCATGGCTAATGCTGAAGTTCACGCTGGTTCGATCCTGGTTGCCAAGCCCGCTCTGGACGTCGATCCGTCCTTCAGGCGCACGGTAGTCTTCCTGTTCAATCATTCATCCGAGGGTGCGAGCGGCGTGGATCTCACGCACGGATCGCCCGTCGACCTCATTCCAGAATTTTTCAATGCGGTGGACCCGGCGCATGCTTTGCCGGAGGGGCAGCGGCGTTTTTACTGGGGCGGACCGCAGCCTCTTCCCAAGCCGATGGTATTGATGGTCACCGATAGTTCCGAAGCGCCCGCGGACGCACGCCCGGTCGGCAATTCAGGATTTTCCGTCGTCGCTCTGGTGAAGGACGGAACGGATATTACCGGCGGTACCTTCAGCGGCGGCCAGCCGAAAAATATCGTGCCGTTCATCGGCTATGGCGGCTGGGGTGGAGGCCAGATCGAGAGCGAGATACAACGCGAATTCTGGGCCGTGGCGCCGGTGAAGCTCGACGAACTTCTCGCGGTGCCACCCGAGCAGCGCTGGGAAGTCGCGGCGAAAGCCGCCGGGATCGCGCCCGCGCCGGCCAATTCCTGATCAGATCGCGATTTCGGCCAGCACCGGCACGTGGTCGGAGGTCTGCTCCCAGTCCCGCGTCTTCACAAGAATCTCATGTGACTTGAGGTGCGGCACGAGCGGCTTGGTGATCCAGATATGGTCGAGCCGCCGTCCGCGGTTCGATTTTTTCCAGTCCTGATTGCGGTAGGACCACCACGTATAGCATTTTTCCTCATGCGGGACGAAATGCCGGATCGCGTCGTGCCACTCCAATGATTTCTGCATCCGGCCCAGCTTTTCCACCTCGACCGGCGTATGCGAAACGACATCGAGCAATTGCTTGTGCGACCAGACGTCATGCTCGAGCGGCGCGATGTTGAAGTCGCCCAGCGCCACCAGCGGCGTATCGGGTTTGTAATTACCCGCGAACCATTTGCTCATTTCGTCGACAAATTTTAGTTTGTGATCGAACTTGTCGTTGATCTTCGGGTCGGGCTCGTCGCCGCCGGCGGGAACGTACAGGCAGTGTATCTCGACCGGCTTTTTGAATTTCTTCGACTCCACGTGGACCGAGATATGGCGGCAGTCTTTTTTACTGACGCGGTGATGAATTTCGGTCGATTTGAAAGGCAGGCGCGAGAGCACGGCGACGCCGTTGTATCCCTTCATGCCGTGGATGTGGGCGTGGTTGTAGCCCATCGCCTTGACGGCGTCGACGGGGAAGAATTCGTCCGGCGACTTGGTTTCCTGCAGGCAGATGATATCCGGGTCGAGCGCCTTCGCTACTTTTTTGAGCAGCGGCGCGCGCAGGCGCACGGAATTGATGTTCCAGGTCAGGATACGCATGTTGTAACTGTCCGTTAATTAAAAGCCGGGAAGGCCGGTCGTGCCGTCGGTCGGCAGGCCGAGCTCGGCCATCAGGCGCTTGGTCTCGCTCGAGAGCGTCTGGTCGGCGTTCTCACGCGCCATGTTGACCGCCGCCATGATCAGGTCCTCGAGCATTTCCTTCTCGGCCGGATTGATGACTTCGGGTGCGAGGGTAATCTTGCGCACATCGCCCTTGCAGGTCATGACGACATTGACAAGCCCGCCGCCCGCCTGTCCCTGAACCTCCATCTGCCCGAGCTTGCGCTGCATCTCTTCCATGCGCTGCTGCATGACGCGGGCCTGCTTCATCATTTCCTGAATGTTCATGGCTTGTCCTTCTCCGGTGCCTCTGCGTCCATTCTAACCGAAATCTCGGTGCCGGGGAACAGGCGCAGAACCTCGGCCACCACGGGGTGTTTTGCCGCCTGGTCGCGCAGCGCCTGTTGCGCGGCTTCTTTTTGCTGCGCCAGCGTCGGCGACCCGGCTTCGTTGCCGAGGATAACGTTCCAGCGGGTGCCGGTAAGCCGCGACAATGCGTCCCGGAGTTCGCCGACAAATTCCTTGCGCGCCTCGGATTCGACGCGGATGTCCAGTTTCCCATTCTGAATTTTGATCAGATGCACATACTGATAGACGTCGCTGGCCAGCCGC
>DATJGZ010000135.1:0-8061 GCA_035494535.1 Patescibacteria group bacterium | reverse complement strand
TTTTCGCCAGCCATCGACAAAAGCACACGCAGATCGAATCCGCTCAAGTTCAACTGCTTACCCTCACGGCCGACGGTGCTCACCCAGTTCCTGTGCTCCTTGACCAGCTTGGCCAACGGCTCTTCCAGAGCGGTCAGTGCCTTGCCGACGTTGTCGTCGGTAATGGAATCTTTCAGATCAACGCCACTATTGCGGATATCCTCCATCCGCACGCCGGTCAGGATCGTCGAGCGCATATTGGCGCCCAGGAGCTGCGCGCCCTTGATGTCAGCCTCGGTCAGATCAGCACCCTCGAAGCGCGCGTTGCGCAGATCGGCACCGGTCAGATCGACCTTCGACATGATGGCGTCGGAGAAATCGGCACTGCCCGCGAGTGTGCCCGAAAGTTTCGCCCCCGCAAGATTGGCGCCACGGAAGTTCACATTCTGCCCCGGCGTATATTGGCCCTCCGTTGCAAAGCCGCCAGCACGCAAATCGGCCTTGTGCAGGTCGGCGCCTTCGAGGTCGGCGCTTTCAATCCGGGCGCCCCGCAGGTCAGACCGCACGAACACCGTTTTGTTCAGATTCGAATAGCTGAGATCGCAGGCATAAAGCGATGCCTCGCGGAAATTGGTGCCGGAAAGGTCCATGTTGGTCATCTTGCAGCCGCTGAAATCGGCCTGCCGCAGATCGCAGTCCTTGAGGGAAAGGCCGCTGAGATCAGCCTTGCGCTGGATAGCGCGCCGGCCGCCCACGCGGCCGTCCATAAAACGCTTGTGCAGGGCGACCATCTCGTCTAGCGCCTGTTGCGTGACTTTCTGAAGACCGGCCGGTTTGCCGTCCTGCTGTTGCTGCGTGCCCTGCATTCTGACCCTTTGCGCGGCCTCTGACGGGGCCCTTCATTTAACCTTACAACACAATACTTTAAATTTATTAAGCGGTAAGGCTAAAAACATTTTTTTCCAACGCTGTAATATGCCAATATATCAATATGTTGCGATTCAAATTCCCGCTCCTCCCGGCTATCCTTATGTTATCGCTCGCTCTTTGCGCATGCGGCATCAGGCCCTCGCAAATAGACCCGCCGCCAGGCGCGGAAAAGCTGAAATATCCGCGCACCTATCCTGATTCCGACACCCTGAACATCCCGCAGCAGAAAGCGCCGTGACATGACCATCGGCTTCACCGACATCAAGGGCATGCTCCATGCCGACGAGGTTTCGCTGCACGATATCGCTGCCAAATACAGCACACCAACGTATGTCTATAGCGCGTCAAAAATCAGGGATACAGTCAGCCGCCTGCAAAAGGCGTTTGCAAAAGCCTTGCCCACGGAAAGCCAGCCGCTGATCGCTTTTGCCTGCAAGGCCAACAGCAATATTGCCGTGCTTAAATTGATGTCCGGCATGGGACTTGGGGCAGATATCGTTTCATTTGGCGAAATGGCGCGCGCAGTGAAGGCGGGCATTCATCCACGGAAAATTATTTTTTCCGGGGTCGGAAAGACCGATGATGAAATTCTGGCGGCCCTCGATGCCGGAATACTTCAAATCAACGCGGAATCACGGCCGGAACTCGAGCGCATCGCCGCGCTGGCGGCAAAAGCAAGAAAAAAGGCACCAGTCTCGCTGCGCTTCAATCCGGACGTCGACGCAAAGACTCACGCAAAAATTACGACCGGCAAAACTGAAAACAAATTCGGCATGCCGCTGACGGAGATTTTGTCTCTTTACGAGTGGGCAGCAAATCAACCTTCGCTGCGTCCGCGCGGTTTTTCGGTCCATATCGGATCGCAGCTGACGACGGTCGAGCCATTCCGGCAGGCATTCGGCAAGCTGGCCGAACTGGCAAAGACCGTGCTGTCGAAGGGACTGCCTCTGGAATCGCTCGATCTCGGCGGCGGCCTCGGTGTGACTTACAATGCCGAGACCCCGCCCGACCTCGACGCCTATGCGGCAATTGTCAAAGAACTGATCCTTCCGTTCGGTGTGCAGATGGTTTTTGAACCGGGACGGCTGCTTGTCGGCGAAGCCGGCCTGTTGCTGACCAAAGTCATCTACGTCAAGCCGGGTGAAAACCGGCGCTACCTGATCGTTGATGCCGGTATGAACGACCTGATCCGTCCGGCGCTTTATGATGCTTACCATCCGATCCGGCCCGTCGATGCGGGAACAAAACGTCCTATATCAAAGTATGACGTGGTCGGACCGATCTGCGAAACCGGCGACACCTTCGCGAAGGACCGTGAAATGCCGGAAATGAAGGATGGCGAATTGGCGGCGATCATGGTGGCAGGCGCCTACGGCTTCGTGATGGCCTCGAATTACAACACCAAGCCTATGGCCGCCGAAGTGCTGGTCGATGGCAACCGTCATGCCCTCATTCGCCAGAGGCAGTCGGTTCAGGATATACTGGAGAAAGAAAGCATTCCCGGCTGGCTGACATAATAATATTGCATGACCGATCCGTTCGACCATGAAACGCGCCCCGCCCTGACCCGGCTTAACCGGCTGCGGAAGATTGCCCAATTAGTGCTTCTCTGGGAGCAGGCGCTTCGCAGCTACTGGCCGGTCATCAGCTGGATTGCGCTCTTTGCAGCTGTGTGGATGCTGGAAATCCCGGCGATGTTCGGTGACAAGGCCTATATTCTGGCGCTTATCGTATTTGTTGGCGGTCTCTACTTTTTCATCGGCAAGGGCATTAAGACATTTCACTGGCCCAACGCAAGCAACGCAGACAGACGACTCGAACGCGACAGCGCCTTGTCCCACCGCCCGCTTCAGCATATAGACGACCGACTCGCAAACCCGCAGAAGGAACATACCCGTACCCTTTGGAAAAAAGGCGTCAACAGCGCCTTTGACGTTATCAGCCGCCTGCGCGCCCCTCGCCCGCAACCGCAGCTCGCCCAGCGCGATCCCCGTGCCTTGCGCGCTCTGGTAGCGCTTCTTCTGGTGATCGGCTTCCTCGCGGCCGGACCGCAGTGGAGTGACCGCATATTGTTCGGTTTGGTGCCTTTCGGCGTCGGCGGAGCACCGGGCAGCGACGACACTGTCGTCGCATGGATTACGCCGCCGGCTTATACACATTTGCCGCGTGTTACGGTTCAAGGCCGCGGCACCGCGAAAATGACCGATGTGGCCGCCGGTAGCGCGATCAAGGTCAGGGTCAGGGGCGGATTTGTCAGGCCATACCTGTTGATGGGATCTACCCGGGTTCCGCTTGAACGCATCGATGACAAGACGAGCAGCGAGCGCAGCTGGGGCGTCGAAACGACGGTCGCGTCGGCCAAGGAAATCAGCATCGGCCAGTCATTCTTCACCCGGCAGCGTATTCCGATGCGTTATATCGAGGACCAGCCGCCGAAAATCTCAATGAAGGGCGACATCAAGATTCTGCCCAAAGGCCCAATGCAGTTCGACTTGTCGGTCAATGATGACTACGGGGTGACAAGCCTGATCCTGACCATGAAGGCCGACACCGGTACTAGCACCCTGCCACTTGGCGCGCCCGTGACCTTGGAACGAACCATCCTGAGTCCCGGCGGACAGGATACCGAGATCAAGCCGCTCTATGATCTGACCTGGCATCCTTGGGCAGGGCTGCCCGTCGTGCTGCTCTTGCAGGCAAAGGACGCAAAGGGTCAGACAGCGTCGCTCGATCCGATCCACATAAAACTGCCGGAACGGCCTTTCTACCATCCGGTTGCAAAAAACCTTATCGATCTGCGCAAGCGCCTGTCGTGGTCGCCGACGGCCGCAGCATCCAACGTCGCTTACGAAATCGAAAGCATGCTGAGCCACCCCGACACCTTTGGCGGCGATACCGTTACTTTCCTCTCGATGCGCAGTATCGCCTCCCACTTGATATGGGACCGCTCATCCGGATCGGCTGCTTCCGTAATCCCTCAGATGTGGGACACGGCGCTGCGAGTTGAGGACGGCAACTTGAGTCTCGCCGCCCGCGAACTCCGCACGGCGCAAGAAAATCTGCAAAAACTGCTTGAGGATCCGAAAGCAACGCCTGCCGAGATCGCCGCCGCGATGGACAAAATGAAAATGGCCATGGCGCAGTATTTCCAGGAACTCTATCGCGAGATGCTCAAGCGCATGGCCGAGAACGGTGAAAAGCCGATGTCACCCGATATGTTCCAGAACCAGGTCAATGCGGATCAGCTCGACGCCTATCTCGAGCAGTTGCAGCAGCAGGCCATGAACGGCGACCGTGACGCCGCCCGGAAGATGCTCGAGATGCTGCAACAGATGACCGACCGCATGGATCCATCGACGAGCATGGAGATGCCGCCGCAGGCCAAGGCGATGATGAAGGCGATGGAAGACCTGCGGAAGCTGATCGACAAGGAAAAAGATCTCGCCGACCGGACGAAGAAGGCCGAACAAAAGAAGTCAACCGCTTACGCCCCTTCGCTACCCCCCGACCAAAAGCAACTCAATCAGTTGGGACTCGGCCAGATGCCGCCGCAGCCACAGGATTCGCAGCAGGGCCAGGAGCAAGGGCGCGACCCAGGTAAATCTCCCGACACGCGGGCGCAGAAGGACGAACAAGAGGCGCTTCGCCACGATCTCGGGCAAGTGATGCTCGATACCGGCGACGCACTGGGCAAAATTCCTCCGAATCTCCAGCAGGCCGAACAGGCCATGCGCAACGCCAGCAACGCTCTCGGCAAGAACGATCCGAACGGCGCCGTCCCCTATGAGGAACAGGCGATCGACCTGATGCAGCAAGGCGAGAACGAGATGCAGAAACAAATGAAGCAGATGATGTCGCGGATGGTCATGCTGTCGTTCGGGATGGGAAAGCTGGACCCGCTGGGACATCCGATGGGTAATAACAATGGTAATTCGTTCTTTCCTGATCCCAGCGTCAAAATTCCCGATCAGGCGCAGCGAAAGAAGGCGCAGGAAATCCTCCAGATCCTGCGTCACCGCTCCGGCGAGCTTAGCCGCCCGGACTACGAGCTGGACTATTTCCGCCGGCTGATGAAGCAGTTCTAGGGTTTAGGGTCTGGGTATTTTTCTGCGGCTCGCGCGCGCAGTTTTTCGGCGACAAACGGCGTGACGTGATGCTCAAGGCTCTCCCCGTGATGCCGGGCAAGCTCGCGCGATATGCTGGACGAGACGTAATTGAGCGCCGGATCGCTCGCGAGAAAGAAAATGGGCGTCAACGCCGGATATTCCGCCCGGTTGGCCATCGCCACCGGGTACTCGGTATCGAAATCGCTGCCCGGGCGCAGACCGCGCACATAAACAGGAGCGTTATTCGCTTTCATAAAGGCCGCGGTCAAACCGCTGTTGTATTCTACGGTGATATCGCACTTCCTTCCCTCCGCAGCCAGCTGAGGTTTGACGACATGCTCGATCTCATGGTTGAGCATCTCGACTCGCTCCTCGTCGGTGAACCACGGGTTCTTGTCGGAATTGACGCCGACAACGACGATGATGCGGCTCAGCACACGCGCAGCCTGTAAAATAATGTCAAGGTGTGCCTTTGTAACAGGATCAAACGAACCGGCATAAACGCCGGCCGTTTCCCCGTTCGCAGGCGGCCTTTCTTCTGGTGGAGGGCTCATGGATTTAGTTTTTAGCCGCCTGGAAGAATATTTTCAATAAAAAGCTAAAAACTCTCGGCACTATAGCGAGCTATCAGGCCGCGCCTGAGAGCATAACGATAGATATTCAGGAACAACAGGCAGGCCAGCAATATATAGCCAAGCGACATAAGAATTGCCAAAGCTAGTGTATGAAAGCTCGCCTGCCCGCCCGTCGAGATCGTCCTTATTGCTTCGAATACGTAAGAGGGCGGCAGTATACGCGATACGACCTGCATCCAGTGCGGCAGCGTCGAGAGGGGGTAGAAAACGCCGACAAACGGCGAAATGACCGCCGGGATAGGCCACACCAGCCATTCCGATGCCGGCCCGAAGCGCAGCATGATGGTGGTCGCAACGATGCCCAGCGCAATGCCGGTAAGGAACAGCACCAGCAGGAACGGCGCCAGCATGATCCCATAGGCGAAGAATGACAGGCCAAATACAAGTGTCGCAAGCAGCACCATGGCGACAACGCCGAACATGCTGGTGACGATGCTCGAGATCACCAGCCCGGCCAGATACTGGCCGATGGAAATCGGCGAGGCAAAAACATTCAGCAGGTTGCGCGACCAGCTGTCCTCCATGTACGCAAGCGAGACACCCTGCATGACGCGAATAAGAAAATCCCACAGCAGCACAGCGCCGAGAATCGCGGGTACGAATTTGCTGCCGGCTCCAGGCATCAACGCGCTCATGTATCGCGTCATGAAGCCCCACAGCAAAATATCGACGAGGACCCACACAAACAATTGCACCACGCGCGGCATATTGCCGCGCAAAAGATACATCTGTCGCAGGACAATTCCGGCAACGGGGGCCATTGCGCTCATGCAGCCTCCTTGAGCGTCAGCGGCTCGCGCGCCACGGTAATGAACAGATCTTCGAGCGTTGCCTTTCCATGTTCCTTCGGAAGAGTCCTCGGATCGCCTTCAAGCAATATACGGCCCTTCGACATGAACATCACCCGATCGCAGACCTGCTCGACCTCATTCATGTTGTGCGATGTCCAAAGCACGCCGGTATGATGTTTAGCAACGATATCTTTGATCATTTTTCGCACGTCCCGCGCCGCCGAAGGATCAAGCGAGGCCGTCGGCTCATCCAGAAGCAGGAGGCTCGGGTTATTGAGCATCGCCTTGGCAATACTGACCCGTGTCTGCTCACCGGACGACAAAACACCCGCCTTTTTATCACGGAAAGGCTCGAGTCCGAGCTCGGAAATTACTTCCTGGATACGGCGCTCAAGGCTTGGCACGCTGTACATGAGGCCAAACACGCGCAGATTTTGAATTACCGTCAGATTCCCTGGCAGCGCCGCGTAAACGGCGGCGAAATTCGTGCGCGCCAGCGCGCGGCTATGATTTTTAATGACGTCAATGTCATCAATTTCGATATGGCCCGCCGTCGGGCTAAGGACCCCTAGGATCATGCTGATGGTCGTCGTCTTCCCGGCGCCATTGGGACCCAACAACCCGACAATTTCATTGGGCTGAACCGAGAACGAAATGCCATCTACCGCCAGCTTGTCGCCATACTCCTTTCGCAAATTGGAAACGGAAAGCGTCATGCCGGTTTCTCCGTAGCGATGGCGAGCGCCGCCTGGAAATCGGGAACGAATGTTACCTCTTCCATCCGGTCCGTCATCTCCATCTCAAGCAGTGTTCTCATCAGTGAAGGCTTAACGCCCGAAAGTATAACCTTTGTTCCGTTTTTGTGGCAGCGATGGATGAATTCCTCGAGTGCAACCACGCCGCTGGAATCGATCATCGGCACCATGCTCATGCGGATAATGAAAACTTTAGGCGGAGGTTTGATAAGGTCGAACGCGTCGATCAATCGGGATGCTACGCCAAAAAATAGCGGGCCGCGCAT
Source organism: Patescibacteria group bacterium (assembly GCA_035494535.1). Taxonomy (GTDB): domain Bacteria; phylum Pseudomonadota; class Alphaproteobacteria; order Micavibrionales; family Micavibrionaceae; genus JACQIJ01. Next base: position 599 of record DATJGZ010000135.1, on the reverse strand, counting down.
CTGGAATGCGCCGACGCCGGGCGGCAATTGTTCCTGCGGACTGACTTTGGGTTCGGGCATTGATATATCATCGGCTTCGCGCTCGACAAAAGGCAGGCCCGTTTGGATTTCGACCGCTAGCGCCATGCGGTGCATGAACAAAACGGCGGCCAGTATCACGCCGGTTGAAATCGCGGTCGGAAGGTCAATAAACACGGTTATACCGAAGGTAACGAGCAGAACCAGGGCATCGCCGCGTGGACCGTGCAGCAGCATCCAGAACTTCTCACGCTCCGCCATATTCCAGCACACCATCACCAGCACCGACGCAAGACTGGCCAACGGTATATAGGATGCCAGGGGCGCGAACGCCATCATGCACATCAGAACAAAGAATGCATGCAATACACCGGAAACGGGCGATTTCGCGCCGGCGCGAATATTCGTCGCCGTACGGGCTATGGTGCCGGTCGCAGGCATACCGCCAAAAAGGGCTGAGGCGAAGTTGGCTACACCCTGCCCCACCAGTTCGCAATTGGAGCGGTGGCGTCGCCCCGTCATGCCGTCCGCGACGACAGCGCAAAGGAGCGATTCAAGTCCTGCAAGAAACGCGATGGTCA
>DATJGZ010000134.1:0-4745 GCA_035494535.1 Patescibacteria group bacterium | reverse complement strand
GCGACCGGCGGCGGCAGGAAGCGGGAACCTTGTCGGGCGGCGAGCAACAGATGTGTGCGATCGGCCGCGGCATCATGAGCCGCCCGAAGCTGCTGATGATCGATGAACTCTCCCTCGGGCTCGCGCCGAAAGCCGTCGAGCAGCTCAGTGCCGCGCTGGTAAGGATTCAACGCGCAAGAGAACTGGCGATCCTGCTTGTCGAACAGGACGTCCTTGCCGCCCTGGAATTGTCCAGCCGCGCCTTCGTTATCGACCGCGGCCGGGTCGCCTTGTCGGGACGGGCCGATATGGTGTCGAAAGACCCCAAAGTGCGCGAAGCATATCTCGGTGAGCTCTAGGAGCAGTATTCATGACCACCACACGCGAGTTCGCTGCGGGCGGTTATCGCTTCATTCCCGGGCCATTCCAATACTCGGGCGGAGTGGCGGCATTGCGCGGCTATCGGATAGAGCGGGTCCGGTTTCGCCGGCCCGTTCCCCTTGTCCGCGGATTTGAGCTGGTGGCTGAAGCCATAAAAAACAGCGGTCGGCCGCTCACTGCATTTTGCGCCTGTGAATTGCGTTCGCCGGCGCCGTTCACCGAGCAAGGTTTTTCCGCGCTTTCAACGAAGTGTATGTGAAAACGCTGTCGGAATGGAGGATCTTCGACGGCACCGTCAATCCGGTGGCGCGCAGCAATGTTTGCCCGCTCATCAATCCGCCGGCGGAACCTTCGTCCTATGCATTCTCGTACACCGTTGTATCTGACTCCAACAGTGCGCCAAGCCTCGTCATCGCCGGGAGCGGCGAAGCGCCCGAGGGGCAGGGCAGCTATCAGGAGCGCTGCGTGCGGCGTGGCGATGTGAGCCCGGAAGGCCTTCGGGAGAAGGCTCGCTTCGTTCTCGGTGAAATGGAACGCCGCCTCGGCGCCTTCGGCGCAACCTGGCGGGACGCGACCGCAACCCAAGTCTATACGGTGCACGACCTTTACCCATTTCTCGCGGATGAGATCGTTCGTCGGGAGGCTTCTGAAGGCGGGCTGACCTGGCACTTTTGCCGTCCTCCGGTGGTCGATCTCGATTTCGAAATGGATTGTCGAGCGATCAGCGATGAGCGCGTCGTCTAAGCCGATTTTTTGGTGTAGGGGCGGCTCGTCCGCGAATGTCTTCCGATAATTGTCATTATCGGAGGCTTCCTGCGCTGCGACGGCCAAAAAAGCTGGATACGGTGCGCCGGAGTGGCGGGCTGAGCAAGGGCTGCACTAGCCTTTGAACTGCGGCGCAGCGGAAGTCAGAACGTTGTGTGTCCAATCGCTCGTTCAAGCCGCTCCTCATATTCCTGAAATTTGACGTCATGGCGATTGCGCGGCCGGGATAGATCGATATTGAGTTCGAGCGAAATGGTGGCGGGTCGTCCAGTCATTACCAGTACGCGATCGGACAGATAAATCGCCTCCCGGATATCGTGGGTAATAAAGAGCACAGTTGTTCTCGTCGCCTGCCAGATATCACCGAGCGTCTTCTGCATGGTCTCTCGCGTCTGCGCATCGAGCGAGCCGAAAGGTTCGTCCATCAGCAGCACTGATGGCTCAATGGCCAGCGCCCGTGCAATACCCACACGCTGGCGCATGCCGCCTGAAAGCCGGTAGGGGTAAAATGCTTCAAAACCGGAAAGTCCGACCAGATCAATATGGCGCTGGGCCCGGGAGCGGCGGTCGGCCGCTGGTACTCCCTTCGAGCGCAGGCCGAACTCGACATTGCCCGCGATGGTGAGCCAGGGCATCAGCGCGAATTCCTGGAAGACCACGCCGCGGTCGAGGCCGGGTCCGGAAATCTTTCGGCCATCAACATAGACCACGCCCCCGCTCGCTTCATCGAGACCTGCTGCCAGATTTAGCAAGGTAGACTTGCCACAGCCGGATGGGCCGATGATGGAGACGAACTCGCCTTCGTGCACGGCGAAACAGATTTTGTCGAAGACCCTTAACGTGCGAGCTGTATTCCACCCTTCCTTGAGCTGATAGGTTTTGACCAGATTTTCGACGCGCAGCTCGCCCATGGATCAACCACTATCCCGCATGATGCCCCACCGCTCTATGGTCATCACCTCAAGCGTGCGCAGGAACACGCGCTCAATCAGCAAACCGACGATGCCGACGACGAAAAGTGAGCCGAACACGATCTCCGAGTTGAAATATTCCTGCGCCCAATAGATGCGGTAGCCGAGCCCGGCGCTGACCGACACCAGCATTTCCGCCACCACCAGTATGCGCCAGGCGCGCGAAAATCCTTGCCGGTAGCCGGCGATGATCGAGGGCAGAGCAGCCGGAATGAGTACACGCCAGAAGAGTCCGAAACGAGAGACGCCGAACGCGCGGCCGGCGCGAATGAGCGAGAGGTCGACCGTCTTAACGCCAGTCCAGGTGTTGAGCATAACCGTGAGCGTCACCTCGTAAATGAGGATCGAGATAATCGCCAAATCGGTCAGCCCGAACCAGATCATCGACAGCGGGAACAATGCCGTGCCGGGGATCGCCAGCAGGAAATTCATCGGTGCGACCAGCGCGCGTTCCCACCACCTGAAATAGCCCATCAGCACGCCGATGATGGTACCGAAAAACATTCCGAGTACCGCGCTTTTGATGAGGCGGCTCAGTGTGGCACTCACGTCGCGCCAGAGCGTGCCCTCATAGGCCATCGTCCAGATGGCAAGAAAGATATTGCTCAGCGGCGGCAGAATGGCCGGCGGCACGTGGCTCAGGCGCACCGCCAATTCCCACAGCAGCATGATGCCGAGGATCGGAACGACGGTGGTCAGAACATTGGACGCAACCATCAGCGCGCCGCCTGAGCGCACTTCTTCCATTGGGTCCGCGGCCGCGTGCCGTTCGGGCGGCGCAACGCTCATGCTGTCAGACACACGACGGTTGCCCGCATGCTGCTCTCCTTACACGCCCGTAACGACGATAGTCGGCCTTGTCTGCGAAGCAAACCGGCGGCTTTTTTGTTTCCTGCCGCCGCCGAATTCCCCGGTATATTTCGTGACCTTGCGAGCTCATCAATTTATCATCATGCTCGCATTTAGGGTGGAGGCGCTCAAAAATGTTGAAACAAGCAACAGCACTGAGCTTGATGGTAATTCTCACCGCGTGGGACGGGGCGTCGCCTACCGCGGCGGAGGGCATCAAGATTGCGGTGGGGATGGCAGGCGGCGTCAACCAAGTGCCGGCTTTGGTCGCCAAGGCGAAGGGCTTCTTCAAGGAGGAGGGACTCGACGTTGACGTGCGCGCCTTGCCGCGCGGAAGCGTCGCGGTTGAAGGCCTGGGCAACGGCTCGCTGCAGTTCGCCGAAACCGCCAACGCCACCTTTTTCGCGGCCGTGGCCAAGGGCGTTCCACTCTATTCGGTCGGCATCAGCTCGCGCGGTTACACTGGCAAGCTTCTGGTCGCCAATAAAAACGCAGGACTAAAGACGCTCGCCGATCTCAAGGGCAAGCACCTGGCCACGCAAGTCGGCACCGGAATGCATACCGTGCTGCTAATGCTGCTCGAGAAAAACGGACTCAAGGAAAGCGATTTCAACATCACCAACCTTCGCGTCGTCGACATGCCTGCCGCGATGGCGTCGGCGGATAATATCGACGCGGTGCTCGGCTGGGAGCCGTCGATCCAGCGCATCGTGCAGGCCGGCAAGGGCAAGGTCATGCTGACCTCCGGGCAGCTGCAGAGTATGGCCGGCATCACCTATCCGTTTCTTGTGACGAGCACGGCCGCCTACCAGAAGGAACACCCAGACATCGTGCAGAAGCTGATGAACGGTTATGCCAAGGCGGACAAATACATCGCCGCGCATCATAACGAGACGGTGCAGATCTATCTGGACGAAATCCAGCGCCGCGGCGCCAACCTTTCGAAAGAGGACATCCAGATCATGTTATTCGACGACGTAGACCGTTTCGGCAACGCGGGGTTTACGGCGGCCGACATGCAGGATCTGAGCGCGACCATGGCTTATATGGAAAAGAAGGGCCTGCTGAAGGCCAAGGTCGACCTTGAAAAAAACATCGACCAAAGCTTTGGCAAAAAGGCGGACGCGAAGGCGGACAACAAATAATTGCGCCCTGGAAGCTTGCGACCGTTCAGGGCTATGCAATCCTTAATCCCGCTATGCCCGTGCGTTCGATCGTCTGCTTGAGCCAGCCGCTGGCTATGACTTCGGCGACAAACGCGTTCACGAAAGCAAGGCCAGCGGCGCTGCGGCCTTTCTTCATCGCGATTCCGGCGCGCGCCACGTCGAAGCGATCGTCGAGAATGCGCGCCGACGCGATTTTGCCAAGTGCCGAGGCTAGCACCGGGCGGGGCGCGGCCACCGCATCGTTTTCCTTCGCCTTGAATCCTTCGAACGCGGCTGTGATGCCAGGATAACGAACCAAACTCGCATATTTCAGCGTGCGGGTCAGGAACAGGTCGAAGGCGGATCGCTCGGCTACGCCTATGCGAAAGCCCGCAACATCCGCATCGGGAACGTTTCGGACAGGTGAATCGGCGGCCACGAGAAATGTGGAATCGGCTTCCAGGTAGGGTGCGCTGAAGTCAAGAATGGCTTCCCGCTCGTGCTCCACGACCAAGGTGGCAAGGTCCCATTCATCTTTATCTGTGGCGCGGATGAGGTCGCGAACCGTGGGATAAGGGCACGTCTCGAACGGCACCCCGAACCGTGCTGCGAGCTCTTTGCCGATTTCGATGGACACCCCGCCCAGGCTCCCGGT
>DATJGZ010000133.1:0-8216 GCA_035494535.1 Patescibacteria group bacterium | reverse complement strand
TTTCACGATCAGCGCGGCCAGATTTTCAGCGAGGCCGTTTGCGTAAGCGGCATCATCCGCATGCAGGACCTTCGCGACGCTGTTGATCTTGGATGCAGCGGCTGCGACCGCAGCCGATCCCGACCCGGCGACGAGGACATGCACCTCGCTGCCGAGCTTCGTTGCGGCGGTGACGGTGGGATAGGTGGACGCATTAAGGGCGGCGTTATTATGTTCCGCTACGACCAGAATACTCATGGCAGCACCCTCGCTTCGTTCTTCAGTTTTTCGACAAGTTCCTCAACGGTTTTCACCTTGATCCCGGCTTTGCGTTTCGGGGGCTCTGACACCTTCACAATTTTCGTACGGGGTGTGACATCCACGCCCAGACCCGCGGGGTCGAGCACGTCGAGCGGCTTTTTCTTCGCCTTCATGATGTTGGGCAGCGTCGCGTAGCGCGGCTCGTTCAGTCGTAGGTCAGTGGTGACCACGGCCGGAAGCTTCACATCCAGCGTTTCATGCCCGCCGTCGATCTCACGCGTGACAGTCGCGCGATCGCCGTTGATCTCGATCTTCGACGCGAACGTCGCCTGCGCCCAGCCAAGGAGGGCGGCGAGCATTTGGCCGGTCTGGTTGTTGTCGCCATCGATAGCCTGTTTGCCCGCGAGCACAAGGCCGGGGGATTCTTTCGCCACGACCGCCTTGAGCAATTTGGCGATGGCGAGCGGCTCGAGCGCAACGTCGGTCTGTATATGAATGGCGCGGTCGGCGCCCATGGCGAGCGCAGTGCGCAGCGTTTCCTGGCAGGCAGCAGGACCAGCGGTAACGACCACAACTTCGGTCGCCTTGCCGGCTTCCTTGATGCGGATTGCTTCCTCGACCGCGATCTCGCAGAACGGGTTCATGGACATCTTGACGTTCGCGGTTTCGACGCCGGTGCCGTCGGACTTCACGCGGACAGTGACATAGGCGTCGATTACACGCTTTATCGGGACAAGTATTTTCATCGCTACACTCTGGTTACGTTTTATTGTAAATCCGGCGGATATTTTAGGCGGATCGGGGGGAAGGGGCAACCCTAACTGTGCTGGGCGATGGCCTTGGCGACCATGTCTTTGAGTTCCTGCGCCTGGGTCCCGCCGTAGGCGCGGATATTCTTGTTATGGGCGGCCAGCATGGCATCGATGTGGGCCTGGACGATGACGTGATGTGCCTTGTTGTTCACGTCCAACTTCTCACAGAAATCCCGCAGCGACTCGCCGAAATGCGCCATCAACTGATAATGGTAGGTGTCGGCAAGGTCCTTGATGTTGTTGGCATCGCTGCGCAGGCGCTGGACGAAGCGCGGCGCGATTTTGGTATTCGCCCACGCATCGTTGATCCGCGCCAGCGCAGAGGCCATCTCATGGCTGAACTCGACTTCCTTATTCTCGACAATTTTTTCCGCGCGTGCGATGGCCCCCGGATCGATGAAACCGGGGCGTGAGTCGCCCTCCCGCGCGCCCACCTTCTGGCGCAGGCGATTGATGCGGTGGAACATCTCCACCACGAAATCCCGTTTTTGCTCAGGGGCGCTCATAGTTGACCTTGATCGTTTCCGCCTGCGCCTTGCGTTTTTCATCGCCGCGGAAATCGATATCGCGCCGGCGGCGGTCAGGCCCGAAGAAATCAGAGGTCTTCAGGAACGGGCGCGGTTTGTCGATGACGTGCACCAGACGCTTAGCCAGCTTGTCAGCGGAGACGGGCTTGACCATGACTTCGTGCGCGCCGGCGTCACGGCTTTGCGAGACCATGTCCTGGCTCGCGTGCGCGCTGCAGACGATCACCGGCAGGAAGCGGATGCTTTCACTGTCGTGACTCCTGACCCATTGCAGCAGTTCGAGCCCGGTGCCGTCCGGCATCAGCCAGTCGAGAATCACGGCGTCAATGGCCGCCGCAGACGCTGTGGCGTTCGATTCGGCGATTTTTTCCTTGGCGACACTGATACTTGGCGCGACAACGACATCGCCGACGCCCATCTCGTGCAGAAGCGACTGCATGAGCTCGGCAATGAACGGATAGTCCTCAATGATAAGAATCCGCAGCCCTTTCAGGTCGTAAGCCTTTTCCTGCTTGGTCGGATCGGTGAATGCGATCTGCATGGTATTAATCTTACCCGAGAAATCCCTAATACAAGGTTTTCCGCACCTGAATTGGGAGTTAATGGCGTCCCCGACACGATTCGAACGTGCGACCTGCGGTTTAGGAAACCGCTGCTCTATCCTGCTGAGCTACGGGGACGGGGAAGTCAAAGGAGTTATATATTTTTCAAACCTTTGGATCAACTTAAGTTTAGTATTTGGCGAACGGAAACACTGCGCGACATTTGACCTAAATCGGCTGATTAATAAAGGAAATCTTAACTTATCATGAACGCATTTTGCTTATAATATTAGAGGGGCAGGGGTTTGAAATTAAATGAAAATTCGGAATAAAAATGAGGGTTTCAGCCTGATCGAAGTGGCTATTGGGCTGCTGATTGTCGGGCTCATAATCGGGCCGGAGATCGAATATTACGCGGCGTGGAAGAATACGCAGGTGATTGAACTGACCGTGGGAAATGCGAACACTGCAAAAACCGCATTGAAGAAATATGCGCTGAACAATGGATGTTACCCACTGCCCGCCGATCCTGGATCGAACCTAACAAACCCGACGGCCGGTACCGAAGCCGTGCCGGCTCCCGGGCGCACGGATTGTACCGACCTGACCGCCGGCCAATTGGCCGCTATTCCCACCTGCGCTGGTGATGACGCGGTTGTTTGCAAAACACCGTGTTCCGGCGCGACGCCGAACTGCAGTGCGGGATCGCCGGTCATTCTGATAGGCGAACTCCCTTATGCGACCCTGGGATTACCCAAGGTCTATGCAGTCGACGGCTACGGCCGGAAATTCACATACGCCGTGTCCGCGAATCTGACGGGCGTCACGGCTTTTGACAACACAAAGGGCGCGATTGCCGTGTCGGATCTTAATGGCAATAGCGGTAATCAGGGCGCCACGATCGGTCCTGAAACGAACGTACATTATGCGCTCATCAGCCATGGCCGCGATGCTCTTGGCGCCTTCACTCCGGAAGGAGTGCTCAACGGCAATTGTCCTGCCACAGGCAAGGATCGTGAGAACTGCAACAACGACGGCCTGTTCGACAACGGCTACGGCCTCTATTTCGACCAGAATGGGGTTCAGCAATACAAGCGGCTCGAGACAACTGTCGCCGGCGTCAACCATTTCGATGATTTTGTGTATTTCGATTTTACGCTGAGCTCGGATATCTGGACAAAGACAACGCAGGCCGGTGCTGTCGGCGACATCGTCAGTAATACCGGTGGGAATGTCAAAGTCACCCAGCCGACGGCGGTCGGTGGGCCGTCGTTGGCGCAGGCAAAGCTGGATGTGCGCGGCGACGTGGCAGCCGATGCACTGTGGGCCGGCGATCTTTGTGATACGTCCGCGAACTCATTTACCGGCCCGAGTACATACACGAACAAACCCTGCCAGCCCACGAAGATGGATGGCACCCCGGGCACGAACGGATTTGACCCCGATGTGATTGCGCAACCGGTCGCGGTCGCGGACAAGACACAACAGTCTGGCAAGGGCATCCATTGCGGCTTCGTGACAACCGGAGACGGTACCACCACGAACGGGAGCGCCGGGAATCCGATGTACGGGATTGCGGCTGCCGACGAGGAGTGTGTTGGAACGTCAGCCGTTACCGCGCAGGTTACATACAACATCGGCAGTTGCCCCTTGACGGGCGGCGGCAGCAAGCAATTCCCGTACGGGATTGATGCCATGGGCAATCTTTTATGCAGCACCGCGCCGCATCCGCCATGAGGATAAAATGAGAATGAAGAATCGGCGAAGCAAGAATGGAGGAATGGGATTTACACTCATCGAGGTGGCGATCGTTACGCTCATTTCCGGCTTGCTCTTTGTGGCGCTTTTTGAGCTATACGCGCAGTACGCCCGGCAGAAAGCGTATGATGATACGCAGGACAATATACAGTCTGTGTCCGGCGAACTCGGCAGATTCCTGATCAAGAAGCGCCGTTATCCATGCCCGTCTGACCGCACCCTGCCTTACAACGATCCCAATTACGGGACGGAATTCGACCCTAATGCAGACCTGAATGCAAAATGCAATGCCGCGGCCGTCGGTCTGACTCCGGGCAACTGCTATTCGGCTGTCGCGGGCATCACGCCGGCGGGGACAAATGGAGTCGGCGGCGTGTGCATGTTTTTGAACGCGGCGGGCGATGCGATCCTGATCGGCGGTGTGCCCATGACGACCATCAAGAAGGATGTAGGAGCTGATTCCATCAGCAAGAATGCCAACTACGACGGGTGGGGCAATCAGATCGATTACGTCGTATCCTACAAACTGACCGATAAATTCCAGTATCGATATGACCGCGGCGGAATCACCGTTCACGACGAGCACGGCTTCGACACGGCGGGCATTGTCAACAATGCGCATTACGGTCTGATCTCTCATGGCCCTGACAAAGTCGGCAGCTATACGCGCAACGGCCAGATGTTCAATATCTGCGGCTCCCACGTGCCGCAATCCTACGGTACGGCGGCGGCGCCTGGCGACGACCAGAATTGCGCCAATGATGCAACCTTCATTGAAGGGATCCGGAACGATGCGCATACAACGCAGCATTATGACGATGTCGTTTATTTCGTGAACAGCAGTTCGGGCGGCTTCTGGACGCAAATACCTGGCGTTCCTGACATGTACAATATCAATCCGGGGATGGTGAATGTCGGGACGGCCGCGAATGCCCCGACGGCCAGCGTCACACTGAACGTAGGAGCGCCGGTGGGCAGCACTGCCAATGCCTTGCACGCGCAAAATTACGCCAAGGCGAAGGCAGTGTGCATGCATGACGGAACCAATTGCTTCGATATATCTGCGATAACGGCTCCCGTGAACAGTGAGAAGATCAAATGCGATACGACGCAGGGACAAGTTATGATCGGTGTTTATACCGATGCGGCTGGAGTCAGTCATGCGGACTGTACGCCGGGAAAACCATCATTTGCGGCGCCTATTCCAAACCAGACATGTCCGGGCGCTACATGGATGGTTGGCGTGGCGTCGGATGGAAAAATAATTTGCCAATGACGGGAGATCGATATGGCACAGCGAAAAGATAAAATAAGATCGCAGGTCGTTTGTTCTCCGACGGCTGGCGGATACTCGCTGATCGAAATGGCGATCGCGATGCTGATCGTGGGTTTGCTCATCGCTCCCGCCGCCGATATTTATTCGAATTACCTGAACTTCCAAAAGCGCCAGACGACGGTGCAGAATGTGCAGAGTCTCCTCACGGCTATTTCGAGCTATCGTACGGCGAACGGTGTGTTCCCTTGCCCGTCGGCGCTAAGCGTCCCCAGAAGCTCCGCCAATTACGGCATGCAGGTGGATTGCACCAGCACGGGCGGTTATGCGGCAACAATGCCGCCTTACTGCCTGAACGGCGTATGCATTGAGAAAACGCAGCGCGCGTCCCTATTGGCCAATCCGAATCCGTATTATCAGCGCGTCATTGTGGGCGGCGTTCCCTTCAAACAGCTCCAGATTCCTGAGACCAAAGCCTATGATGGCTATGGCTACCGGCTCGTCTATGCGCTGACGGAAAGCATGGGCGATATAAATTTTATGAGCAACCTCAATGGCGGGATTTCCATCCAGGATCCGGCGGGAAAATCGCTGATCAAACCGACGGACTCGGCGGTTTTTGCGGTATACAGCGTTGGCCATGACGGGGTGGGCGGCTATACGTTCGAGGGATCGGTGCACATTCCCTGCGCGGGCGCGGTCGGGGCCGATGTGACGAATTGCAATCCCGGGTTCGAGGGCGGAGCGGCGACGCCGACGGCGATACTTGTGGACGGCTACCTGAGCAACGCAACGGGAGCCACTCATTACGATGACTACATGATGTACTTCCAGTCGCAGCCGGATCCGCTCTGGCATGTCATTCCCGGAACAACGAACATCCAAGATTTATCGAACAAGAGCGTGGGCATCCCGGGAGCGCCCACCGATCCGAAAGTCCAGCTCGAGGTTGCCGCGGCGACAGGCGCGCCGGCGCTTTCCGATGGAAGTTCGAATACGGACGCACTGCTGGTGTATGGCTTGTCCGGCACCGGGACCGACGGCAAAATTCTGTCGGACAGTATCTGTGACAGTAACGGCACCAACTGCTTCAATCCCGAGCAGATCGGGGGCCAGCAAGCGGACCCGAACCGGATTGGGTGTACGACTGCCGGCACGTATATGGCGGGCATCGACAACGCTCAGGCGGGCACCCATGGCGCCGACTGCGCCCCGGTCGCGATGACCTGCGCGGGTGGCAAGGTGATGGATGGTGTCGTAAACGGCATGCCGAACTGCGTCGATGTTACCAAAGACTGCCCGCAAGATCTTAATCACCCCATTTGCTCCGGCGCGGCGGCGACAACTGTTAGTCTGCCACCGACCAACTTCGGGGGGACGACGGCGCAGTTCACGGTCAACACAGCTATGGGTGGATGCCGCCATGTGCAATGGACATGCAACAACACAGATGGAACCTGGAATGCAAACCCGGATATCGACGATGACCCATCGGGCGGCAAGTGTTCGCTGGTCGTGACCACGACCTGCGATTGTTCGCAGCTCGGATCTGGTTATGCGGCCGGGGCCTGCCCCGGCAGCCTCAATAACTGTGGCGACACCCGGGATTACAGCGCTTGCGGCTGCAAATCGCCGGACGTTACCAATCCTCCATGTCCGGCGCCGTTTACGGGCGGAACTGAACAGGTCACGGTCAATTATGGCGCGCCAAACTGTACGGCGCAGACGCCCATCGTCGATACAACGAATTGCCAATGCAGCCTGCCTAACCCGCAGGTATCGCCGATCGCATGCCCATCGAATACAAACAGCGGCAGCGCAACGAGATCTTGCCCGCTGGACACGACGACCTGTACCTACCAGACCGGGGCGGCTTGCACCGACGATTACAGCTTGTGCGTCTGTGTTCCGCCCAGCCCGACTACGCGGACAATTCCGGCGGCGTGCCCTGCGGGCGGCACAGGTACGCAGGATCAGACATTCGATACAACCTCATGTACATGGGTAGATAACGGTCCGATTCAGGGATGTGTCTGCCCGGCCGATTATACCGAGAGCCTGGATTGCCCCGTGCCCCCGTACGCAAATACAGGAGCTAAGGAAACCCGGCAGCATACGTTCGCCGCGCCGCCGGCCTGTACCGAGAGCATTGGCTCGTGGGATGTATCGGCTTGCTCCTGTCCGGCTGACTATGACGAACCGGCAGCCTGTACTTCTCCGTTTGGCAGCGGCACGATGACCCGCCATCACACAATCGGCGCCATGCCGACCTGCACGGATTCACCGGGCTCATGGGATACTACGAATTGTAACTGCCCGGCAGATTACACCGAAAAGCAGGCATGTCCGTCTCCCTTTACCGGCGGACAGGAATCACGCCAGCATACCTTTGGACCGAAGCCGACATGCACCGAGACAATCGATCCGACATGGAATACGAGCGGCTGCGCGTGCGGCAAGGCGCCGACGAACGACGTCATAACCGGATGCGGCCCGGGTTACAACTCCGGCAATAAAACCCAGCATCAGGTTCTTGACACAACGACTTGTACCTATGTCGACAGCGGCCCGTTGGTCGATACTTGCACCTGCGTTGCACCGACCCCGAACACGCAAACGGTGTCGTGCGGCTCATGCGCGTCGGAGCCGGGTGGCGCCTGGACCGGCACGCGGGTGTGTGACGAAACGTTCGATGCAACCCCTGGCGTATGTACATGGGGTGCTCCGACGAACCCGCACGGATGCACCTGCGACACAACGCCGCAAGCCTGTACAGCTCCGCACAATTGTGCGAATCCGCCGACGTCTTACGGAACCGACTGCTATTACCCCAGCAAGGACGACGATGGCACCATACAGAATACGTTTACGGCGCCAAATACCTGTTCGCCGGGGACATGCGTCGCGACCACGCCGCTGACCGGTGTTTGTTCGCCGATAACGACATTCAGGCTGGTGAATCCGCAGAGCGGTTTCAATCCGGGAACGCCGAAGCCGGTTAACGGTCCGTTTGTAGGCGATCCGTGCGGATGTAACGAGCACAGGCTGACGGAAGCAAATCCGG
>DATJGZ010000132.1:0-6305 GCA_035494535.1 Patescibacteria group bacterium | reverse complement strand
TTAAATTTCTCGGCGACCGTGTCTGTGCCGCGCAATGTGTCTCCCGGTTTACCCTTTACCAAAAATACTTCTTCCTGCGCCGCCGGACGGACGCCAATCGCCTCATTCTGGGTGATGATCGGATGGATGACCGCCGTCGAGCCGTCGGTCGCCCGCCACGTCGTATCCACCAGCCGGCCCGCCTGCTCGTCGAATGTCACCGGCCCGTAAACTTCCTTCACCAAACCCTTTAGCTTTCCGGCATTGAAGTCTGAAAGCGCCAGTTGCAGCCGGTTTTCGCCAGTGCCGTATCGGGACTTGAGAATCTCAGCGTTATGCTCCTGCTCGATCAGCGTGTCGCCCTGCACCATCAGCATCGCCGCCTTGCCCGGCGGGATGTCCTCCGTCTGGTCGGAATGGCCGCCTGGATTCACAAATCTGATATCGGCATTGGTGGTGTTGATAACGATCATCCGCAGATCGGGACGCCGCTGCGTTTCAGGGATCGGCGCGTCATGAATGAACTCCTCAGCTTCCTCGAGGATCTCATCACCGCGCATCGACGCCTTGAAGTCCGTAACCAGATTCTTGCCGCTACCCACTTTATCCCCCTTTGCTCAGGATAAACCGCCAGCCTTAAAATCCCGGTAAAGCGAAAAACCTCTTCTTATACAATCATTTACATTTGTTGACTTATTCATAATCTCCCGCTACCCTCAATGAAATTATGTATAAAAAACAAGGGCTGGGGAACGTGAGAATTCGCGACATCAACGACTATTACAAGCGCCAGCTCGACAACATTGCTGAGTTGTCCGAGAACAGCCGGTATTGGGCGGACAAGGCCGCCGATGTCTACCGCCGTGCGTCGCAGGATTTCACCGATACCGATGAGATGCTGCAGGTGATGTTCGAAATGAACCGCCTGAACAAGATTTTCGTCGCCAAGCTGCACAACGACTTCGCGTTCTATATGGACGTTGCAAAGCAGCCCCTGCCGGAATGGAAGAATTTCACGTCGCCTCCAGTGACGGACGAGCTTCAGGAAAGTCTTGCAAAAAAATTATACAACATTGAACCCGGCAAGGATCAGCACGCGATCCTGACGGTCGGCGAAGGCGCGCGGCAGATCACGAAATCTCTGTTCGAGAAGTGCTTAGCCGATGGCGTTGCGCCTTACGTCGATTTCAAGGACGGCGATTTCCATTCCTTCGTATTGAACCATACAACCGACGATGGCGTCCGCGCGGTTGCAGCCGATTACGTCTCGGCGACTTCGCCGGTGACCAAAAGGATGGTGGCGCGTCCTGGCGCACTTACACCTGTGGTCACCACGCGCACGGATCGCGAACAGCTATACACCCGCGAAACCAAGCCCTACGAGGATCGCATACGCTCGGGTAAGATTTTCTATACCTTGACCGTCATTCCGACGAAGCGCGATGCCGAACTCGACGGCATCGAATACGACGACTACGTCAAGCTGTTCTTCGAGCTGTGCGACCAGCCCTGGGAGCAGATCGGAAAGGCGCAGAAAAGTCTCATTCAGGAATTCAATGCCGCCAGCAAGGTGCACATCGTCAATGACGACGGAACCGATATCGAAATGAGCCTTGTCGACAAGGACGGCAGCCATTTCACGTTCTGTAACAGCCTGATCGCCAAGAACGTCCCGGGCTCGGAAATCTTCAGCGCCCCGCGCCTCGACAGCGTCAATGGGACGGTGGTGGCGAAAGGCCGCTTCAGCAAGGACGGCCGCAAGGTCATGGAAAATCTAACCTTGACCTTCAACAACGGCCATCTCGAAAGCTGGAAGGCCGAGAAAGGCCAAGAATATCTCGACGAAATCATCGGCATCGATGAAGGCACGCGATGGGTCGGCGAACTGGGCATCGGCACCAACCCGCATTTGAAACAGCACGTACTCAACGGCCTGCTGGTCGAGAAGATCGGCGGCAGTTTTCACCTCGCTCTCGGCACGCCGTACAAATACACCGACTACATGGGTGAGCCGGTCAAGGTCGACAATGGCGGCAACAGCGCCTTGCATTGGGACCTGACCACCATGCTGCGGGGCAAGGGCGGCAAGATATATCTCGACGACCGCCTCGTCATGGACAATGGCGAATGGCTGGACAAGAGCAAATACGATGTTCTCAATCGCGGCTGGGAAGCCATTCCGAAGGACCAACGCCCGGAATACTGGAAGAATTACTACGACCCGAAGCCCACACCGGGGCAGCCTTAATCATCGTCATTCCGGCGTACGCCGAAATCTTCGGCATTTATCGTCAAGATCCCGGCTTCCGCCGGGATGACGAATTGGCTAGTATGCCGGCATGAAAACGGACAAGCTCATAGCCGCCGAATCGTCATCCGAACTGCTTGAGTATCTGCAAAAACGCCGTAGCGTATCCATCAAGCTGATGACGGAGCCCGGCCCGAATCGCTCCCAGATCGACACGATCCTGAAAGCCGCCATGCGCGTGCCCGACCATGGCAAGATGTTCCCGTGGCACTTTATTGTCTTCGAAGGCGACGCACGCAAATCCGCGGGAGAACTGCTGATGAGGGCGTGGCTGGCCGAAGAACCGGGCGCTCTGCCTGCAAAATTGAACTTTGAAGCAGAACGCTTTTTGCGTGCGCCCATCGTTATCGCCGTTGTCTCGCGCGTGCGAGAGGGCAAGAACCCGTTGTGGGAGCAGATTTTGTCGGCAGGCGCAGCCGCGCAGAATCTGTGCCTTGCCGCCAATGCACTTGGCTTCGGTACATGCTGGGTTACCGAGTGGTACAGCTACAGCGAAGCCTTCCGCAAAAGCCTCGGCCTTGACGAGCGCGATAATATCGCTGGCTTCGTTTATATCGGCACGCCGTCACAATTGCCCGAGGAGCGCGACCGACCCGACCCCGCACGAGTTATAACATTCTGGAGTCCGGATACGAAACTGAACAACGGCACGGGCTATGGGCAGGACGGCATGGGTCTGCCGCGCAAGGGATTTACGTTTTAGCCAACGATTGCAGATCGGCTTTCACGGCCGCAGCTACCGACGCCCAGTCGCCGGCCGCGGGTTGACGATAGAGGCGCATCGACGGATACCACGGTGTGTCGGCGCGCCCAAGCAGCCAGCGCCAGTCGGGCTCATGTGCGACCAGAGTCCAAACCGGCACGCCCAACGCCCCTGCCAGATGGCAAACCGAGGTATCGACGCTGATCACCAGATCAAGGCACGACACCAGCGCCGCCGTATCGGAAAAATCGCCAAGTTCCGGTCCGGCGTTCAGGAACGATTTACCCACGCCAAGCGCGGCAATTTCATCCGACCGCGCATCCTTCTGAAGATTGACGATGGCAACACCGGGCAAGTTTGCGAATGCCGCGAACTGTTCCGGCCTCATCGAGCGGTTACGGTCGTTGAGATGCTGCGGATTACCGCGCCAAACGATACCGACCTTTAACCCTATAAGGTTAGAAAGCTTTTGCCGCCAGAAATCACCACGCCCCTCATCCGCCTTCAGATAATATTTTGACGAAGGTATTGTCTCTAATGTGGTGCCAACCATACCCGGTAAACTCAGCAATGGCGCCTGCACGTCGTATTTGGGGAGATTCTTCGGGTCAGTAAAGATTTCGTCGATGCCAGAGACACCGATAAACAGTTTCTTCAAAACCGGCGGACAGGACAGCAGCACGGTCCCGCCTTTGCGTTTGACAAACGCCGCGTAGCGAATGAACTGAATGCTGTCCCCGAGGCCCTGCTCGCAGTGAAGAAGGATGGTTTTTCCGGTCAGGTCGCCGCCATCCCACGCCGGACCGGCGAAACCGTGCATCTTCATGTTCTTGCGCCGCCACCGCCATTCGCTTTCGCGCCAGCCGGGGATCAGGTCGCCTTTAAGCAGCAGCAGGAAGGCCATATTCCAGTGGGCCTCGGCATAGCCGGGGCGCAGCGCGATGGCGCGGCTATAATAGTCCACCGCCTCATCAATCCTGCCCTGCTTGCGCGCTAGATTGCCTAGGCCGTAGTAACTCTCGGGACAATCCGGCATTAGCGCCAATGCCTGTTGATATTTTTCGAATGAAGTCTTGTATTCGCCCTTCTCATCGAAAGCGGCGGCGAGATTGTTGTAAATCTCAGCACGGTTCGGTGCGGCAGCAATCGCCTGGTCGAAGCACTCGATCGCCTCATCGAAGCGGCTGAGATCGATCAGCGCCAGCCCCTTGTTATTAAGCGCATCGATGTAGCCCGGCCTTTGCGTCAGCGCGCGGTCGTAATATTCCAGCGCCCGCCCCGGCTCCTTCAGTTCCTTGAAAATGCTGCCGAGGTTCACCATCGACTCGACATGCCCCGGCTTGATCGTTAGCGCCTTTTCGCAGCATGCGGCCGCCTCGACATATTCGCCGTGGTCCTTGAGCACCGTGGCAAGATTATTGAGCGCTTCCGGATAGTCCGGCTGAATTGCCAGCGCCTGCCGGTAGGCCGCCACAGCGCCCACCGGATCGCCCGCGCTCCGCAGGCAGTTGCCGCGATTATAGTGGGCGCTCACATAATCCGGCCGCTGGACCAAGGCCTGGGCGTACTTCTCCAGCGCCTGATCGAATTTTCCTTGGGCCTGCAGCGCGACGCCGAGATTGTTGAGCGTTTCAGGATCCTTCGGCGCTAGCGCCAAAGCGCGATTATAGGACGCCACGGCATCGTCGAGCCGGCCCATTTGCTGGAGGGCGAGACCGAGATTATTGTGATACACAGAGGCTTTGTGGTTAACTTGTATCGCCTGCGCGATCAGCTCAGCGGCGATGTCCGCACGGCCCCCGGCATATGCGACAAGACCGAGCAGATGCAGGCTGTCGGCATGCTGCGGCTCAACAGACAGGATCTGCCGATATAGATTCCCCGCTTCGGCCAACCGCCCCGCCTGATGGAGACGCACGGCCTCATCAAATATAGCTTGCACCTGCGGCGAGGCACTATATCCCTTGGCGCTTTTGTCGGCGCGGCGCTGTTTTCTGTTCATGAGGCTTCGTACGGGCGCTTGAAAGAAAGGAAATCATAACATAAGGTCCGGGGCGTCCGAAGGCATGCTTCTGATCCAAAAATGGGCTGAAAATAAGTTGCAGCTTTATTAACATATTATTGACAGGTCGGCACTTGTCACTTATTATGGCGGTGGTTTAACGCGGAAAAAGGGGAATTTAAATGGGTAGTCTTCAGGACGGCGATGTCCACGGCGAAGATGTAGCTGTAGACGGTTATATTTGGAAATGGGAGCAGGCTGTAAACGGTCAAAATCCGGCTCCGGCAACGCAAGCGAAGACCGCCCCGTCGGGTGGCACCGGCATGCTTCAGGACGGCGAAGTCCATGGAGAAGACGTCGGACCTGAGGGCTATATCACGAAATGGTACGCAGCCGAGCGTGGCGGGCCGAAATAACTACGCCGCTTCAGCCTTCACAAATTTTCCATCCAGCCCGTCTTTGATGAGCTGGATGGTTTCATTTTTACCGTACAGCGCGATGAAGGTGCCAAAGCGCGGGCCCTGCGTCTGGCCGATCAGGACCTCATAGATCGCCTGGAACCAGTTGCGCAGCTCTTCCTTCGGATAGCCGTTTTCTTTGCCGGCGCTGAAGACTTCGGTCTGCAAAGCCTCGGTATCGGCGTCGCCAGGCAGCTTCTCAAGCCGCGCTGACAGGTCGGCCAGCGCCTTGCGCTCACGCTCGTCCGGCAAGCGGTAGGTTTTGCTCGGCAGGACGAAATCGTTGTAATAGCGCACGGCGAAACCGACCAGTTGGTCAAGAAAGGGTGCGCCTTCAGGCGACGCCTTGGGCGCATAACGGCGGATGAAGCCCCACATGGTCGCCTTGTCGTGCGCGTTGGCGGCGCTGGCAAGGTTCAGCAGCAGCGCGAAGCTAACCGGCACTTCCGGCACGCGCGTATGGTCGCCGTCATGGATGTACCATGCCGGATTGTCGAGCATCTTGTCCGGCTCGTTGTGCTGCTGCGGTAGTTTTTCGGCGAACTGAAGATATTCGTCGACCGCTTTCGGGATGACGTCGAAATAGAGCTTCTTGCCCGAGGTCGGCCGCCCGAACAGGTAATAGGCCAGGCTTTCGTTAGGCGCATAAGTCAGCCACTGCTCGATTGTCAGGCCATTGCCCTTAGATTTCGAGATCTTCTGGTTATTTTCGTCGAGGAAAAGCTTGTAGTGGAATCCGGCCGGCTTCTCGCCGCCCAGCAGTTTCGTGATCTTGCCGGCGACATCGGCTGCGGTCTGCAGGTCCTCGCCGGCCATTTCGTAATCGACGTCGAGAGCATACCAGCGCAGCGCCCA
>DATJGZ010000131.1:0-5596 GCA_035494535.1 Patescibacteria group bacterium | reverse complement strand
GTAGCCCGGCCCCTGCGTTTTTCGGTGCAGGATGTCTACCGCGTCAACGAGCAACGAATTGTCGTCGGCCGGGTCGAAAGCGGCACGATGCACGAAGGCGATACGATTACGATCATGCCTACAAATGCCACGACGAAAATCAAGAAATTCGTGTCCTGGCCGGATAACGGCGAAGAGTTAACCGAGGTCGCGGCGGGGGATGTTGTGGGTTTCATAACCGAGGATCCCGTCTTCGTTAACCGGGGCCAGATTATAAGCCACTCCGATTCACCGCCGACCCTGACAAACACATTCAACGCTCGCGTGTTCTGGCTGCATGACAAGCCGATAACCGTTGGACAGTCGCTAGAAGCGCGTTTCACCACCGCGCGCGTTCCGGTGACGGTGCAGTCCATCAACCGCGTCATCAATACCGACGACCTTGCCCTGGGCGAGGGCGCACGCGCAGTGCCGAAAAACGGCGTCGCGGAAATAACGTTCCGGGCTTCGAAAAGCCTGCCGCTCGACGACTACAACGACGATGGCAAGACCGGCCGTATTGCACTGTCTCTCGATGGCATGAACATCCACGGCGGCGGCATCATCAGCCTGAAGGACGTGATGGCGGCCCGGAAACAAGGCCCGAAATCCGAGAATCTGACGGCCGTCCAGCACATGACCTCGGAAGATCTCCGGAAGGAAAAATTCGGCCATGGCGGCGGGGTTTTCTGGTTCACGGGCTTGTCCGGCGCGGGCAAATCGACCCTCGCAATGCGTGTGGAAAAGGCCCTGATCGACCGCGGCATCAATTCGATGGTGCTCGACGGCGACAATGTTCGGAACGGCCTCAACAAGGATCTGGGTTTCTCGCCGCAGGACCGCAAGGAGAACATCCGGCGCGTCGGCGAAGTGGCGGCCCTCATGGCCCAGGCCGGCGTCGCCTGCGTCACGGCTTTTATTTCACCCTATCAGGCGGACCGGGACATGGCGCGCGAAGCCTGCAAGGGCACGTTCCATGAGATTTACATCAAGGCCGATGTCGATACCTGCGAGGGGCGGGACCCAAAGGGACTGTATAAAAAGGCCCGGGCCGGGATCATCAAGGAATTCACCGGCGTCAGCGCGCCGTACGAGCCGCCGGTCAATCCTGAGCTCGTCATAGATACCGAAACCAATACGGTCGAAGCTTGCGTGGCGCAAATCGTGGCTTATATAGAACAGCAGATCAAACCCTCGCTTCAGCCAGAGCCTGAGAAGGTCATCAGCTTCTCACCGGGCGCGAATGAGGACAGAAAACAATCCATCAGAGCGTAGGAAAAAAATGCTTGCCATTCCGCCGTCCGAAGATTTGACAGATCAGTTCGACGCGCAGGTCAAGCTGGACCAGTTCCGCTCGCGCATATTCACGGTCGGCGATCATTCTGTCTGGCGCCATGCCTACAGGAACAGCTTCGGCGGAAACCTCAACCGCTGGCAGGTCGTTACCTACGATCAGGATCATTCGCCCAAAAAATTCCGGTCAGGCCCGCAGCGTGAGGAACACGGGTCGGACTTCCATTTTATCGATGCTGTTGATCTAGTTAAGGCCTTTGACGATGAAATGCGCGCCCAACGTCATCCGGAGCTCGACCATAATGAGCAGTGGTCCTACTTCGGGAATCTGGTCCCCGCGCAAGGTATTGTTTTCGATGAAGCCGGGCAGGCACAAATGGTCCAGATCACCCCCCACGAAAACCGCGCGGTCGCAAAACCGCAACTCTGACCGGTTTTGCAATTTCTTAAGGATTCGGCCCGAGGATCGGTCGCGACGTCAGCAGTTCCAAAAGCTTCTGTATGTGATTGGGATCAGCGCCGCCATCCATGAGCGACTTGGCATCAGCCTGATCTTCGTCCGGAACCGGGCCCTGAAAAGCCGTCGAAAGAGCCTCGTCCGCATTCCTGCCCCTCGGGTTGATATTGATTTTGGCCCGTGTTTCGGCATAGCCGGTCGCATCAAATACGTGAATGTCACCCTTCAGCGCCAGCGCCATCAGGCGCGGCACGGCGCTGTTGTTATTGAAGCGCGCGGCGAGATCGAACGCTCGCGCGTATTCCGGCCAGTTCTCCTCGAAACGCTTCTGGCTTTCGAGCCCGCCTTCCGGGACGAACCATTTTCCTGTGTCTTGCTGGCGTTTTTCGCCGCGGGCGAAGAAATTGAAAATACTGACGACCGGGTTGACGAGCACGCTTTCGTATCCGTTGTCCTTGGCGAGCTTTACGCGGCGCAAAGATTCATCCCGGTCGCTCATGTGGGATTCCACCACCACCGGACAGCCGCGCCGCATCGCTGCGCCGATGATCTTGTCGCTAAGCTGCGAGACCTCGGTTGCGAAAAAAGGATACAGTTTTTTGCCGATCCGGTCCGCCTGTTCCTGCGTCACGTCTAAGGCCGCCTGCAGAGGCTTGTTTCCAGACAGGCTGCCTAGGGCGCGATATTCAGGCAGCATGTCCTTGACGTCCTGCGGTATGACGTAGACGGCGTGTTCAGCGAGGCCTTCTCCGGCGATAAAATCCGAGATCGCAGTTTTAAAGGCCGATTTGCCCGAAACAGGGCCGCCGCCGAGACAGAGCATGACCTTGTGTGGCGCTGGCGGCGCCGGGGGCAGGGCGAGGCCGATCATGCGGCCATAGACGGCCGCGCGGCTTTCCCGCGTCAGGCCGGCGGCCTCTAGCTCCAGCGATGAATTCAGGCGTCCATCCAGCATGCCGGCGACAACACGGCGCAGCATCTCCACGTCCTGACCGGCCAGGGCGGCAGCCTGCGTTAGTTCCACACGTTCGGCTTCGTTCGCGACATTCATTCTTTCTGCTGTCGCGAGAAATGTTTCGAGCGGAAGCGGCCGGTTAAGTTTGAAAAGGCGGACGTCCCGGCCAGCCAGCTGTTCGTACGGTCCCGTTGTGACGGGCACAGGGACCTTATCGTCGAGCTCCAGCGCCGTGCAGAAATCACGGGCTTTACGGTTTCGCTCATCATCCTCGGATTGAGTGTGCGCTACAGTTATCCGGTAGGCGGCGACTTCCCCGGCAGATGTCAATCCGATTTCGTAAAGACCATCGCCTCCCGCTTTTAGCCACGATGCGACTTGGGGTGCGATCGGGCGCTCTGGTCTTACGCCAGATAGCGCCTGCGCTAGCAAGGCCCCATCATCAATATTACCCGGTATATTCTTTGCCAGCCGGGCTGCGACGTCCGCCTGAACCAGCGCGAAATAACCATCCACGCCGGCATGGGCTCCGGCGCAGGCATCCGCCACATCTCTGGCCTTTTCGACGTAGGCGCGGCGAACGGGCAGGGGCTTGCTGGAAAAGGTGAGGTCGCCGACATTTGCAGCCTGGTCCATGATCTTGATGATTTTGGCGCGATCCGACATCGTTGCCGCATGGTCAACCTGCCAGCTGCGTTTGACCTCCGGCATGACCGGGAGATTGGTAAGTTCCTCGACCGTATCCGCCGTGGACCCGATCAGAGTCTCGTCGATTGCCCCGCCCGGAATGTTTTTTAGCTCCTCTTGCAACGCCTCGATCAGTTTTTGGCGGCTGTCGATGGCCTTGCAGTCTTCGCGGACGTCATGCAGCAGAGCCGCGGCCAGGGTAACCTGATCGGTGATGCCGAATGAACGCAGTGTGGAATAGATTTTGAGCGGGTGATGGATGTAGGGTTTGTTCGAGCCCGAGCGGACCTGAGTTGCATGAGCTTTCTCCGCCACATGGTAGGCGGCCTCGACCAGCGGACCCCGAAAAAGGACTTCCGATGACGCCACCCTGATCTGGCCCGATTCAAGATAGGGCTGGAAGGCATCAAGCTTTATTACGTCCCGGACATCTCCCGACGAGGCCCGGTCGGGCTTGGGCGGCGTGACAAAGCCGCGGCAAAGGTCTTCAAGAATGGTCACCTTGCAGCCTCGTTTGAGGAATCCGAGTAGGGCATCGTGAAAGCAGTAGTTGGAGACGAACCCGCCCATCAGTATTTCGGTACCCGGTCCGATATCCTTTTCGTCCATAAAAGCATCGCGCACCTTACCGGGTGGTAGGATATTGCCTGCGCTGCCCTGGAGCGCTGCCGCGTCATGGACCTCGAATATATCGGGCGGGAACGCGCCGCTCCACATATCATTGACCGGTTTTCTGACTGCAAATACGGGGACGCCATTTGCCAGCACCGGCTCGATATCGATTGCGATGCCCCAGCCCGGCGTGCCGGCGAGGCAGTGAGGCGCCGATTTAAAACGAGAAGGGAAATCACTGGGCTCGTGCGTATCCATCGTGACGGCGACCGCCTCGATGTCCGCGGGGCTCATTCTGGCAAGAAACTGGTCGGCGATCGGCCGGACAACATCGGCCCCGTTGACATATAGCGGGCCCGCAGGATTCATGACATCCTCTTGCATGTCGACCAGCACTGCCATTCGTTTAATCACGCCGCAGTCTCCATTTATCCGGGCAGCAAGAGGCGCGGTTCCTGAGCGTAATGCGCGTGTATCTGCGGTCTGTTCGCCTTGATGAAGTCCACGACGTCGCGGTCCGTGGCCTCGCAAGTCATGTATTCGCAGACCAGCTGCGCAATTTTCTTTTTGGCTTCCTCGTCCGGTAATCCCGAAGCCTTGATGGCCTGATAACGATCGTTCCAGTCGCCCCTCATTTTCATCTCGCCGCTGACGCAGGCGTCGAAGGCCTCCTCCATGAAGTCCTCATAAGGCATTCTCTTGCTGAAGAGCGTTTGGAAGTTCTGTTCGGCGCTTGCCGGCAGCGTGTTTTCCACTTCGTAAATTCTGACTATACCGATGGCGTCTATCCGCTTCACGTTCTTGAGAACTTCGGGCGAAAAACCGACCATCAGCTTGCCGAGATCACGGACATCCTCCGCCTTGTTCAGCAAACCTTGCGCCTGAGCCTCGCGAAGGTTTTTCTCAGTCTGCGTGACGACGTCATTGATCAGGAAATTGCGAATTTCCATGCACAGGACGTGGGCGACGGCGGCCTTACGCTCCTCGGTGCCCAGACCCGGGGCTTCCTGCTGGAATTTCACCTTCGCCAGCGCGCCGGCCGATAGGGGGAAACGTTCCAGAATTTCGTCGACGGAAAACTCGCCGACCAGAAGACCGTCCTCGACATCGGTCGAGATATAGCCGACCCAATCCGACAGGCAGGCAATCTGGCCCTCGATGTGATTGTTTTTGCCAAGATGCAGATCGTATTTTTTGTCGATTTCGAGTATCGAATCCGGCAGTTCGCTCTTGTTGTGCTCGAAGATATTCACGGGTTTGTGGTCGACAAAGTGCCAGTAACGCTTGGCAAGACCCTCGAGGACGTCAAGCGTCAGGTTAAGGCCGTTGAAGTGCGCATCGCGCCGCGACCAGTCGTTAACGACGCTCAACCCCGCGGCGTCGTGATTCCAGTGGAGACCCAGCGCCGACATCCTCGTGTTGATGGCGCGCTCGCCCCTGTGGCATAGGGCAGGGTGGCCGATATCGTGGGCATAGACGATGGCTTTGACCAGATCGATGCTTTCCTGGCCGAGGCCGAGATTGCGGCACAACGTCTCGCCGACATTCGAAGCGACGATCGTATGGGTCAGGCG
>DATJGZ010000130.1:0-6270 GCA_035494535.1 Patescibacteria group bacterium | reverse complement strand
ACGCCTCGCGGCCACATTGGCGTTCCTGCTGGCGGGTTTCATGTTCATCGGACAGTTGCTTTTGCTGCCGTCATCCGCGCCGCCACAAATGAAAAGCCCACCCGCCGCTGCCGCTGCGCCTGCCGCTCCGGCCACGAACACTGCTGCGCCTGCGGTCGCACCTGCACCTGCCGGCGTCACGCAATGGGCGATCGATCACGATCAGAGCCGGCTGACCTTCGAGACGACGCAGAACGATGCGCCGTTTACTGGCACCTTTGCCGGCTTCGACGGCGCGATCGCCTTCGATCCGGATCGGCTCGTCGACAGTCGTGTATCGATCACGATCAAGATGGCGGGCGCGACCACCGGCTACGACGAGCGGGACAAGAGCATCGGCGATGCCGACTGGTTTGCCGTCGATAAATTTCCAGAATCAACATTTACGGCAGACTCATTCGAGAAGAAGGGCGACAACCAGTACGTCGCGCACGGCAAGCTGTCGCTCAAGGGCGTAACCGCGCCGATCGACCTGCCGTTCACGCTGACGATCGAGACGGGCGCAAACGGGCAGAAAACCGCGAAAATGCAGGGTGAGACAGACTTGCAGCGCCTCGATTACGGCATCGGCACCGGCCAGTGGGCCGACCCGCACAGCGTAGGAACCACAGTCAAAGTGAAGGTATCGCTGCAGGCGCACAGCCCATAAGCCTCGTCAAAAGGCTCAGGAAAAGCCTGTAGAAAGCTGAAATCAGTACTGTTACCGCCGCTGCGGATGCGCTAGGCTTGGCACATGAGGACATTGTTCCATCTGTGGCTTCACCCGTTCTCGCGCAAGGTGCGCATCGCCTTGTCGGAAAAGAAGCTCGGCTTCGAACTCAAAATCGAAAAAGTATGGGAGCGTCGTACGGAATTCCTCGCGCTCAATCCGGCGGGCGACGTGCCCGTGCTAGTCGAGGACGATGGCACCACGCTCGCGAACAGCCAAGTCATTTGCGAATACCTTGAGGAGGTCTATCCGGACATCGACCTGCTCGGCCGGGATCCGGTCCAGCGCGCCGAGACGCGCCGCCTCATTAGCTGGTTCGATGTGAAATTCAATCGCGAGGTGACGGATAATCTCGTCGGCGAAAAACTGATGAAGCGTTTCCTGAAACTCGGCGAGCCGCACGGTCCGTCGATCCGCGCCGGCCACGCGAACATCCATTACCATCTCGACTATATCGGCTTCCTGACGGAAAAGCGGCGCTGGCTTGCGGGCGAGAATTTCAGCCTCGCCGACATTGCCGCCGCCGCGCATCTCTCGGCCATCGACTATATCGGCGACGTGCCGTGGGAAGAGCATCAGGCCGCCCGCGAATGGTACGCACGCGTGAAATCGCGGCCGAGCTTCCAGCCGTTGCTGGAGGATCGGATACCGGGTTTCACGCCGGTCGAGCACTACGAAAACGTAGATTTCTGAAAACAGGGGTAGCGTGAATTGTCGGCTTGCCGCCGGCGCGCGCAGGCACAGGTATAATTATCGATGCCCGAGAGTAAGCAACATAACCGGCTGTTCTGCTTTGGCTACGGCTACAGCTGCGAGTATCTGGCGCGCGCGCTGAAAAGCCGCGGCTGGGAAATCGCCGGCACCACGCGCGACCCCGAGAAAAAGAAAGCCATGCGCACGGCTGGAATCGAGACTTACATGTTCAGCGGCGATGCGTCGCTGGTCGACGCGCGGCAGTTTCTCGAGGGCACGACCCACCTTCTTGTTTCGACCCCGCCCGACGATCAAGGCGACCCGGCTTTCCGCCATCACGGTGACGATGTGCTCGGCATCGACGGCCTGCGCTGGGTCGGATATCTCTCATCCACCGCCGTCTACGGCGACCGCGAGGGCGGCTGGGTGGATGAGGAATCGGAATTGCGGCCCAATTCGAAGCGCGGCTCGCGCCGCGCAAAAGCGGAAGGCCAGTGGCTCTCGCTTTACAAGGACGAAGAATTGCCGGTGCACGTTTTCCGGCTTGCCGGCATTTACGGCCCCGGTCGCAGTGCGCTTGACGCCGTGCGCGCCGGGGTGTCGCGTCGCATCGACAAGCCGGGTCATGCATTTTCCCGCGTTCATATCGACGACATCGTGCAGGTATTGCTGGCCTCGATGGAAAAACCAAACCCGGGGCGCATCTATAATGTTTGCGACGACGAGGCGGCGCCGAGCCACAAGCTGATTGCGCTGGCCTGCGAAATGCTGGCGCTGCCCGTGCCGGCGCTGATCCCCTATGAACAGGCGGACCTCGCACCGATGACGCGCAGCTTCTATTCGGACAACAAGCGCGTGAAAAACGATCGGATCAAGCAGGAACTCGGCATTAAACTGATGCATCCCGATTTCCGCAGCGGGCTCGAGGCGTGCCTGGCGCAGGAATCGTCCGCGCCTGTGGGCGCCTACACGGGAGAGGTCTGAGGTTTTGAAGGCGGCAGCGCCCAGCCGCCAACATAACGGCCGGCGCGCCGCATTTGCGTGTTGTCTTCGAAATCCAGGTAACCGGTCCAGTCGCTACCCGAGAGCAGGTAGCGGCCGAGCGGCAGAGACTTTCCGGCCTTGATCCTTTCGATAATGTAATCGCGGATTTTGTCGTTGTACCCGGGGCTGTCGATGCTGTCGAGCAGATGGCCGAAGCGCGCCTCCGCCCTCTCGTTTCCATTCGCGGCTTCATTGAAAAGAGTGCGCAGGCGCGGCCCAATGTCGATCGGAGCGTCTGCGACCGCCCAGCAATCCTTCGCACGGCGGATTTTGACAACCCCGTCCATTAACTGCCGCTCCTTATCGGTCAGCAAGGGCCTGACCGCATTGTAGCGGACCCGAACCGGCTTCTTCAGATAGTCGTTGTCCTTGTCATCGGGCAGAAAACCCATTCGCGCCCATGTGTACCCTCCGGCCTCATAACCGGCGTGGATATTGAATCGCTTCACGCCGCAGGCCCGGAAGAACTCGATTTCATTTCGCATGAGGTGCCGGCCCAAACCTTTGCCGTTGTCGGTCACGATCATGGTGCCGGGATAGAGCCGGTGCGCGACGAGATCGAAATCGCGGGTTTCATCGATGGCGCCCGTGGCTTTTATCCTGATCGAGCCGCTACCGTCATCGTCGATATCGAGTTCGACTTTGGTGTCCGTTGGAAGATCCTGCCTGAGGATATCCATGGCCTCGGCTTCGCTCATGGGCACGTATTTCTCCCATCCCGTCGGCCCCGGGGGCGGGTTGATATTTTGCCAGACCGATTTCAGCCAAGCCTTGGCCCTGTCCTTGATTTCTGCAAGTTGCGGAATTGCCGCCCCCTAAAAATGATTTCCATAACATAAAGGAAGGGCAAGGTTTTTGTCAAGATTCTAGATCGTCAATTCGGAGAGGGGACAGGCGCGGACTGCTGCGGTGATGCGCTCCAGCCGCCGATATAGCGTCCGACGCGCTCCATCTGCGCTTGGTTGCTGAAATCCAAATAACCCGCCCAGTCAGTGCCTGATAGAAGCAGACGTCCGAGATACACGGACTGACCCGCGTCGAGCCGCCGCCGCAGGTCGCCCACGACCTTGATGCCGTCATAGCCGGTTTTCTGGATGGCATACATGATACGGTTGTATTGATCCTGCGCGGGACCGTCCCCGGTTCGAAGCGCCTGAAGCTGGGGGCCGATATCGGTATCGGCGTCAGCCAGCGTCCAGATGTCGGCCGGCTTTTCTATTTTTGCGACCCTGTCCAGCAAGGCGCGGTCGTTGGAATCCAATAAGTCCCGCACCAGCGCATAGCGTCGCGCAATCGGCTCGCGCAAGGTCGCGCGTTCAAGATTCGTCGGCAGGAAACCGAACCGCGCCCAGGCGTAACCGCCGGCCTCGAAGCCTGCATGCATATTAAAACCCGGAAAGCCGCAGGCGCGAAAAAGCTCGATCTCGTTGCGGAGCACGTAGCGCCCCAGTCCCTTACCCTGATCCTCCACCGTCAGCTCCCCGTGGCCGAGCCGCTGTCGCTGCAGATCGAATTCCTGCGAGTCGTCGATTTGACCGTCGGCGTAAATCTGGATGCTGCCGGTGCCGTCGGCTTTTGTCGTGATGGCGATGCGCGTATCGGCCGGCATGTCGCGCCGGAGAATGGCCACAGCCTGCGCGGCGGGCATGCCGGTATAATGCTCCCAATAGGCATCGCTGTCCTCGTCCGGGTCGGGGAACAGGCCCCACCGGTCAAACAGGTTCTTAAGCCATTGCCGCGCCCGGCCGGAGTTTTGCGTCTCCACGCCGTTCGCCGAAGTCATTGAAACCAATAGAACACCCTCTATTATAATATTTCCATAATACTATAGGAGGAGCGGGTGAAGTGTCAATTCAAAAATGGATTCAGGGTCTTGGTGCCAGACCGCAGAAGCCGGAAACCGAGGTTAACGAAAAATTAATACTATTTACATAACGTAATTTACAACGAAGTAGAGGAGTGACATTGATGGGTGGGGCAACGGTAGAAAAAGGTTCTGAACAAGCAACCGGCCGGGTTACATCGGCCTTCAACCCAAGGGTCAGCCGCCCGACGCCCCAGAGCGAACTCGCCAAATTCGAGAAGCAGTCGAAAGTATTCGCAGAACGCCCGGTGCCGATGAAAGAGATCGCCGGCAATTATGAACGCCAGTACCCCGCGAAAATCGCCGAACAGAAAGAAATCGACGTCGAGAAGCATTTAAACGAGAAGGGCGAGCTCGATCAGAAGGGTTACATTGAATGGCTGGCCGAGAAGGGCAACAAGCGCGGCGATATCGAGGTCAGCAAATTCCTTGTCGACCAGGCGTCCGCGACGCTCAAGCGGCTTGGCATCGACGATGATGAAAATCACACAATTGCCACGGGTCTTGCGAAAGAAGCCGTCGCGAAGGCCGAGGAAGAGCAAAACGCGCTCAAGCGGCGGGAGTCCCTGCCCCAGCAGACAGCACCGCACACAAACCCGCCCGAGCCGGCCGATCAGCCGACGACGCCAAAAAATCGACCGTTCCCCTTGCCCTTCCCGGGTTGATATCAGGCATCGCTCTTCGGCAACACAAATGTGCGCTCTTGGTGTCTTTTTTTTCTTATGCTTTCAAGAAACCGCACAGGTTGAAGAAAATTCAAACTTCGGAGCCAAGACCCTATGCCGCACCGCAATCATTTCAGCGCAGCGAAAAGATTCTGCAGATTTTGAGGTATAGCTTCGGATACAGTTCAGTCGACCAATTGTATGGTGTCCCTATTTTTCCTCAAAAATGGATTCAGGGTCTTGGCGCCAAACCGCCGGTATAGGCATCCACCCGGTTGAGCTGCTCGGCATCATTCAGGTCGATATGGCCTTCCCAGTATGTGCCCGCGAGCAACAGACGGCCGGCGGAAACACTCTTCCCTGCCGCGACCCGTTCATTGATGTCGGCAATGATCCGCCCACCGTTGCCGGCGAAATAGGTGTTGTTGAGCGCACTCAATAATTTCTCTTTCGTCGTCACCGCGTGGGCATCGCCGGATGCCGCTTTGGCGAAGAGTGTTTTCAGACGCGATGACAGATCCAGTTGCGCGTCAGCCAGTCGCCACATGTCCTTGGCATCGGCAAACGCAGCTGCCTTCGCCAGCGGTTTCCGCTCGGATTCTGTAAGAAGCGGCGAGACGGCATCGAGGATGCCGGTGACGCGGTTCCTGGTGCGGGCGATGAAGTCAGAGTCGCTAACGTCGTCCGGCAGCGCGCCGAGGCGGGCCATCATATAGCCGCCGGCATCCGATGCATGAACATTGAAAACTTTTGCGCCCAAGGCACGAAACAGATCGATCTCATTACGCAGCACATGCCGGCCCACGCCCTGCTCGCGGTTCTCGTCAACGCGCAGGACGCCGAAATCGACAACCTTGTCCCTCAGGTTGAAGGTGCGCTCCTCGTCGAAATCCTCGTGCTTGATCTCCAGTGTCCCATAACCGTCCGGTGCGACGCGGATGATGATATTGCTGTTGCCGAGCGGGGGAAGGTCGCGGCGCAGGATATCTTTCGCCTGCTGGCCCGTGATCGTCGGGGAATAGCTTTGCCAGGCTTCGCCGTCGACTTCCTGCAGGATGTGGTAGGGGTCGGACGGGCGGGGACCGAGTTTTGGGTCGTAGTCACGAAAAGCCGGTTCCGGGCGACGAAGCATATATTCCTCCCTGAAATTATTTCCGTAACTTAAAGGGGGGATTGGAGCGAGTCAATTGGTTTCGTAAACTTGCCGGGGCGGCGACAAAGCTATTCGTGGCCGTCATTGCGAACGACCAGCGGGA
>DATJGZ010000129.1:0-2634 GCA_035494535.1 Patescibacteria group bacterium | reverse complement strand
TTCGTCTCGGGCATTTTCTGTCTGGCGAGACGGTCGGCCTCGGTATAGGCCCGGCCGCCGGCGACTTGCGCTTGTAGATCGACGCGGGCGCGCAGTTCGCTTTTCTTCGCCGGCTCCTGCATCGGCATCGAAGGCTTCGGCGCTGCGGCGGAATCAGCCGAGGCGATTTCCTCGCGCTCCATAACCCGGCCATCGTCCGCAGGCTGATTTTCCCCGACCGACAATTTTCCCGTCGGCGTTGAAACTGGCACCGGCAACGAGCTTGCGCCGCTATTGATCGCTTTTTCGACGTTTTGCTTGTTCGATTCTTCCACAGCCTTGGCGTAAGTCTGCGAAACTGATTCATTCTGCGCCATGCGCTGTTCTTTCGCCTTGCCGCCCCAACCGCTGAACCATGATTGGCTTGTCTGAATGTTGGTGGCGATGCTCGAAAAATCATTTCCGCCGCCCGTATAAGCGGGGGCAGGTTTAAGCTCGGCGCCTTTGGTGAAAGTGGCAGTTTGTTGCGTTACCGACATCGTCGCCGCCAGAACGACAACCATGGCCGTAGCCATACCCCCGTAAACAAGACGTCTTTGCATGACAGTTCTCCTCGTGTTTTTGTCTGAACTGTCAGTAAGACGGCCGAATAACGAAAATCCTTGGCGCTTTTCCGCCTTTTCTTTCTGATGCTTGTCGAATTCCACCAGCGCGAGGTTCGTAGCGCGCTTCTTCGCATTCCCGTCCGGGATGGGAATCTCGATATTCTTCAGGATCCTTTCCAGCTGCCTGTCATCCATGGCGCCGCTCCTTTTTCTTCCCGTCGTCCTTCACGCCCAGCTTCTTGCGGGCCTCGTGCACGTACCACGACACCGTGCTTTCCTTGCAGCCCATGGCAAAGGCCGCCTCGGCATGCGTCAGCCCTTCGCTGAAGACCAGCAACAAGGCGGTTTTTTCCTTCTCCGGCAGGGCCATCACCTGCGCCAGCATTTCACGGGCCTGCAGCTTGTCTTCGGCGCTGCTATCCCCGGTTGATATGGTGTCGTCGGCATGCTCGGGCAGAGCGATGTGCGTCTTGTTCTGCCGTTTCCAGTCGATCGCTGTATTGATCACCAGCCGGTAGAGCCAACTCGTAAAAGCGGCCTCGAATTTGTAGGTTTCGATGTTGCGGGCGAGCTTTATACAGGCGTTCTGGGTGATATCTTCGGCGTCAGCCCGGTTGCCGCACCATTTAAACGCCATACGGAATATTATTTCATAGTGCTCCTGCAACAGGGATTCAAAGGCCCTGCCGTCGCCCGCCTGCGCCGCCCTGATCATCGCCGTAATGTCCTCAGCCATGAGACCGCTTCAAATGTAGGACGAGTAAAGCCATGAAATCCTTGGTAACATTCAATTGTCGTTTTCGGACAAACGGTTACGTGGGATCATATAAGAATAAACCCTTGCCGACTAGGGCGAATGTACTGGTCGTGATGAGCTAACCCTCAACCTTTATCCTATCCGCAGTTTATGCTTTCATGACCGGACTGTTTTTTTCATCGGAGAACCATGCCCTCTCTCTGGTCATATCCTGTTGTGGCCTTCGTTGCCGTCGCCCTGCTTTTGCCGCTGGCGGTCAGGCTCGCGCACAGCAAAGGGTTCGTCGACCTGCCCGGCGGCCGAAAACGGCATGAGGGCGAGGTGCCGCCGGTCGGCGGTCTTGTCATCTTTCCGGTCTTCGCAGGCGTGGCGCTCTGGCACGGAATCGAGCCGCAACAGGGATGGCTGTTGGGGGCTCTGGCGCTTCTGCTCCTGCTCGGTGCGCTGGATGACCGGATTAACGTCCCGGCCTGGGCCAAATTCACCGTGCAATGGATCGCGGCGCTCATCATCGTCATTCCCGGTCATGCCGTCGCTTACAGCATGGGCAATCTGCTCGGCTTCGGACCGTTCGGCTGGGGCCCGGGGGCGCAGGTATTCTCGGCCATAGCCGCCGTGCTGCTCATTAACGCCATCAACCTGATGGATGGCCTCGACGGGCTCGCGGGTGGCGTCGGATTTATTGTGCTCTTCTGGTTCACTGTTTGTGCGCAATGGACCGGCAAGGCGTTTGCACTGCCGCTGCCGCTCATCCTGATGGGCGCCCTGGCGGGGTTTCTGGCTCACAATATGCGCTACCCCGGACATGCGCGCGCGACGGTGTTCATGGGGGACGCGGGCAGCCTTGCGCTCGGCCTGTCGCTGGCGTGGTTCGCCATGCATTTCTCGCAATATCCGGACTCGGTGCTTAAGCCGGTGTCGGTGGCGTGGCTGCTGGCGCTGCCGATCTACGATACCTGCGGCCAGTTCGCGCGGCGCGTCAGCCAGGGCCGCCATCCGTTCGACGCCGACCAGCATCACTTCCATCATCATTTCATCTTTGCCGGACTGACGCCCGGAAAGTCGACAGCGGCCATTCTTGCACTGTGCTTTGTCACAGGCATGATCGGCGTCTATGGCATCCGGCTTGGCCTTCCCGAATATGTGCTGGGGTATCTCTGGATCGTGCTACTGCTCGGCCATATCTACATGTCCATGCGCCCGCACCGCTACCGGCGTTTGCTTTCGGCCCTGCGCGGCGGCAAAGCTGATAATGACAACGCAGGCCGCGCATGAGCGCGCGCAAGTTGATCT
>DATJGZ010000128.1:0-5520 GCA_035494535.1 Patescibacteria group bacterium | reverse complement strand
CGGCTCGACGCCGGTGAATTCCTCGCGACGCTGGTGGAACTCCTTGCCCGCCTGCTCGAACACGCGCGAGGCCTTGTCTTTGACGTCGATAAGATTGTTCAGCTCCTTCGGGTCGCGGCGCTCGAGCGCCTTGGCCTCTATATCGGCCACAGCTTTCATTCCGCGGATGATCTCGATCATCCTCTCGACCGCGGCTTTTGAGTCTTCAGGCAGTATGTTCTGTGTCATTAGCTTCCCCTTCAAAATACGTTAACCAACACTTCCCTCCAGCGATACGCCAACCAGCTTCTGCGCCTCGACGGCGAATTCCATCGGCAGCTGCTGCAGCACGTCGCGGCAGAAACCATTGACGATCAGCGCCACAGCCTCCTCTGCCGACAGGCCGCGTTGGCGGCAATAAAACAATTGATCCTCGGCGATGCGGCTCGTGGTCGCCTCATGCTCGAGCCGCGCACTCGGATTGCGGCTCTCGATATAGGGCACGGTGTGCGCGCCGCACTTGTCGCCGATCAGCAAACTGTCGCACTGCGTGAAATTGCGCGCGCCCTCGGCCGCCGGCATAATTTTCACGAGGCCCCGGTACGTATTATCCGACTTGCCGCACGAAATGCCCTTCGAGATGATGCGGCTCGTCGTGTTGCGGCCGATATGAATCATCTTGGTGCCGGTGTCGGCCTGCTGGAAATTGTTGGTGACGGCCACCGAATAGAACTCGCCGGTCGAATTGTCGCCCTTCAAAACACAAGACGGGTATTTCCACGTGATGGCCGAGCCCGTCTCGACCTGCGTCCATGAAATGCGGCTGTTGCGTCCCTCGCACAGGCCGCGCTTGGTGACAAAGTTGTAGATACCGCCCTTGCCTTCCTCGTCGCCGGGAAACCAGTTCTGGACGGTCGAGTACTTGATCTCGGCGTCGTCGTGCGTAACCAGCTCGACCACCGCCGCGTGCAGCTGGCGTGTGTCGCGCATCGGCGCGGTGCAGCCCTCAAGATACGAAACGTATGATCCTTTGTCGGCGATGATCAGTGTCCGCTCGAACTGCCCCGTGTTGAGCTCGTTGATGCGGAAATATGTGCTTAGTTCCATCGGGCAGCGCACGCCGGGGGGGACATAGACGAACGAGCCGTCGGTAAACACCGCCGAGTTGAGGCAGGCGTGCTTGTTGTCGCTGTAGGGCACAACCGAGCCGAGATACTTCTTCACCAGTTCCGGATGCTCCTTCACAGCCTCCGAAATCGAGCAAAAGATCACGCCCGCATCGGCGAGCTCTTTCCTGAAAGTCGTGGCGACGGAAACTGAGTCGAACACGGCGTCGACCGCCACGCCCGCCAGTATGGCGCGCTCGCGCAGCGGCACGCCAAGCTTTTCATAGGTTTCAAGCAGCCGCGGATCGACTTCGTCCAGCGACTTCGGCCGGTCGGCCATCGACTTGGGTGCTGCGTAGTAATAGGCATCCTGATAGTCGATCGCCGGGAAATGGACATGCGACCATTTCGGCTCGGCCATCTTCAGCCAGCGCGCATAGGCCTTGAGGCGCCAGTCGAGCAGCCACTGCGGCTCCTCTTTCTTTTTCGAGATGAAGCGGACGATGTCCTCGCTCAACCCCTTGGGCGCCTTATCGGATTCGATATCCGTGACAAAGCCCGCCGTGTAGGCGCCGCGTTCCTGGATGGTTTTCAGTGTCTCGTCGCTCGCCATCACTGCACCATGTCCGCCAGCGTCACGTTCGCCAACGCCGCGTTGAGGGCCTTGTTCACGCCGTTCCAGCGCGCCTCGACTGAACAGCTGCCCTTGCGGGAGCAGGTGTCGTGCGAGCCTTCAGCGCACGCCGTCAGCGATACCGGCCCCTCCATCGCCTCGATCACGGCGGTGATCGGGATAGAGGCCGCTTCGCGCTCGAGCTTGTAGCCCCCGTTCGCACCCCGGACCGAGGCGATCAGGTTTCCGGCCGCCAGCATCTTCAGGATCTTGGCCACCGTCGGCTCGGGTAGTCCCGTGCGCTCCGCCAGCGTCGAGGCGGACAGCAAAATGCCACGGCTAGAGGCCATTTCAGCCAGCACGACCACCGCGTAATCCGTTAATTTGGCAAGCTTAATCATCCCGAAGAGCCATATAGTACGAATTCGGTCCGCATTAAGGCATTTTCCGGGGTATTTTACAAGCCTTTCCGTAGCTTAAAATCGCTGGCACCATATCGGGCATGAATCAGCGGATTCACGTAAATCTCTTCGCCGCAACGCTTCTCCTGAGCGCGTTCCTGCTGTTCATCGTGCAGCCGATGTTCGGCAAAATGATTCTGCCTATGTTGGGCGGCGCGCCAGCGGTCTGGAACACGGCGATGGTCTTCTTCCAGGCGGCGCTGCTGGGCGGGTATCTGTACGCGCACTTGCTTTCGCGATTTTCAAAAAAGACCCAGGCTATCATCCATATAATCGTTCTGGCGGCATTCGCCTGCGCTCTGCCGATTGCAATCCCCGCCGGATGGGAGCCGCCTGCGACCGACAATCCTTCCTTCTGGCAGATCAGGCTGATGGCCGTGGCCGTCGGCGGGCCGTTCTTCGCGCTTTCGGCCACCGCGCCGCTGCTGCAGCACTGGTTTTCGCGCTCGGGCCACGAGCACGCGGAAAATCCCTACTTCCTATACGGCGCGAGCAATATCGGTTCGCTCGGCGCGCTGCTTTTGTATCCGGTGCTGTTCGAGCCGCTTCTGACGCTGCACCAGCAGAGCGTCAGCTGGACGGCGGGCTATGGGCTGCTGGCGCTTTTGATTCTCCTATGCGCGACGATCCGCGAGGTCGCGCCCGCAAACATTACCCCGCAGGCGCAGGACACAACGACTGAAACACTCACAACCGGCCGCATCATGCTGTGGCTGCTGCTGGCCTTCATCCCGTCGAGCCTGATGCTGGGCGTAACGACGTTCATCACCACCGACCTCGCCTCCGCGCCGCTGCTATGGATCATCCCGCTCGCGATTTATGTCGGAACATTCATCATCGCCTTCGCACGGCAATGGCCGGTAAAACTGGAATATGTCCTGATCGCGCAGGGGGTGCTGTTTGCCGCCGTCGTAGGCCTGTTCCTCGCGGGCTCCGTCGACAGCGCCTTTCGCGTCGTCGTTCTCCATCTCGGCCTGTTTGCGCTGACGGCCCTGTTCTGCCACATGCAGCTGGCGTCCCTGCGGCCGCGCGCGGAACATCTGACGGCCTTCTACCTGACGATGTCGCTGGGCGGCGTGCTGGGCGGCATCTTCAACGCTCTCATCGCGCCGGTTTATTTCACGATACCGATCGAATACGCGCTTGTGCTCGGCGTGTCAGCGTTCCTACGCTACCTCACCGACCCCAACCAGTCGCTGAAAGCGCTGCGGCGGAACCTTAACGGCAACAATGGTTTCGCCGCGATTGGAATCTTCATCGTCGCGACCGCCTTGTTTCTATGGATCCTTATGCTGCCGCTGGCGAAGATGAGGTTCATGCTGTCGGCCGCAACCGCCCTTGCGCTGGCGTTGCTCTCGGGGCGCCGGTGGATGCTGGCCGGGCTGGCCGCAATCATCCTCATGGCCCATCCCGGCTACAACTGGGATTTCGATCACAAGGTGCTGCTGTGGCAGCGGAACTTCTTCGGCGTCATGCGGGTCGTCAATTCGAGGACGGGACAGCGTTATTTCATGCACGGCACCACCGTTCACGGCGCGCAGCCGCTCGACGAAGCCCACAAGCTGACCCCGGTCTCGTATTATTACAACCAAGGCACGCCGGCGTCGCAGGTCTTCGCATTGCTCGATAGCAGACCGGGGCCGCAGCGCATCGCCGATTTGGGCCTCGGCATCGGCACGATCACATGCTACCAGCATCCGGGTCGCAGCGTCGATTTTTATGAAATCGATCCCGACGTGCAGACCATCGCCGAGAACAGGAAATTTTTTACCTATCTATCCGACTGCGGGACGCCCTACACGGTCATTATCGGCGACGGACGACTGAAGATCGCGAAAGCGCCCGACCATTCCTACGATCTCATTTTCCTCGACGCCTTCAGCTCGGATAATATCCCCGTCCATTTGCTGACGCGCGAAGCCTTCGCGCTTTACCTGCGCAAGCTCAAACCCGACGGCCTGATTGCGATTAACACGACCAATCGTCATCTCGATCTCAATCCGGTGGTTGCAACCGCCGCCCGCGACCTCGGCGTCCGCAGCCTTTTTCACAGCCACGGCGACGGCGTCGTTCAGGGCACTCATATTCCATTCGCCGGCTCTCTATTTGCAGTTATCGCGCCGCAGCAGGACACGATTGAGAAATTGCTGCGATACGGGTGGCATCCGCTGTCCTACGATCCCGCCAAAAAGGCGTGGCGGGACGATTTCTCCAATATAATCGGTGCTATACGCTGGAAACCGCCGGTCGCCGACGACTGAGCCCGCCGCGCCGCAATATACAATGGTTTCAAATATTAAGCTTCCGTCAACCTTTCCCCCGCACAATGGAGGCGATGGGAAAGAAAACCTTATCGCTGACTGAAATCGCGGAAAAAGCCGGCTATGTCGGCGGCTACGACGACGAACTCGACGCGCCGCCGGCCATCCCGCCGCCGCACGTGATCGTCGCGATGTCACGCGGCAATATCGAGAATATCTGGGCCACCGCCCACCGCGATCTCGAAACCGGCGAGCCGCTTTTCGTTTAATCAGGAAATTTATTTTGTCGCACGGAATTTGATGGCCGGATTCTTGTCCTGCGCATCGTTCAGATGCCATGCGTTGCGGGCAAGAAACACCGGGTCGCCGTCATGGTCGTTGGCAACCGCGCCCTGGTTGGTATCGAGAAACTTCTTCAACACCGCCGGGTCGTCCGCCGACAGCCAGCGCGCGGTGTAAAGCTCCGTCTGCTCGAACTTCACGGGAATGTCGTATTCGGTGCGGATGCGGTCGGCTAGCACGTCAAATTGCAGCGCGCCGACAACGCCGACGATCCAGTTGGAATCCATCTGCGGCTTGAAGATGCGCGCCGCGCCCTCCTCCGCCAGTTGCTCGAGCGCGCGGGATAGATGCTTGGCCTTCATCGGGTCGTCCGCCCGCGCGCGCTGCATTAACTCGGGCGCAAAGCTCGGAATGCCGGTGAAGTGCAGATCCTCGCCCTCGGTCAGCGCGTCGCCGATGCGCAGGTTACCGTGGTTGGGAATACCAATGATGTCGCCCGCAAACGCTTCTTCGGCGGACGTGCGGTCCTGCGCGAAGAACATCAGCGGATTGTGCATGGGCATCAGCTTGGCCGAGCGCACATGCTTGAGCTTCATGCCCTTTTTGAAAGGACCCGAGCATATGCGCGCAAAGGCGATGCGGTCGCGGTGCTTTGGGTCCATGTTGGCCTGAATCTTGAACACGAAGGCCGAGACCTTGGGCTCGTCCGGCTGCACCATGCGCTCCTGCGCCTTCTGCGCGCGCGGCGGCGGGGCGACGCGGCCCATGCCCTGCAGCAGCTCGCGCACGCCGAAATTATTGACGGCCGAGCCGAAGAA
>DATJGZ010000127.1:0-7621 GCA_035494535.1 Patescibacteria group bacterium | reverse complement strand
ATCGGCCATTTCATATGTGTATGAGGAGATCTGGTTGCCGGTGAGGTCGAACGGGTTCTGGCTGATGACCTTGAGGCGGCCGACTTCCTTCGCCGCTTTCTCGTTACCGCCGGGCCATTGTTCGGTTTTGATGATCAGCATATACGCACTCGTTTAGGCTTCTTGAACTTCACACCCTGTTATTACCATTCTAACACATTGAAAGGAGAAGGAAAATGCTTCCTGCAATCATCGCCGGCATCGGCATTCCCGCGCTGGCAGAACTGGTTTCTTCCGCATTGAACCGCATAAACAATCCGGTGGCGAAGGGCGCTGCAAAAGCGCTCGAAGATCTGGGCGCGGCCATCGGCAGCGGGGCGATCACGCCCGACCAGATCGCCGAGGCCAACCGCCACGCGGAGGTCATGGCGCAAATGGATGCCGGGGCGCTGGCGCAGGTGAACGAAAGCCTGCGGACGGAAGTTTCATCGAGCGATCCTTATGTGCGCCGGATGCGTCCGACCTTCGGCTATTTCATGGCGGTGACGTGGGCGGCGCAAATGCTCGGGCTCGCCTACGTGATCGTCTTTCGCACCGCGCAGGCGCCGGCGGTGTTCAACGCGATGAGTTCGCTGAGCATCATCTGGACCGTCGGCCTGTCGGTGCTTGGCGTTTACGTCTACAAGCGCAGCGAGGAAAAGAAGGCGGGGATTTGAGTTTTTTGGGACGTCAGAAAATTATTGACATAATGTAACTTCCCCTGGTATAACCCACCTGCAGCGTGCGATTTGTGCCGGACGGTTTTTGGTGCCTTCACGTCCGGATTGACCACAGCAACGATCTGCAAAGCAACCGCTGAATGAAAGTTCGGGGTTGTTTTTTCATGTCCGGGTCATCAAGACCGCATGGCCTCCCCGAAATCAGACCAAAAAAAGAAAGGGTGAAGGACCATGACCAGTGAAATTTTTAGCCGAAACGCCAGCGGAACAATCAGGATCGTTGAAAACAGCGGCTCCGCTCTCGCGGACGACCTCGCCATTCTCAAGGGCTGGGGCTTCGCCATCGAGAATGCGGGCGCGGCACCTTTCGGCGAAAGCCAGACGATTCGTCCCTTTGCCGATGTGAAACTTCCCGAAGGGTGGCGCAGTTTCGGCAGCTTCAGCCCCGACGAGGATTCATCGTACATGGATAACAACGGCTCTTTGCGTCTCCATGTCACGCACCGGGCGGCGGCAAAAGGTCTTATCCGCGAATCCTACGGCCTGTCGTTTTACGACCGCTTCAGCCTCTCGCCGGCGGTTACCGAGGGGAAAGACGGTCCCGAGGTCTCGTACGACCGCAGCGTCATCCGTGACAATAAAACCGGCGCAGAATTCACGGTCGGACCCGGCATGGGCCTGAACGCAGAATCGGATATCAGCTTTGCGAAAGGCAATCTCTGGCAAAAAACGCTGCTCGATCTTTTCGCGCCGGATACGGATGAGGATCCGGCAGCCCGGAAGATGGCGCTCGCCCACCTGTGGGACCGGGATATAACAATGGACGCCGCGACGGCCGAGTCCATCCGGGTTCTCGTTCTTGACACGCTCTATGGGCAGCAGGCTGAGGAGCTGCAGAGAAAGCGCCGCGGCCTGAGCCCGGGCATTGCGTGACCGTCGATATGCAACATTCGGCAACGGAGAAAAATATGTCAGAAGAGAGATTCAACGAATTCGCCGGCAAGGTCGTAAACGCGGCCGAACTGGATGAAAAGCTCGCGCGGCGGAGTATCCTGGCGGGCGCCGAATTGAACGGGATAGAGGACGCGCCTGTCTATTTGTCCAGAAAAGCGGTCGCACAGCTTCA
Organism: Patescibacteria group bacterium; assembly: GCA_035494535.1. Taxonomy (GTDB): domain Bacteria; phylum Pseudomonadota; class Alphaproteobacteria; order Micavibrionales; family Micavibrionaceae; genus JACQIJ01. Next base: position 5,797 of record DATJGZ010000127.1, on the reverse strand, counting down.
CCGCCAGATCGGGGCATTGCTGAACGGGGCCGAAACCCCGGCGGCAAATAATGTGCAAATGGCGCAGGAAACATTTATCGAGGTTTTGCCGCTGTTGCAGGCGCTCGAGGCCAAAGAAAATCCGCTTTGTATCATCGCCGCCTTCGCGGCGGCTGCGAGCGAATGCGCGGATTACCAGTCGCGGATCGGGCGGGATTTATTGAGCGAGTCTGAAGCTGTCGACGCCGTCACGAGTTTCGAGACAAACGGGGTTCCGGCAAATTACCTGCCGCCAAGCGCCCTGTGGTATTGGCAGAAGCCGGTATCGACAAGCGCAGGAGTCATGCCCGGCTACTGGCACAAGCCTATCGAAGCGCCTTGGGTGTATCGCTAACGCGCGAGCAAGGACTCAGCGCGTGGGACGCTCCCAGCCGTAATAAGCGTATTTGCTGGGATCGATCGTCTGTGTTTGAACTTCGCTGCTGGTGGTATTAACCGGAGTATTATTTGTCTCGTTGCTAACCTGAGCCGGAGGTTGGTTGGTCTTGGCAGCCGTCGTAGCCGGATGCGTCGCCGGCGGCGTTTCCTGCCGGAGTATCTGGTTCACGACTTGTTTGATCTCGGCCTCGGAAGCGCCTAGATTGCCGCGTTTATTGATTTCCTCGAGCGCCTTTGTGAGATCCGCGCGATTGCGATGGTGGATGAGCATGTCCGAACCGCTCGCGCTGTTGAACGTGTCGGACGCTTTTTTCTCGAATTCCGCCAGCTGCCGGTTTTTCATGCCGTCGAAGTTGCGCTCGCCGAAACGGTCGATCAGCGTGCTCAGCTTCACCGGACCCGATACATGAATCAAAGGTCTGGCGAAGTCGAGCAGCGTGCGTTCGCGGATGGCTTCGGTGCTCGCATTGTTGTTGTAGGCAGCGGTCGTGCTCGATGAGCTCGCGGGGACCGCGAGCTGGGACAGATCCTTCACCTTGTTATCGCCGCCCGTGAGGTTCATTGCTTTGGCGGCGTCGATCAGCGACCGGCTGTACGCGGCGTCGGTCTCGCCGGCGCGCACGGCCCGGCGATGGAATCGCGTGTCTTCACTGGTCGAAGGAATTTTGAGGTCGCCGGCCGGCATCGAAGCCGTGGCGGCGGCCGTTTTGGCGTCATAGACGCCGTTCACGGAGACATCCTTGCCGTTCTTGGCGGCCAGCGCTTGCAAATCCCAGGTAAAAGCCCGGAAGGCGATCTGCGTCTTGTGGTCGATCTCGCCGGTCACGTCGACATTGAAATGAAGCGCCTTCAGCTGCTTTTGGATGTTGGTGATTTCGTCCTTCGAAAGCTTGGTTTCGTCCGGCTTCGCGGGCGGCTGCGGCGGGCCGTTGTCGGGGATGGCGGTGAACGTTTCGGTGGAGGCGACGGTCAAATTATGCGTCTCCTCGACATGCGTCTCCGCCACCGGCGGCTTCGGCGCGAGGCGGTCGGCCAGTTCCTGTTTTATGCGGTCGTATTCGACCAGCGCGCGCTCGTCGCCTTTGACCTTGACGTCGTTCTTGAAAAAATCTTCTGCATCGTGTTTCAGCTCGTCCGGCGGGGCATTGTTCGAGCTCACGGCATGCTTGTCGCGTCTGGCCGCGTCTGCCTGCCGGTCGCGGAGTTCGTCGGCGTATTCATCGATCACGTCGTGCGACTGCAGCGCCTGCCCGAGATACTGATCGAAAATCTTTTGTTTGTCGGCGTCGAGGCGCAGATCGGCCAACGGCCCGTCCATCATGGCCTTCGCGCGCGCCACCTGGCCCGTCTGCGACGGGCCGCCGATTCCATCCTCGCCTCTGGTCGCGAGCTGATCGTACCGCCCGACCTGCTCGGCGATCTCCATGCGGCGTTTTATCAGGTGCTCCATCGATTTCTGAAATTCGCGGGGATCGAGGTTTCCGCTCTCGAGCTGGTTTTTCAGCTCCGTGACATTCTTATTATAGTCGTTAAGACGCTTGTCGAGGTTGAAGTTGATCTTCCTCATCTCGTCTATGCGTTCAACATTGTCCATGGTCGTCCCCTGCGTTGTTGAGGAATTATGGGGCGAACAGGTTAAAATTTATTTAACATAATAAAGATTGACGGGTGGGGGCGAATAAAAAACAAGCAAATACAGTATATTGCAATCGGTATAAGCGCATATATTTGACATAATAGTCAGGAAATGGCATAGTTTTAATGCAGCGTGCAATTTGTGCCGGACGGTTTCAGGTGTCTTCACGTCCGGATAACCACAGCAACGATCTGCAAAGCAACCGCTGAATGGAGAATTCAGGGTTGTTTTTTTATGTCCCGGTGTTTCAAAGCCGCTACGTAGACTCTCCCTGAATTGAAGACAGCCTTTAACAGAGAGAGAACGATATGGGCCTCAAAGATACTTTTAAAAAATACACTGTCGATTTTCTGCGCAGCAGAGCCATGGGCGCAAAATATAGTCCGCAAATTATGTCTGTCTTGTCGACGATAGCCAAATTTACCGCGCCGGAAGCCGTTCCTTATTTGTCAGTTGCCGCGGTCATCGCCAGAGTCAGCGGACCGATAGAGGAAAAATTTCTGAACAGGCTGGCCGACCGCATTGAGAACGGGGAAGACCTGAACGCGGTGGAATTGTTCTCCGAAGCCTTTAACGATCTGAAGAACGATATCGAGGAGATCATTCCCGAAGTCGAGAAGCTCAATCCCGAGGCGGCGGATTTTCTCAGAAAACTCTTTGGCTATGATCGTGCGCCGGACAAGGATCAAAAACCGACTCAGGAAATGCAGCAATTCCGGCCGGCATTGAGCATCCCCTAGCCAGGCTTTGCTGATCGGGTGATTCATATGAGCGACCCAGGGGCAGCGCTATTTGGCGATCCGGTATTTCTCAACGCAGGCGAGGGCGCTCGGGAAGTCCTTCGCGGTTCTGGAGCCCATGTCCTTCATGAAGTCGTCCGGATAGGCGGCGATGCGTCCGGTGGTAAAGCACAGGCAGAAATCCTCGCAGCTGTCCGGCCGGATCTCCCGCCCGTAGATATCGTCGCGCCGGTTCATGCATGAATCGAGGCACCCCAAGAGAAAGCCGCTGGCGGCCGACTTGTAGTGGCCGCCTGCGGTTGCAGGAAAAACGATTTTGCCGTACGAGTCACCAAAGGCGGCGTCGACCCGCGGATTGAACAAACCGGCCAGAAAACCCGCGTTCGAACCCGACATTACGCCGTAGCCGAGCACCAGCGCGAACGCCGTCGCCAACCCGGCCAGAAACCATTTTTTTCTGAAACGCGGCATGCGCCCGTTATTCCCCGCCGTTTTCTTCCTCGCCTGCACTCTCGCTGTACGAAGGGTCGGTAATCTGGATTTTCACGCGGCTCGCGTCCTGAAGTTCCGCGACCGCCTTGCCGTTCTTCAGCCGCCCGTTGTCGGTGACGGTCATGTCGCCGGCGTTGAGGAAGTGAATGACCGTGACTTCGCCGTCGCGCACCTCGACCGGCGTACGGTAGGTGCCGCCCTCGGTTCGCACGAGCGCATCATATTTACCATCCTCGGCTTCCGCACGGGCGTGTTGTGGCATGGCCAGAAATACGCAGAACGCTATTGCGATATACCGCTTCATGGGGGCCTCCGTCGCCTCTACACCTAACCGAAATACTGCGGCGCGAAAAGCCCCCGTAACACCGATGCTTTATGCCAAGGATTTGGGGATTTTCTTAGAGGAAGCGCACTGCAACTTGTATCGGTTGCAAGCATGGCCATGGGACCGCGCAAAAGAGCTATCATTCCTTCCTGATCACGACCGCGGCGGGACCCGATGAGGCGATGCCGGATATTTCGACCGTCTGTCCATCCGCGTACGTCGTTTTGTCATCCTCGGGCAGCAACACTTCGAGCCTGTATTTATCGCTGCCGCCGGGGTCGCCGAGCACGATGCGCGGCTGCGCGCACATGCCGCGATCCGGCGGGCACGCCTTGTCGGCGAGCAACGTGCTCACGATCGTGCCGCGCACCGTGACATGTTTTTCGTTCAACGCCGTGCGGTGCTCGAATATGAAGGAAACGGTCATCGGTTCGGCGGGTGCGGAATCAAGCGGATAGTCCGGGAAGCCGGGTGCGGCCTGATCGGGCGCTACGAAAACGCCCGGACCCACCACGGCGGTGCCGGCAGTTCCCTGCTGCACCTCTGTCGGCGCAGCATTGGCGTCTGCCGCGCGGTCGCGGTCGATAATGATGCTGCCTTGATCGTCTGGCTCGGTGGCCTGTCCGTCCTCAACCATTTGCCGGGCATTGCCATCCGCAGAATCCGAAACCGGCAGCGTCTGGCCGACGCACGGATCGATGACGCCCACGACCAGTGCGGCCGCGATAGCGAACAGACGGGTACTCGTTCTCGAATTCATCCCGCGTTTTCCTGAATCCGGGTGGACGCCAGCCTTTCGAGACTACCAGCACGGCGCGCCAGCGCCAATCATGTTCCGCGCGCGGGCTGTGGCGTGCTAACATCGCGCAATGATTGCTAAATCCGATAAACGGGCGGACGGCGTGGCAGGCATGCTCATGCGGGCGATGGCCTTCGCCGCCGAGAAGCACCGCCACCAGCGGCGGCGCGACGCCAAGGCGTCGCCCTATATCAACCATCCGATTGCGCTGGCCAGCCTGCTTGCGAACGAGGGTGGGGTCGAGGATGTGACCGTTCTTTGCGCCGCCATCCTGCACGACACGGTCGAGGACACCGAAACCACGCGGGAAGAACTCGCGCAATTGTTCGGCGCGGATGTCGCGGCCATCGTGATGGAGGTGACCAACGATCCGGCCCTGAGCAGGGGCGCGCAGAAGCAGGCGCAGATCGATCATGCGCCGCACCTTTCGCCGGGCGCCAAACTGGTGAAGCTGGCTGACAAGATCTCGAACCTGTCCGATATTCTTGAATCGCCGCCCGACTGGCCGGTCGACCGCAAGCAGGCCTATTTCGACCAGGCGGCGCAGGTCGTTGACGGCCTGCGGGGCGTTAGTCCTGCGCTTGAGACCGTCTTCGACAGCGTCATGCAAAGAAGGGCTGAACTGGAAAGCCGGCGGGCTTGATCGAGCCAGGCGGCCGCGATTTCCGGCGCCGTAGACAATCGACAGTCTTTGAGCGACAATAACCGCAGTGTGTTGCAGGTATTTTTAATAATTTTAAATGGGGGATCGCATGTCTATAGCTGAATCGCGGAGTGATGACGTCAGGTACTTCGGTGTTCTATCGGAAACTTTTGTCGCGCCGATCTTTTTCTATCTCGCGCTCGTAATGGGTGCGCTGACAATTTATTGCCTCATGCACGCGGGCCATCAGCCGAAGAATCTCGTCCTAGGATGTCTGTCGTTCGTGTTGGCCTACAATGCCTGCCGCGCAGGAAAGAAACTCAAGGGCGACTGACGCCTACGCGCTTCCGATCAGGATGCCGGTCAGTAGGACCAGCAAGCCGCCCGCTACGACCTGAACGATGGCGGAGGTGAACGGCGTTTCCATGAATCGCCAGCGGATCCACGAGATCGCGCCGAGCTCGATCGCCACCACAAAGGCCGCGACCGACGTCGCCGTCCAGAAGGACGGGATGAGGTAGGGCAGCGTGTGGCCGAGTCCGCCGGCCGTCGTCATCAGGCCGCAGGCGACGCCGCGAATGAGGGGTTGTCCGCGTCCTGTGATCTCGCCGTCGTCCGACATCGCCTCGGTGATGCCCATGCTGATGCCGGCGCCGATAGATGCTGCCATGCCGACGAGGAAAGCATCCATCGTGCTGTGGGTCGCGAAGGCGGTCGCGAAGATCGGCGCCATCGTCGACACCGA
>DATJGZ010000126.1:0-3047 GCA_035494535.1 Patescibacteria group bacterium | reverse complement strand
GGCGCTGTTCGATTGCATCGAGACAGTGGACCGTGAATCGCTGGCCGATGCGCTGGCGAAAGAAATGGAAAAGCAGAAACGCAGGCTTCCCTGCTTCATTCAGGTGAATACTGGCGAGGAGGCGCAAAAGGGCGGCGTGATCCCGGACGAACTGGCGGGGCTGCTGGATCATTGCCGGAAGACCGGCCTCGAGATTCGCGGCCTGATGTGCATTCCGCCCTTGAACGAACCGCCGGCGCCGCACTTCGCGCTGTTGCGCAAGCTGGCCGCGCGGCATAACCTGCCCGAGCTCAGCATGGGCATGAGTGCGGACTTCGAGCAAGCCGTTGCGCTAGGCGCTACTTATATAAGGGTGGGAACGGCGTTGTTCGGGGAGAGGGAGTAGCGTTACTGTCATTCTGAGCGAAGCGAAGAATCTGTCTTGATATAGAGCCGGAGATCCTTCGCTACGCTCAGGATGACAAGATATTAGTCCATCTCATACCCAAACTTCTCAATCCATGGCCGGAGCATCTCAGGCACGTCGCCCATGAACTCGCGATATTTGTGCCAGCGGCCCTTCGCGCGGGTATAAAGCTTTTGCGTCACCTGCGAGCGGCTCGGCGTCCGAATACGACGCTTTTTCGCCGTCTCGTCAAAGGCGGCGACGCTGTCCTGCCAGTCGAGGCCGAGAAACTTCAGCGCTTTCTCAATCTCGTTCCTGAGGTCGGCCACGACGTCCTCGTATCTGACCGTGTGATATTTAAGATCCATGATCTTAACGGCATCTTCCCACGCGGTGAAGCAGCGGTCATACAGACGCGCCGCGTCGGCGAGATCGAGCATGTTCGCCATGGCATCGTTCGGTGTGAAGCGCTGCATGTAGTTGCTGAGCACGCAATCGCAGGGGTGCCGCAACGCTAGAATGAATCGGGCCTCGGGAAACAACCGCCGGATCAACGGCGTTTGCACAATGTGAAGAGGGAGTTTGTCGATAAAAACGCCGTCGGGTCGAAGTTTTACACCATTCTGTCGCATGATACCGTAATAGGCGGTGCGGGCCGCATCTATAATTTTATCATCCGCATCGATGAGCGCTTCCCATTCCGGCTTTTTCGCAGCTTCGGACATGACGGCCCCTGCATCGGCGAGAGCCGGCTTCTCCTCTGCGACTTCTATATCGGGATGGCCGGAAAATATTTGATCGAGCAGTGTGGTGCCCGAGCGCGGGAAACCGACGAGGAAAACCGGACAAGGAACACCCGCAGGTAAGGGCGGCGCAGCGCGCCACTTATTATAAGACGGAAGAACTGCGCGATAGCCTGCCGTTTTTTCGAGAAAAGCATCTCCGCTTACATGATGTGCGGCATGGGATTTCTTCTGCTGTTCGCTTGAAGCCTCGAACCATTTCATGGCTTTGGCCGGTTCGTCGAACTGGTCATAGGCCTTACCGAGGTCGTTGAGGGAGGCCGGATGCACGGTTGTCGGGTCCTTAAGGTTTTCGTCTACGAAGACAAGCAATTCTTTAAGGCCATCTTTTTTACCCTGCCGCAGCATAACGGTTATGCGCAATATAGCGAGCTCGACGCTGCCGGTAACGTGCCTCTCCGCCCGCTCTAGCGCCTTTTCCTCCATCTCGTAATCCGTCACCCTTTCATGCGACCGGATCAGTCCGCACCAGGCTTGCGTATAGTCCGGCCTGAGCGCGACCGCCTGCTCGAGGTGCTGTTGGCCTTGTCTGAAGTTGGGGGAGGTGTTGAGTCGCGTATATACCATGCCGAGATTGTAAAGCGCCTCCGGAGATTTCGGCCTGATCCTGATCGACTCGCGCAATACGGGCTCCGCTTCGTCGTGACGTCCTTGCCGTACAAGACTGCGCGCAAGGTTGAGTAAGGCGTCAGGGAATGCCGGTTTGAGGTCGAGCGCCCGCCGGAAAAGCTTCTCGGCGTCCGGGTGGCGTCCGCTCTCAAGCACAAAAATACCGCAATCATTCAGCACCTCGGGATTCCGCGGCGCTAGACGAGCGGCTTTGTCGAAATGCTTCGCCGCCTCCTGCGCGTTGCCTGTCTGATAAAGCGCGATTGCCAGATGCGAATGCATTTCCCCTGAGCCCGGATTGAGCTCGAGCGCCTTGCGCATCATCTCGATGCCCTGCGGCATGCGGCCGTGGCGGAAATGCTCCACCGCCTGACGGTGGAGAAGACCCGACTGATTTATGACCGGCTGCTGCTTCATGATCCCCCGCCCGGCGACTCTACAACGAAAACCGTTCGCCGAGATAGACGCGGCGTACATCGGGGTTGGATACAATTTCGTCCGGCGTGCCGGAATGGATGACGCGGCCGTCGTGCAGGATGTAGGCGCGGTCAACGATATCAAGCGTGTCGCGCACATTGTGGTCGGTGATCAGCACGCCGATGCCTTTCGACTTCAGGTGGCCGATCAGATCGCGGATCTCGCCGACCGCGATCGGATCGATGCCCGCCAGCGGCTCGTCGAGCATGATGAACTGGGGCCGGCTGGCCAGTGCGCGCGCGATCTCGACCCGCCGCCGCTCCCCGCCCGAGAGGGCGAGCGCCGGCGTGCGGCGCAGGTGGCCGACCGCGAATTCGGCCATCAGGTCTTCGAGGAACATCTCCTGGTCCTCGCGGCTGGTGTCCTGACCCTGCAGGACGGCACGGATATTGTCTTCGACCGACAGGCCGCGGAAGATAGAGCTTTCCTGCGGCAGGTAACCGATCCCCATCCGGGCCCGCCGGTACATGGGCAGCATGGTGATGTCCTGGCCGTCGAGCGTGATAAACCCGGAATCCGCGTTGATGAGGCCGGTGATGATGTAAAAGCAGGTCGTCTTGCCCGCGCCGTTGGGGCCAAGCAGTGCCACCGCCTCGCCGCGCTGGAGCTCAATGCTGACATCGCGCAGGACAGGGCGTTTCTTGTAGCTCTTGGAAAGATGGTCCGCCGTCAGGCCCTTAGGCACTTCCTTCAGGTGGCGGTTCTGGTTTTTCATCGCGTTAACCCTTCAAGGCGCGCATTTTGCCCTTTTTTTGCCGGAAATGTAAAGTTCG
>DATJGZ010000125.1:0-4574 GCA_035494535.1 Patescibacteria group bacterium | reverse complement strand
GGCGCGGGAGATCACAATGTCCTCCCATCAAGGATACAAAGAATGAATTCATTCGTCGCTAGTCTAAAGTGGCGATTTCTGCGTATTACCGACGCGCTCGCGCGCGCCACCGACCCAGAAGCCTCTGAACATCGCCGATCTGGGAGGGGCAGAAGGTAATGTGCGGGAGCGAGCCTGATGTTAAGCGCGTGGCATCGCAAATTTGACGCTGCTTGTTCGGCTGACGGGTTCATAGTAAGGGTGCGCGCTAACGTCAGGGGAACCGCCTTTACGGCCAATTGCCGCGATTGCCCCGGCGGAAGACCTGCATTGTCCAGCATGGCGGAGAATTGTCGAGGAGACGATGGGGTTATGCAATAAGGAGCCTGAATACCGGATCGGGCTGTCAATCATTATCCCGGTGTTCAATGAGGTAGAAAATATTCAGGCTTTGTTGGTGGAAACGAAGACCGTATGTGAATTGAATCACTACGGCTTCGAAATCATCATCGTCGACGATGGCTCGACGGACGGCAGCGGTGAGGCCGTGTCCGGATTACCGCAGGTGAAGGTTATTCAGTTCCGCCGTAATTTCGGTCAGACCGCCGCGTTCGACGCGGGCATTCGTGCCGCAAAATACGACTTCATCGTCACGATGGACGGCGATGGACAAAATGATCCTGCTGACATTCCGCGGCTGGTCGAGTGTTTGGTGAATAAAAATCTGGATATCGTTTCAGGGTGGCGGATCAACAGAAAGGACAATTTGTCCAAGCGCTTCATCTCGCGCGGAGCTAATTTCTTCCGCAAGATATTTCTCAATGACACAATTCACGATAGCGGCTGCTCGCTGAAGATTTATCGACGGGAGTGCTTTAAAAATGTGCGCCTATACGGCGAGATGCACCGCTTTATTCCGGCGCTTCTGCAGATGAAGGGGTTTTCCGTCGGCGAGATTCCGGTTAATCATCGCCCACGCCGGGCCGGCCAGACGAAATACAACTACTCGCGGACGCTCAAAGGTTTCGCGGACATGACGCTGCTCTGGTTCTGGCGCAGCTACGCGATCCGGCCGATTCATTTGCTCGGTGGACTGGGCTGCGTGTTTATTGCGCTGTCTGCTTTGTTTGGGCTGCGGACGGTTTACTTATTTATCCTGGACCAAAGCCTGCATTCCACACTGGAACCGCTGTTGACGGTGTTTACGTTTATTACCGGCCTGCTGTTTTTGTCTTTGGGGATCGTCACGGACATTCTCATTAAGATTTACTATGCCGTGACCGATGAATCCTATTACTCGGTGCGCGAAGTGAAGAATGGTGGCGACGCCGAGCAGGTGTCGATTCCGCCGGGCGATGAGGCTAGTCCCCATTGAGGGCGTGTCCCTCTCGGCGCTCGATACGACGGATATATTCGTATGAAGGGTTCTTCCCAGTCGACGTGGTACGCCTCGAATACGGTCGGCATCTGCGCCTTTCCGCTTTCCAAGGGGCACGACACCGGGCGAGGGCTGGAGCGGGTCATAGCGGAGCTTGTCGCCGCCGTGGAACGGATCGGCCAGAGCCATACCTTCTATGATCGGGGCATCATTCGGAACGAGTTTGCGGCAGTGGGCCTCGCCGGTCGTTATTACCTGGATTTGCTCCGCCGGCGTCACGACGTGTGGTTCGGCGTATATCCGGTTGCAGGAATCTTTCCGATCTTGGCGCGCAAGCGTCCGACCGTGACAGGCGTCTACGATCTCATCCCGTTTTTGTCGCCGGGGTACGACAATGCGTTGAAGTACTTTATCAAGCGTCGCTGTATCGAATTTGCATGCCGGTTCAGCGACGGACTTATCGTGCCATTCTCCTCAACGGCCAAACACATCACCAAAATGTTCGGTGTGGCGCCCGATCGCATTGAGGTTATTCCGCTCGGAATAGACCACACACGATTCTTTCTCGACCAAAATATTCCTAAACGGAAAATGCGGATCGGCTTTCTGGGTGAGGCGAAGCGCGCGAAAGGTCTCGATACCGCAATTATCGCCTTTGCTCAGGTTGCACGTCTCATACCGGAAGCCTTTTTAGTCATCGCCAGTGACGGCAATGAGATCGAAGACATGAGGCAACTGGCCCGGGAGATAATACCCGCGGAGAAATATGAATTTGTGGGCTTCGTACCGGAAGCAGACATGCGGCGGTTCTACAGTGAACTCGATCTATTCCTGTTTCCGTCACGTTACGGTTTTGGCATGAGTCCGGTCGAGGCTGCCGCTTGCGGGACGCCGGCTATCGTCGCGCGGACCTTGGATGCGACTGATTTTTTTACTAATGAAATTTCCTTGGTCGACCCCAATTCGGCGGAAGAACTGGCGCAGCGCATGCTGCTTTTGTTAACCGACCGCGGAAAGTACGATGCGTTGAGAGCTTGGGGGCTCGCAAGCGTCCAGCCGTTGTCGTGGGATCGGATGGCCGAACGCTACATCGAATTTTGGGCCAGGGTCCGGGAAAGAGTCGGCCAGTCTACTCGCCGGACGTGATAGGCTGATTTCGCTTTGGCATAGAGCGGCCGAAGGAGCAGAGATTTCGTGAAAGTATTAAAGGTGGCCATCAAGTTAGGAGTGCTGGCAGGCATCATCGGCTTGGTGCTTATATTCTGCGACATGCGGGCCATCTTCGACGCGACATCGCGCGCAGGACTGACAACGGTGGCCGCCGCCTTCGGGCTATCGCTCATTGTCATCGCCGTCAATGCAGTCAAATGGCATTTGTCGGTGCCGACCGCCCGCATTGCAGTGCTGTTCCGGATTTTGATTATTAGTTACTTCTATAGTTTTTTCTTCGTCGGACAAGCCAGTGGCGAAGCGGCCAAGATGTACATGTTGTCCCGCGCTTCCGGCCACGCCGGCGGCGCCGTGGTTTCCGTATTCGCGGACCGGTGGACCTCTTTCATCGGGATGCTGCTTGCCACCGTCATCAGCTTCGCTTTCTCCCCTAGCAAGTACCCGGTGAGCCTTCAGGCCATATCTGTGATCGGCTTGGCGGTACTGATCGCATTATTGCTTACACTTCGTCATGACGCCGTCTTTGAGCTTGCCGAACGAATTGTAACCCGGCTTGATCGGTCGACGCGCCGATGGACTCGAACCGTCACATTCTTGCGGCAAGCCATCGAGCAATGGCATGTTGCTGTCCGCAATCTCAGCCGTGTCTCGATTGGCTCCCTTATGGGAACGCTAATCCACATCGGTAACGTCCTCGTCGTCATAATTCTCGCGCGTGGTGTCGGCATCAATGTGAACTTTTTTGACTGGTGTTGGATCGTCGGCGTCATCAGCATTGCCGGCATGATTCCGATTACCGTTGGTTACGTGACCGCCAATGGAATTATGGCCGCGCTGTTGCACGTCCTCGGCGTCCCCATTTCCGATGCAGTCGCGGTTGCGGTTTTGCTGATCGCCGTGCATTTGCTCCTCGCGCTGGTCGGGGCGTTGATAGCTTGGCTCCGTTGGGGTCAGCCGCGAACCTGGTCGGCGCGCTCGCCGGCGAGCGGCGCTTGAATGCAGTGGCAGGGATTCAGTTCGGCCCCCCTCGTCTCGAACGGGCATAGACGAATTCTACAACTTTGATATTGGCAACCGACGTACATCTTTGATATGGGTGGGGCAAAGCTGAAGTAAACATTAGCTTTGAAACTTGCGGGTTTCTTGTTGTATCAATGCGATCGACTTTAGCGAGCGTGGAATGAAGGTCAGTGCCTGTCGTATTTGCGCGTCGACCGATTTGACGCAGTTTCTTGATCTCGGTGCGATGCCTCCTGCTGATAGCTTTTTATCGGCGGAAGCGGTCGAACAAGTCGAAATCAGTTACCCGCTGAAGGTTGCCGTCTGCGGCAATTGCGGTTTGGTTCAGCTTACCTTTGTCGTAGACCCGGAAATTCTTTATTGCCACGACTATCCCTACGAAGCGTCGATCACAAAATTGGGACGGCAGCACTGGCAGGAATTCGCTCGCACTGTGTGCGAGATGTGCAAGTTGTCGTCCAAGGACCTCGTGATAGATGTCGGCAGCAATGTCGGTATTCTTTTGGAGATGTTCAGACAGAACGGGCCCCGCGTTTTGGGGATTGATCCGGCGGCGAACATCGTTCAAATCGCGAATTCAAATGGCATCCCGACTTGGGTCGGGTTCTTCAACCTCGAAATAGCGCAACGAATTGTCTCGGAGCACGGGCAAGTGAGCGTGATGACGGGCACGAATGTTTTCGCCCACGTCGATGATTTGTCAGCATTCATGAAAGCTGTAGACGTCGTTTTGAAACCTGACGGTATTCTGATCATCGAAGCACCTTACCTGGGCGAGCTCCTACGAAACGTTGAATACGACACTATTTACCATGAGCATCTTTCATACATCGCGGTGAGGCCGCTTACCTTTTTATTCGATCGCTTTGGAATGGAAATCTTCAATGTCCAAAGGCGGGACATTCACGGTGGATCATTTCGTGTGTTCGTGCAGCGCCAGGGCACGGGGCCGCACCCGGTTTCGGACGTAATCGATGAGATGCTTGCGATCGAAGAGCGGGAAGGATTGGCTGATATCAATCGGCTC
>DATJGZ010000124.1:0-13728 GCA_035494535.1 Patescibacteria group bacterium | reverse complement strand
AAGGAGTCCGGCACCGGGACATCGCTCGGACACGGGATCGAGGAATTCCTTGAAACCAAATCTGTGGTCGTCGGCGGCGTGCAAAAGCTAACTTTATAATATGGCAACGCAGCATTCTTAATCCCTTTATTCGGGATCGCCAATTGCTATACTCCCGCACCATGGAAGCGGAAACCACCGGGAAAAAGACTTCGTTCTTCACGCGTCATCTCGATGAGATCGGTGAAAGCTACGGCGAGCATCTTCTATTTACCTTGAAGATCGGCAGCCTGATGTTTGTCGCCGCCATGGCCATCATTGTACACGGCCTGATGCCGTTTATATTCGAAACCACGGGCAGTGGCATGATCGCGCACATCAATCAACTGCTGTCCGAGCGCCGGGCCCGGCTGAAGACCCCGAAATAGAATGTCACGCTGCGATATCGTCATCATCGGTGGCGGCTTCTGCGGCCTTATGACCGCGGCGAATGCGGTGAAGCTGGCGCGCAAGCGTCTGACCATCGTCTGGGCCGATGCGGGCGGGCGATTCGCCCGCGGTACGGCCTACAGCACGACCGAAACCTCGCATTTGCTGAACGTTGTCGCCGGCCGCATGAGCGCCTGGCCGGATGCGGCGGGCGATTTCCTGCGCTGGCTCGCGCCGCGCCACCCGTCCTACAGCGCGCATTCTTACGTGCCGCGGATGATCTACGGCGATTATCTAACCGAGATCAATTCGACCATGGCGCCGCGTGCAAACATTCGCACGGTTTCAATCGCCGCAACGGCGGCCCGCTATACCGAAAACGGCTATCGGGTCGAATTTGCAGACGGGACTTATGCCGAATCGCCATGCCTTGTGCTCGCCACCGGAAATCCGCCCTCACCCGATCCCAAATGGCCAGAGACCGAGCAATTTGTAACGGATTTCTGGCGCTGGCGTCTCGCCGGCGGCAAAATGCCCAAGGCGGCGAACGACGAACCGATCGTCGTGATTACCGGCACCGGCCTTACTGCTGTCGATGCCATCATCAGCCTGCGGAACGACGGCTACGCAGGTCGCATCCTTGCGGTTTCTCCGCACGGCACCCTGCCGCAGGTCCATGCATCGGCGCCCGCAGGACACGATGACTATGCGAAGTTCGTTGCGGAGCTCAAGGCGAGGCCTGCTGCTCTCTCCTACTTCCAAGCCTTTCGCAAAAATCTCGGCGACGGGACGCGTTGGCGCGAACTTATTGAATCGGTGCGGGGACAAACCCCCGCTCTGTGGCAGGCGCTTGGCGAACGCGAGAAAGCACGCTTCTCCCGCCATCTTCTCTCCGCGTGGAACAATCATCGGCACCGCATGGCGCCAGAGATTGCTGCGCGACTGACCCAGGACAAGAACCTCAGCGTCATGGCCGGGCGCGTCGTGGCAGCCGCACCGGACGGGACGATCTCGGTGCGGGCGCGCGGCGACGATGGCGTATGGAATTTCCGCGCCGATATGCTGATCAATTGCACCGGCGCCGGTCTGCGCACACTGACGACGGATAATCCCGTGCTGGCCGATTTGAGAAAACAAGGCCTGATCCAGCCCGGGCCCTTGCGTCTCGGTATTGCGTCCCCGCGCACCAAAGGCCTGTTCGCGCTCGGCACGCCATTGACCGGCGAACGGCTTGAGACGGTGGCAGTGCCGGAGTTGCGAAGTCAGGCGGCGGACGTAGCAGAAGTCATTACGCGTATTATCTGACTTGAGTCACATTTGCCTGTCAGCTTGCTGTCAGGCCGTCCTGCCAAAATATATCCATGCACCGCGAAGCCATGAAAAAAACCATTTTCATGATGAGCATTTTGCTGGCGCTTCTTGCGTGTCAAAAGCAGACGCAAACCATATCCATCCCCACCGGATATGAAATCGTGGATTACGAGACATCTCTCTACATCAGTATGTGGGATTGTGCCCGCAGCGCACGCATACAGGCCGCAAAAAAGGACCTGCAAAATGCGCAAGAAACAGATTACGGCGCCGGCGGGTTTATGGTCGCGGGAACGGTCGACGGAGTCGGCCCGGTCATACTGGCATGCCACGCGGGCCCGGGCAAAAATGCGACCTACGCTACTTTCATCAAACGGCCCGCGCGGCATCAGCAGGCAGCTAGCCCCAATCCGCGCAATCACGGCTGATCTGCTAACCATAACGTGCAAATTCCAGGGAAATCTGCTAACCCTGAGGGATAACAGGGAGTATCAGCACGTCATGACGGTCGAGGAAAGCCTGCTCGCGCAATTCAATTTTTCTGCGGCTTATGCCGGACATGCCCCGCGAAACGCTCGGCTGCCGGAACTGGCGGATCTTACCGGTTCAATTACCAGACATGCACAGCATATTTTATTTGGTGAACCGCACGTTAACGGAAATACACTGAAGACGTACGAGATGCTGGCGCAAACGCCGGAAGTTTTTATCGCGGCCGCTGCCAATGGCATAAAACACTTTTGCCTCGAATTTCCGCACACGTTCCAGCGCCATGTCGACCGGTATCAGGCCGGTGAGATTAATCGCGACGATCTCCATTATTACCTGTTCGAGGACGATTCCTGGCATTACGTCGCGATGACACTAACGGGGAATGCAACGGCGCAATTCCAACGCGATTTCATTCAATGCATCGATCATGCGCATGCGGCCGGAATGCGTATCCATTTCGCCGACGTCGCCGTATCGCGCGATTTGCCCGTCCCGCAGGAGTTTGTCGATGTTGCTCGTTCCCTCGTGAGCCGGCATGGGGAAGAAAAATCGGAATTGCCGGTTCAGCAATACATCATCAATAGCTATGCGGCCTTTCCGGAGGAAGAACGGCAGCGGCTCGACAAGATATGGAACGACTATCAGGAAGCCCGCCGGCAGGCGCGCATGGATGATACGGCCCAATACGAGTTTCTGCGCAGCCGTTTTCCGTCCGGCGAAGGCATTATGGGAGTCGTCGGCCTTGGGCATCTCGACGGCAACGCAGATCCGGCGAAGTCCATCACCGGTCTGTTGCGAGCGGAAGGATCGGAGGTCGCAGTTATCGAGCTTTACGACCGCGAGGACGCACATGCATTCATAAAGGAAATGTATCGTCTTACGGATCGGGTGCAGAACAGCCCGCCGGATTACACGGTGATTATGGATGAGCATGCACTGCTGAACGCTGACCGCAAGCCCGCAGAATGGCCGACCCGCAGTTTATAACGGTCACGGTGCGAGCTTCGGTACGCGCTGGTCCTCGATCATATGCGGGCCGGTGTCGCCATTCGCAGGATCGAACTTCATCAGGCCCCAGTCGTTCACCTTCAGGTTCGGAATCACCGACAGCGACAGGAACGACATGAGCAGAAGCAACTTCGGGCTGACGACCTTGCTGAACTCATCGAGTTGTTTGATCACAGTTTCGTACGGCTGGTCGGACATCAGGCCCGCGACGGGCAGCGGCACCTCGGCCGCCACCTTGCCGTCCTTGACGACGACAAAGCCGCCCTGAATCTCGCGCAGCTTGTTGACCGCAATGGCCATGTCTTCGTCCTTGGCGCCGACGACGGTGATGTTGTGGCTGTCGTGACCAATGGTCGAGGCCAGCGTCAATCCGCCAACGCCAAAACCCTGCACGAAGGAGCGGCCGATATTGCCTGTGTTATGGTGGCGCTCAAGTACCGCAATTTTAAGAATGTCGCGCGCAGGATCAGGCTGAATCTCGTTCTTGCCATTCAGCGGCATAGTTTCGTGCAGATGCTTGGTCACAATTTCGTTCGGGATCAGGCCGATGACGTCGACGGTTGTCTTGCCTTTGCCCTTCACGGCAAAATCGGCGGCCGTGACTTCCTTGAGGTGAACCGAATCGTAGCCCACCGGATCGATGATCTTGCGGTTCTTGAAGCTTTCCTCAGTGATGACCTTGCCGTCTTTGATGACCGAGGCAATTTTGCAGCTTTCAACGTCGCTCAGCAGGACAATATCGGCCCGGCGGCCCGGCGCGATCAGGCCGCGATCCTCAAGGCCGTAGCCTTCGGCGGCGGAGAGCGTCGCGATGCGGTACACCGCAGCGACGAATTCACGGCGTTTGTCCGGATCGTTCATGATCTCGGGCTTCTGATCGATCGCCATCTTGATAGCAGTGCGGATCAGGTGATCGATATGGCCTTCGCGGCGCATATCGGTCGGCTTGCGGTCGTCCGAGCAGAAGCCAAGGCGCGGCGCGGTATAATTGGTGATCAGGTTGAACAGGGCGGCGAGGTTCTTGGCCGCCGTACCCTCACGAATCAAAACGCGCAGGCCTTTCTGCAGCTTTTCCCAGCCTTCGTCGTGGCTGGTGGATTCGTGGCAGTCGCAGATAAAATTGGCGACGGTATTCAGAAGCTTACCGCGAACATTGGGCGCATGGCCGCCGACATGCTCGCCCTCGAAGCCCTCGAGCTTGGCCATGGCGTCCGGATCCTTGCCGGCGATGCCGCCAATATCCATGAATTCGGCAAGGCCGAAGACACGGGGCCGGTCGCGCATGCTCGGATAGTTCTTGAATTCCAGCAGGTCATTAGCTTTCAGAACGGCGCCTGAAGTTTCCATTTTGGTCGCAGGCACGCACGGTGAAAGCTGGACGAAGATGTCCATCAGCGTATTCTCGGCGGCGTCGAGGAAATATTTGATGCCCGGCTTGCCGATTACGTTGGCGATCTCGTGCGGGTCGCACATTACGGTGGTGGTGCCAAGTGGCAGCGCGCAGCGGTCGAATTCGTAGGGCGTGAGCAGAGTACTCTCGATATGGATATGCGTGTCGATGAAGCCGGGCGCCGCGGTCAAGCCCGTGCCGTCGATGACTTCTACGCCGCTGTCATTGGGGATATCGCTGTGGTAGTCGTCGTAAGTGCCGACGATCTTGCCGTTCTTGATGGCGATGTCGCCCTTGTCCATCGAGCCGGTCGCGACGTTGAGGATCGTCACATTCTTGATGACGAGGTCGGCCAATTTATTCCCGAGCGCGACGTCTATGCGCTGCTCTTTATCCTCGATGCTCATTTAAAATCCTCCCCGGGATCTAAAAACCGTTCATAGCAAATCAATTGCGATAATGCAAGAATTTCGTCGCTTGAACCGATGCCACTAATCCGGCAGGATAATGGCCAAGAACAGGGACTAACTACTTAAAAAATAAATATAAGCCATGAAAAAGGCATTCAAGCGGGCCGCTATCGGCCTGGCCTTGGCGTTGACCTTTCTGGGAGCGGTCGAGTGGAACGGATACCACCTTTTCGACCGAAAGGACGGCACCAACGTCATATCGGAGACCCTCAAGGATTCCCGGCAACTGACGCCCGGCGAGATTGATCTCGCGCGCGGCGTTTTCGGCGATTCCATCGACTACAGCAAAGTGCGTATTTTCAATCGCGGCTGGATGGGCGTGTTCGGCAATAGCGGCGACATGGTCACGCCCAACGGCAATATATATGTCGCCGGCGATAAATCCCGCTCGGCCGACTTCTCGCAGCAAGACCAGAGCGGACAGCTGATGTTCATCCATGAGATGACGCATGTCTGGCAGTTCCAGCACGGCCGGGCGGTCCGCTGGGATGCCCTGAAAGGCTGGATCGGCAGCGGATTCAACTACCAGAGCACCTATGGCTACAATCTTGACGATGTTAAGGATTTCCGCGATCTGAACATTGAGCAACAGGCGCACATGGTCGAGGATTATCTGAGCGCTCTCCAGGACTTGCGAAACTTCGGCTGCACGGAGAGCACGACGAACCGCGATTTCATGTGTTCGGTCCCGGCGGCGCGGATGAAGGAACTTGCGGTAAAAATCAAATCGTCGATCCCGCTGCCCCGCATGCCCGTCCCGCAGACCTTCCAACCTGCAACCCCGCCGTCCCCCACGCTCGATTAGCGGATTTGACAATACCGGCCCGCGGCCTTTAAATTCCATAAGATGAAGAAACTTATAAAAAGAACGGGGCTGGCGGTTGCAGGACTATGCCTCGCCGCAATTTTCGGCGCGGCTGCCAAAAATACATGGCATATGCATGAGCTTCGCAACGAGGATCCCGCCGGACGGCCGCTGACCGCCGGGGAGATCGCACTCGCGCGGCCCATCTTTGGCGAAACGATCGACTACGCACACACGCGCCTGCATATGTCGCCATCCACGACCGAGGATGCCCGAACGGATGGAAGCGATGTGTATCTGGAAGCGGCGGGACTTCAGCATGCGGACCTGTCGGCGCCGGGAATCAGCCTGAATGACCAGCAGATTCTTCTTCACGAATTGACCCATGTCTGGCGCAACCAAAATACCGGCGCATTGGACAAGGTTAAGACGCTGCTGACGGAGAGCCCGCAGGTCATCTATAACACGCTCGCCGGCGGGCACGCTGGATACGACTTCACCGAAAAACTCCGCGCCGGTAAGAATTTCAACGATATGAGCCGCGAAGAGCAGGCGGAGCTGGTTGCCAACTATTTCCGCGCCCGGACACTGGCGCAAAAATTCGGACCCGTCCTGCCGCAGGCATATCCGGAGCTCGTATACCCGGAAGTGATCGCGGCCGTCACGATCGATGAAAAAGCTATCGGTCCCGCCCTGCCCTTGCCCGGCGCGCTGACCTTCAAGCCGGTGCCGCGATGAAAGCATCCTTCGCGCTTGTCGCCGGACTTTCTGCCGGACTCGCGTTGGTAGCGCCCGTAACATGTATCGTGAAGGATGAAATAAAAATCCATAAGCTCGAACAGGCCGATCCGGTCGGCCGGCCGCTCAAGTCGTCAGAAATCATGATGGCGCGGCAGATCTTCGGCGATACTGTCGATTACGCGAAAGTGCGGGTGCATATGACGCCCTATTTCGGCGATCCGTCGGTCACGGTCGGCAACGACATCTACATGGAAATGCCATCCCTGCACAGCGACGATTATTCGGAGGCGCTGCCGTCCGTGCAGGCCGATCTGGACCACGAAATCGAACACGTCCAGCAGAAACAGAATAATGGGGTACTAAAAGATTTCTTTCTCGCGGTAAAAATGGCGCGCGGCTACGTCGCCTATAAGCTGTTTGACGACTTTTCGGTCTACGAATACCAGCTGTCCGAGAATACTGATTTCGCAAAGCTAAACTCCGAGCAGCAAGCCTCGATGGTGCAGGATTACAAGCTGGTGCGGGAGCGGTTTCGGGCCGCCGGATGCACGAACCGCGCGGCTCCGCCGGCTTGCGACGATCTCACGCCGAAAATTAAATTGTACGAGAGGAAAATCGGCGAGGCATTGCCGCTTCCCGGCGCGCTGACGTTCAAACCCGGCTGATCACTACGTCGGGCTGAGGCCGGGACCGCTCGCCCGGAAAGTCGGCGCCTTTTCGGCAGCCCGCACCATCTCCTCAAGCCGGCCCGTGTAGTAATTGTAGAGCGGCCCGAGATCCTTGAAGGCGTGCGCGACACGCTCCTGCGAAGCGATGACGCCCGAAAGAACGACGGAGCTTTCCTGCGAGAACTGCACGCCGCCGGGGGCAAACGCATCGGCCACCTCTAAGCTCCGGCTCATGGCACCGAGTTTCGCCCATTGCGTCGAATGCTCAAGCTGGTTGTCATCCATCCGCAGGCCGCCCATCCACTCCCGAAGATTGTCGTATATGCCCTGACCGAGTTCCCGCCGGACAGACTCATACAATTTCTCGTTCATGGATTTGACGTCGCCTTCGGAGATTTCATCGAGGGCGTCGGCGCACTGCGCGAGCGCATGGACGGCGATAAATGTGGCAGGCGAGATTCCCATTTCCTCGACATGTTGCAGCATGTCATGAAAGACGCGGTTTTTCTGCGCACCCTCGACGACCTCCGGAAAGTTCGCGGCCGGCGCCTGCGCATTCAGTTCGTCGATGATGTTATAAGCCTTGGCGAGAATATCGCGCTCTTTGGAAATATCGAGATCGGTCATGAATGAGTCCCTGTTTTTATGAATGCTTTAAAATCGCCGCCATTATGCTTTTCCCCGTCGAAAAATCCAGCCCTTGTGCAGCTTAATCACCAAAAAAATTAATTCATTACGTCTATAAATCTCGGAACCGATAACCGGGCTGTACGCGTTGGAATCCCGAATGTGGGTACCCCGATGCGTTTTTTGAAGCGCTTGTTGTTATTGAGTTTTCTTCTTACAACGGCGTGCGCCGCCGCGCCGGACGGCCATCGCATCATCAATTTTTCTGCCCTGCATGCCACCGCGCCACGGGTATACGGGGCGTCCGGTCCGCTCTCCGCCTTCGAAAGCCGCCGCATTCTTGAACATATTGGCATCGATGATCCCTTGCAGCGGCACCTAGCGATCGAGCAGGCGGTGGCGGAAAACCCGCTCGTCGCCGGCAACAGCACGTGGGTGCTGCGCGACGGAGCCGAGACGTTCCCCGCCATGTTCGAAGCGATCAGGAATGCACACGATCATGTTTATCTTGAATATTACATTTTTGAGGACGTGAATGTCGGCCGGCAGCATTTGGGCGACCTGCTGATCAAAAAGCGCCGGCAGGGAGTCGACGTCGCCGTCATTTACGACAGCTACGGCTCAAGCGAAACACCGTCTTCGCTCTTCGACCGGCTGGAGCACGCGGGCGTCAAGATCGTCAAATACAATCCGCTCAATCCCCTCGAGGCCGTGGCGGGATACAAGCCTAACGACCGCGACCATCGCAAGATTCTCGCGGTTGACGGCGCGGTCGGCATTGTCGGCGGCGTCAATTTGAGCAAGACGTATTTGCCGCACGCCGTCGGCAAGTCGATGGGCCCGCCCGGCACGCTGCCCGAACACTGGCGCGACACGGATCTGGAAATCGTGGGCCCGGCCGTCGCGCAGCTCGAGCAATTGTTCATAAAACACTGGCACCAGCAGGGGGGCCCCGATCTGGTGACACATCCCCTGCCGCCGCTTAAAGCCCCGGGAAGCGAGCTGGTGCGGATCATCGGCAGCGCGCCGGACCGCGACCTGCCGCGCTATTACGTGACGTTGCTCTCCGCCATTCGCAACGCGCAGAAGAGCATTTTCCTGATGACCGCGTATTTCGTGCCGACCGGCGAGGAGAAAGAGGACCTGATCCATGCGGCGCGGCGCGGCGTCGATGTCCGCCTGCTGGTGCCCAAGCAAAGCGATTCACCGATGGCTATCGCCGCCCAGCACGCCGCCTATTATGACCTGCTTGAAGCCGGCGTAAAGATATACGAAAGCGACGGTCAGGTGCTTCACTCCAAGACGGTTGTTGTCGACGGCGTCTGGTCTGTCATTGGCTCGTCCAATTTCGACTTCCGCAGCGCCGCCCTGAATGACGAGGTGGACGCCGTGGTGCTCGGCACCGTGACCGGCCAGAAGATGGAAAATATGTTTATGGACGATATCGCACAGGGCGAACCGGTGGACCCGAAGAAATGGCGGGAGCGCGACCTGCCAGACCGGATCTATGAATCCTTCTCCGAATGGTGGGCCGGCATGCTTTAAAGGGAACCGGACTAAATGACGGGCTGTTAGAGGGCGAAAGCCCCCTGTCTGAAAGGAATTGAAAATGAAGAAAATCGTACTGATCACGCTAGCCTGCCTGCCCCTCCTGACCGCCGCCTGCAATACCATGGCCGGCGCCGGCGAGGACGTCTCGCACGCCGGGCATGAAATCACCGGTGAAGCCAACGAACACCGATAACCGAACAAATAAAACAAATTAGGAGAGAACCCATGAGACACGTTAAAACCCTGCTGGGCCTGGCCGTCATAGGCGGCACACTGGCCTGCGCCCTTCCGTCGCATGCTGCGACCACTGTCTATTTTCGGGACAATGACCGCACGGTACTGCGCAGCTACGTAACGCAGCCGACCGGCACAACCGAAACCGTCACCACGTACTACCAGCCGGGCACAACGATCCCCGGCACGGTGACCTACACCACGCTACCGAACGAAGTGACGGCGCAGTTGGCGCCGGCGCCTGAAGGCGACCAATATGTCGTGATCGGCAGCAATGCCTATCTGATCGACCCTGACAAGCGAGTCGTCATCGACGCTACGCGCGTTTATGGCGATGATGATGAAGATCATGAGGAACATCATCACTGGATGCATCACGACAACGACTAGGCCTTTCTGACAATGTCAGCTTCAGTCCGGCGCTCCTGTGGCGCCGGGCTGTTGCTTTTTCAGGTTGGCTGTGATGACGGCAGCATGCGGTCGAAGGCCGCGATCTGCTGGTTGAAATAGGCATTCGCCGGGGCAAGTGCATGTGTTGCATCGGCCACGGCATGGAAGTCACGGCTCAGGTCGCTCATATCGGCGGCATGTTCGGCAAAAAATTCAGCGTCCAGTGTGGAATACAGGCCGAGATAGCTCGAAGCCCGGCTCAGTGCGCCGAGCTGCGCCCATGGACCGCGGGCCGAAAGATCAGCCGGCTCAGCGTGCGCATTATCGACCCATTCGCGCAAATACGCCGTGATATCCGGCCCCATCAGTTTTTCCGCCGTGTCGAACAGGAAATTCTCCAGCGACTCCGACATCTCGCTCGGCGGCATCTCCCGGATTTGCATCCCGCACTGGGCAAGGGCGTGGACGGCGATAAACTCTTCGGGCTTGATGCCCGCTTCCTTAATGCGATCGACAATTTCATGGAAAGACTGGCTGGCCTCGGCCTGCATAACAGTCAAATGGAAGTTTGCCAGGTGCGCCCGGCTGAGCAGCGCGTCGACAATCACATACGCCTTCTGAAGGACCATCTTCTGGTCGTCATTGAGGTCTTCAATATTTAACATTGCCCGCCTATTTTGCCGTTAACCTTTATTCCGTAAACTGCAGAACTATATGATGAAGCTATGAAAAATGCAAATTTCTCTGCAAAACCTAGTATTTTCCGTAGTTTTACTATATAAGAAGGGCCATGAAACAGGCGACCAAAGCCAAAAAGCCGACGAAACCGGCCCCCGCGAAAAAGGCGGCGGAGCGCGATGTGAAGACCGCCCCGAAGGTGGGGATGGTTTCGCTCGGCTGTCCTAAGGCGCTGGTGGATTCCGAGCGGATAATGACCCAGCTGCGCTCGGAGGGCTATGAGTTCTCCAAGACGCACGAGGGCGCCGACGTCGTCATCGTCAACACCTGCGGCTTCCTCGACAGCGCGAAGGAAGAGTCCCTCGCTGCCATCGGCAACGCCATGACCGCGAACGGCAAGGTCATCGTCACGGGTTGTATGGGCGCGGAGCCTGAGAGCATCACCAAGGTCCACCCGAAAGTCCTCGCCGTCACCGGCCCGCATCAATATGAGGAAGTGGTCGAGGCCGTGCACAGCGCCGTGCCGCCGCAGCACGACCCGTTCGTCGATCTTGTGCCCGAGGCGGGGCTGCGCCTGACGCCGAAACACTACGCTTATCTGAAGATTTCCGAAGGCTGCAACAACCGCTGCACTTTCTGCATCATCCCGAGCCTGCGCGGCGATCTGGTCAGCCGCCCGGCTCTGCACGTGCTGCTCGAGGCAGAAAAGCTCAAGCGCGCGGGCGTGAAGGAATTGCTGGTGATCTCGCAGGACACCTCCGCCTACGGTATCGATCTCAAATACATGATGAGCCCGTGGAAGGGCAAGCAGGTGAAGGCCAAGTTCTTCGACCTGTGCCGCGAACTCGGCGAGATGGAGATGTGGGTGCGCCTGCACTACGTCTATCCGTATCCGCATGTCGACGACGTCATGCCGCTGATGGCGGAGAAAAAGATTCTCCCCTATCTCGACATCCCGTTCCAGCACGCCAGCCCGGCAGTGCTCAAGAACATGCGCCGCCCGGCCAATCAGGAAAAGGTTCTCGACCGCATCAAGTCGTGGCGCAAAACCGTGCCCGACCTGACGCTCCGCAGCACCTTTATCGTCGGCTTCCCCGACGAGACGGAAGCAGACTTCCAGATGCTGCTCGACTGGCTGAAGGAAGCGCAGCTCGACCGCGTCGTCTGCTTCAAGTACGAGCCGGTGAAGGGCGCCAAAGCCAACGACCTGCCCGGCGCGGTGCCGGAAGAAGTGAAGCAGGAGCGCTGGGACCGCTTCATGGCCCTGCAGCGCGACATCAGCGCCGCACGGCTTCAAGCTAAGGTTGGCCGGACATTAATGTGCATCGTCGACGAAGCCGACGGCGCGGGCGGCGCCGACGCGCGCTCGATGGCCGACGCGCCCGAGATCGACGGCAAGGTCTACCTCCGCAACGCCAAAAAGGTCCAGCAGGGCGACATCGTCCCGGTGTTGATTGAAGATGCGGATGAGTATGATTTGTACGGGGCGGTTGCGATTTAGATTTTAAAGATTGAACATCCCCACAAAATGTTCTATAAATGTTCTCATAGATAAAAATCCAGAAAATCTCTGGATAAATAACCATTTACGATTAAGAACCATCTCGATCTTGCTATGGTCATGCAAATGGATGACGAGCCCGAAGATGACGTAGAAATTGACGACGAAAGCGACGTATCACTAAAACCCAGTGATACAGCTGATCCAGATTCTATCGTTGCGGCTAAAATTCCAAAAGATATTCGTACTAAATATGAGGTATTTAGCTATCGAAATGCAGCTGTAATACTCAGCGAGACTCGTCCTGAGGAATTCAAGGAAATTCTTGAAGCTCTTAGAAAATTTGAAATTACAACTACGATGATACGTACTGCTGGGGGTAACGAATCGGATATTCCAAAAATTCTTTCTCAATCATTACGTCCCAAAGGATGGCATGAAACAACAATTCAAGGTGACCTGTTAGTAAAAAAAATTTGGAAACAACCAATTCAAAAAAAGGGGAAACCTAGTTTTGAAATAAAAGAGACCAAAATAGTTCGAGAAAAATATATCGACGGTCACAAAATCGATTACATAAAAGGCAAGGTTGCTTTTGATTTAGAATGGAACAGTAAAGATCAAACTTTTGATCGAGATCTATATGCTTTCAATGCCTTTTCTCAAACAGGCGTCATAGATGTCGGCATTCTTTTAACGAGAAGCGCTTCACTCAATCCTATATTCAAAGAACTCGGTCCATCTTTGAATAAAGATGGCTCAAAAGAGCATAAGAAATCCGGTAAGATCCGAATGACCCATGAAAAGTACGGAGCTAGCACGACTTGGATGGGTAAACTCTTATATCGCTTAAATGCAGGTAGGAATGGATCATGCCCAGTTTTAGCCGTGGGTATTACGCCTGCCTGTATTTCAGATCGGGGGAAACGATGAGAAAGCAAATACAAAATGATTTTTTAACTTCCCTGAAGGGTAAAAAATTTAAAACCATTTTAGCTGACCCGCCGTGGCGATTTCAAAATCGAACTGGAAAAATGGCTCCCGAACATCGGCGATTGAATCGCTATGGAACTATGGATCTGGAAGAAATAATGAATCTCCCAGTTAAAGAAGTCTTAGAACCAACCGCTCATTTATATCTATGGGTTCCCAACGCTTTATTGCCCGATGGAATACAAGTTCTTCGAGCATGGGGCTTTGAATACAAAAGTAATCTCGTGTGGCACAAAATAAGAAAAGATGGTGGCTCTGATGGCCGAGGTGTTGGTTTTTACTTTCGAAACGTAACCGAACTCGTATTGTTTGGTGTCAAAGGGAAAAACGCCAGAACCCTTGCCCCCGGGCGTAGGCAGGTAAATTATTTAGCCACTCAAAAAAGAGAGCACAGTAGAAAACCCGACGAGTTCTACGACATTATCGAATCGTGCAGTCCCGGTCCCTGTCTTGAATTATTC
>DATJGZ010000123.1:0-19082 GCA_035494535.1 Patescibacteria group bacterium | reverse complement strand
GCAAGGCACGCCGCTGGTGCTTCAGGGCGATGAAGTGGGAAATTCGCAGAACGGCAACAACAACGGCTACTGCCGCGATAAGGGCGTGGATTGGGATAACGGCCCTGAGGCCCGGCGCTTTGAAGACTTCGCAGCGTATGTGAAGAGTCTGCGCGATGAATTCGCTATCCTTCGCCACCACGAATATCTGCACGGCGAGAAATTCGACGGGCACGGCGTGCCGAATATCGACTGGTATGCGCCGGACAACCGGCGCCAGACGCATGCCGACTGGAGCAATCCGAATGCGCGCTGTTTCGGCCTGATGCTCAATGGCGGTGCGGTGGTACAGCTCGATGGGCCGAAGGACAATCGGCGGCTGCTGGCGGTCTTCAACGCTCACAGCGCTCCGGTCGATTTTACCTTGCCCGCCCTGAAGGGCGGCAGCGGCTGGACGCGGATCATGGACACGGCGGAGCCCGAACTGCGCATGGATAGCGACAAAAAGACCTACAAACCCGGCGAGGAATGGGCGGCCAAGGGCCGCAGCCTGACGCTTTTTGTCCAGAATCCGGCCCCTGCCCCATAAACAGTTGATCCGGCGTCCTGTTTCTGGTAACCCATCTGTGGTATTATTCGGACTTATATAAGGTGACGTGGCCGAGAGGCTGAAGGCGGCGGTTTGCTAAACCGTTATAGGGCCCTAAAGCTCTATCGAGGGTTCGAATCCCTCCGTCACCGCCATTTACTCTTATCAAGTCTCGTTAGATATCGCACGGGAGAATGGCTTGATATTTAATCAAACTCAGGTTGTCGAAACATTTCCATCCGTCCGCATTCCGTCGGCATCCGGCGGGCTGGATGTCGAAGTATCCTTAATCGCTCAACTGGGACATGGCGCAGGCAATCATCTGTTTGCCAGCGTAGCGTCACGGCAACGCCATCATGACGCGTTCATTGACGAACTGGACGAACCCTCGGCACGGCTGGGCGGCACCAACTTTTCCAAAGGCGATCCAACCTCTTTATATTCTTTCGTAGTGGGGCCAAAGGGGCACCCGTTTCATCGCCATGCAGGACACCGTATCTTTACCGCCATATCCGGAAGTGGGGGCGCACAATTACGGTTCTCAAGCGCCTCTGTCACGCAAATCGCGAATGATCCTCAAAGCTTTGTGCGGCTTCTTCGCTTCGTGAATATTCCGCCGGACTGTCTCTTCACGGTGCGTTTCGGCGGAGAGACGTGGCATCAATTTTATCCACTTTCGAAAAATTCACTTCATCCGGTTTTCTTCGCGTTATCTTGCCACACCAATGAACTGGGTGGAAATCTGTCCGAAAGCCTGAAACAAAAAGTGTTGGCAAATGACGCAAATATACCTGCGCTGACGGAGCTTCTTCCGCCTGAGGTGCTTTCGCTTCTTCATTCCAAGGATTTCAATACTAACGACGTCCCTACGACAACTCTATCGCTTGATGCACCGGAAGGAACGTTTCATCGCATGGTCTGCAATACTGTCAGAAGTGGTGCTGGAGCAATTCGAGGTGCTTGGGGAAGGTGGCATGATGCATCGGGTTTCTCATCCGACAGCGGGTCCGCGAGGCTGGTAAAGCGATTTGACCATCCGCCGGAGAAATCCTTGCTAAAACGGCATCTTTCGGACGTGTACATTGATCACGAAGACACATTCTCCCTTACAGTGAATGATCTTAAGACACGGAATCTCAATGCATCGCATTTACTGGCATTGTTATTGGAGGGATTTTTACTCAATGCGCCTAGTGGTGTGTCCCGTTTGATGGCCTTGCGTAATGCAATTGTAAAACCTATCGGATTGAGAACGTCTCCTCTAGGATGCCCTGTATCATCATTACTGTCGCCGCGCGCCAACAATCTTTTCGCCAATCAATATCCTGTGCTCGATCAGGAAATTGATGCGACTGATACACTGGCCCAGGTCATATTGGGCGTTAACGATAAACATCTTTCTTTCAGGTCATGCATCAGCGTCGAAGTCGTCCCGAGCCAGGTCGTATTTACGTTAGGCACGCGCGTACATTGCAAGAATTGGTTTGGTAAATTTTATATGTCGGTTATAAATCGTGTCCACCGTTCCTATATATCCCCTACGATGTTGCGCCGTGCCGTCGATTATGTGGTCGTCCAATCGGTGAAGAAATCTTAAATCGTCTATCGGAACATTTTCGGTGCAGGCATGTTTGTTATGAGGCATGCAGAATCCGCTTCGACTGGATAATCAGGTCGCGCTGGTCACGGGCGCCGCGTCAGGCATCGGCAAAGCGTCGGCGCTGGCGCTGGCGCGCGCGGGCGCGTCTGTCGTCATCAACCATCTCGACTTTGAACAGGATGCCGCGGCAAAACTTGTCGATGCTATTAAGGCTGAGGGCGGCAATGCCGTCGCGATAGCCGCCGATGTCAGCGATGAAAATCATGTAATGGCGATGTTTGAGAAAGCGGTGGCCAAATTCGGCACAGTTCATATTCTTGTCAATAACGCTGGCATCCAGCGCGACAGCAATTTCGCCGACATGACGGTCGAACAATGGAAGAAGGTGATCGATGTCAACCTGACAGGGCAGTTCCTGTGCGCAAAGGCCGCTATCCGCGAATTTATCCGGCGGGGCATTCAGGAGAATGTCTCGCGTGCGCTCGGCAAAATCATCTGCATGAGTTCGGTGCACCAAGTCATTCCCTGGGCCGGTCATGCGAACTATGCGGCGTCCAAAGGTGGAATAACGCTCATGATGGAGACGATCGCGCAGGAATTCGCGGGGCGAAAAGTCAGAATTAACAGCATCGCCCCCGGGGCCATCCGCACGCCGATCAACCATGAAGTGTGGGAGAACGAGAAGTCATACAAGGACCTTCTGACTCTCATCCCCTACGGCCGCATCGGCGAGCCCGAGGACATCGCCAACACAGTCGTCTGGCTTGCCTCCGATTTCTCCGACTACATCAATGGCACGACCATTGTGGTCGATGGCGGCATGGTGCTCTATCCAGGCTTTCGCGGGAATGGATAATTATTTCTTGGCCCGCTGGGAGGCCGTCTTTCCGGCATGCTCCTTCGCTTTCGTGTGCTTGTAGTTTCTTTTGTTCCTGCTCCGGCTTTCGTTTTTGGATGAGCCGGATTCGTGCATCGCGATGGCTATGGCCTGTTTGCGGCTTTTGACCTTGCCGCCTTTGCCGCCCTTCCCGCTTTTTAGTTCACCATGCTTGTACTCATGCATGACGCGGCCGACGGTTTTTTTCTGTCCTTTGCTTTGTTTTGGCATTTTTATCTCCTTCGATGGAAAAAACCGTCAGGCACGCCAATCGCACCTGACGGTCATCTTAGTTGAGCTTAGCCACAGCCACAGCTGCCGCCCTTGTCTTTCATGTCCTTGTCTTTATCGGATTTCGACTTCGATCCGTCTTTATCCATACTGCCCATTTTCGAGCCGGAGCCCGACTTGTTGGCTTCGCTGTTAATATCTTGGGAAGACATCGCTTTCTCCTTTCAATTCTGTTGTTGGTCTACACATAAAGTCCAACGAATGTGTCAGCCTGTTGTTCCTGCTTGTAAAAACGCAAAAAGGCCCCGATAAAGGGGCCTTTCCGCGTAATATTTATCAGAGCGAATGGAACGACGAGCCGGTCGCGCGCAGAAGCGGGTCGGTCATCGTCGGCTCCACTGCCCCGGCCCATCCACCAAACCAGGCGGCAAGCGCGCCCAGCAACAAGCCGATCGCACTAATGATAGAAAGGCGCGCGGCCGTCCTGGGATCTACATTCATGGCATTGTTAGCCGCCGTGGCTGCCGGCGCGTTATTGGCCTGAACCGAAGTGCCCGCGGGTGCGCCGTTCATATTCGTGTTGGCCGGATTACCAGTCCCGGCGGCGTTCGGGGAACCGGTGTTCGTTCCACCGGGTGTCGTATTGCCCGGTCCGTATGTTTCCGGCGCAGAACCGGTCATGTCAGCACTGGCATTGCTGCCAGTGCTGGAATTGCCGGCATAAGCGGGGCTGGAAGCATTTCCATTGCCGTTATACGCGGCACTGCTGGTCTGCATGGCCGGATTTCCATTGTTGATCCGGAAGCTGGACGCCATCGTTCCGAGACCCGCGGCCATTAGAAAAGCGACGACGACGACCGACACCGCCCACGCGCCGAGCCCGTGCCATCCAGCCGAAGATTCCTTGGGTTTGCCGGCAAGCCGGCCGGCCGTCAGCCCGCCGATGAAAGCCGCGAGAATGCCGGAGAATGTCCACCACAACAATGCGCCGAGTGAGAGCGTGGCCATACTCTGCGCGGTTGCCGCACCCGCCGACGGGCTTCCGGCATAAGCGGCGCCGATGCCGACGCCGAAAAGATTGAGTATAAGCTGCGATGCCAGCATCATGGCGGTGCCGATGAGAACGGCCGATCCGGACACGCGATTAAGCATGACGGTGCGGATATCTTCAGCGGGCGTGATTGGCGACATGTGCGGCGCCGAATAATCACCCCGGTTGCGGGGGGTATCGGGTTTAAGGTCCTCTGTTTGCATAGTCATTTTTGTATTCCTCCTGATAAAGCCTTGATCAATTGACCAAGATTCCAGGGAAAGGCACGGTTCCTGAAAAATGCATATTTTAAATGCCGGAACCAGAAAGCGGGCATGAGGTTAGTACTCCGCCGGCAACCCCGGTGATTCAACCAAAACAGGAGCATATAAAATGACTGAGTATGAAAAACAAAACCAGAAGAACAAGGACCAGAACCAGGGCGGTTCGCAGAACAAGGACCTGAACAACAAGAACCGCCAGTCCCCGTCGAGCGAAGGCTCGGACGTGGATTCATCCGAACAGTAGGTTTTATTGCAAACCTGAAATGGCGGAACCTCAGCGGTTCCGCCATTTCCTTTTTTTGGTAAATTTTTTTGCTATTTTATGAACCAATCGGGCGCGAAGCGGTTTAACAGGCGAAACTTAAACCAGAAAAGGAGAAGACGATGAAACGTACCAAAATAGCAACGATTGCGTTGCTAATGTGTTTTGCCGCTGCACCAGCAATGGCTGCAACCGGTACCGGCTCGACCGGGAGCGCTTCGACCACGGGCAGCAGCTCAATGAGCAACACCGGAACCGCGACCGGGGTTGGAACATCGGGAACGATTGGAGCCGGAACGGATACGACCGGTGTCAACTCCAATGTCGGAACGACAACAGGCGCAGCCGGCATCAATCAGGTTCCGGACCTGAGCTCGCTCGACATCAACAACGACGGCATGCTCAGCCGCAATGAGTTCACGGCGAACAACCGTATGACGGCCAGCCTGTTCAACCGGATCGACACTAACAACGACGGTGAAATCAGCCAAGCCGAACTCGATTCCTATAAAAATGCCAACGGCACTACTTCGGGAACGGGCACCTCGACAAACGGCACCGGCACGTCGACCACCACTCCGTAATTTTTATCCTAGAAGACGCTCACCCATCCCGAAAGGATGGGTGAGTTCTTTTTGAACCTGATTTGCAGGACAAAATATTTCAGGGGAGGCCCATCGGCCTCCCCTGTTTTCGCATCTTGATCGGTTAGTAGTTGTCGTGGCTGTGACGTCCGGCCTCCGAATGGCCTTCCGAGTCACCGAACCAGCCGCCCTGGCCGCGGCCGCCGCGGCCGCGTGAGCGATAGGCACGGCTTTCCTGTTGGTAGCCGCCCTGCTGATAGCCGCCACGGCCCATGCCGCGAGAGCGCGAACGCCCACCGCCGCCTGACCGCATATGGCCGCCTTCGTTCCAACCTCTGCGGGCGGCTTCGGAGTGACCTTCAGAGTCGCCATACCAGCCGCTCGGGCCGTGATCGCCGCTTTCCCAGCCACGGCGCGAGGCTTCCGCATGGCCTTCCGGATCACCATACCAGCCACTCGGACCATGATCGCCGCTCTCCCAACCGCGACGCGATGCCTCGGCATGACCTTCCGGATCACCGTACCAGCCGCTCGGGCCGTGGTCGCCGCCTTCCCAGCCGCGACGAGATGCTTCGGCATGACCTTGCGGGTCCCCGAACCAGCCGCCGTGTCCGCGGCCGCGACCGCGGCCACCGCCGCCCATTCTCATGCCCATGCGATTGCTGCTACGGCCCTGCTGGCTGTAGCCGCCACGACCGCGGGACGAGCGGCCGCCGTTGCCATAGTCCTCGTCGTATTCGTCGGACATCTCGTAGTTGTCTTCTTCGTCATAGTCGGAATCGTCGTCCATGTCCTCGTCTTCTTCCTCGCGTGACGAACTGCGGCTGCGCGATTGCGCGGGCCTGCGGCCCCGCGCGCTGACGCCCCGGCCTCCGCTTCGCTTCCTGTTGCTAACCATGATTATTCTCCTTTCTGTTTGTCGATGGTTACTCAACCGATTTTTCGCTCTCAAGTTCCTGCTAGCCGCGTGGAAAGAAAAAGTTTTTGTCTGACCTTGCCGGACGGCAGAATCAAAACACTTAAA
Source organism: Patescibacteria group bacterium (assembly GCA_035494535.1). Lineage (GTDB taxonomy): Bacteria > Pseudomonadota > Alphaproteobacteria > Micavibrionales > Micavibrionaceae > JACQIJ01. The sequence goes on along the minus strand of DATJGZ010000123.1, from coordinate 12,622 downwards.
CAAAAATTATCCTGGGTGAATCAGCGCGTTTTTAAACGCTTCAGCGCGTCAGCGATCGTGAACTGATCCGCTGACTTCAGCTTCTTCAACTCGCTCCATTTGAGCGGCATCGCGACCGGCGCGCCGGGCCGTGCCCGCACCGCATAATCGGCGATTGCGGTGGCGGTGTAGTCGTTGCGGAAATAATCGATGAAGATCTTGCCTGTGCGCTTAGCCTTGCTCATGGTTGCGACATAGGCCTCAGGCGCCGCTTCCACCATTTCATGCGCGAGTTGCTCGGCGAAAGATTTCACCTCCGCCCACTTCTTTTTTGCCGGCAGAGTCGCAGTAACGTGCAGGCCCTTGCCACCGGTGCACTTGAGTTCGGTGTCGTATCCCTTGTCCTCCAGCCGCGCTTTCAGATCGAGCGCCGCCAGCTTTACCGCCTCGAACGGCACGTCCGGCGCTGGATCGAGGTCGAAGATGACGCGATCGGGATAATCGATCTTGTTCACCGTCGCGCCCCAGGGATGGATTTCCACGCAGCCCATCTGGACCAGCTCCATCAGTCCCATTTCGTCCTTTATATATAAGTATTCATATTTCTTGCCCTTGTGATGAAACTCGAAGGGATACACATCCGCGCCGAGCCCCTTGCCCGGACTCCGCTGGTAAAAGCAGCCGCCGTCAATGCCGCTGGGGCAGCGCAACAGACTCAATGGTCGGTTGGCAATCAACGGCACCATCAGCGGCGCCGCTGCGGCATAATATTCCGCAAGCATGCCTTTGGTGATATGTCCCGTCTCGGAAATGACACGGTCGGGATGCGTAATGGTAATGCCATGAAGAACGAGGTCTTCATCCTTACCGCCTGCGCGCTTCGTCGCCGCTTTCACCTGCTTAGCCGTCTTCGTCACCTTCGCAACCTTCTTGACCGACACAGGATCTTCCTTTTTAACATTCTCCGCCGGTTTGTCTTCCCGCAGGCCCTGAAATGAGGGATGCCGCGCATGGCCGTCCCCCGTCCATTCCGTAAATGCGACCTCGCAGAGCAAGACGGGCTTTGCCCAGTGGATCGCCGAATACTCGCCGCGGTAGACATCCGTCATCTCGGATTTTGCCAGCACCGGCGCCTTCACTTCAATCGCTTTCAGCTTTTCCGCAATGTCATGAGCGCTGCGCATGGTGAAGCCGGTGCCGACCTTGCCAGCGTAATGGATTTTTCCTTTGTCGCGATAGCCGAGATACAGCGCGCCGATGGCGCGGTTGCCTTTCTTCGCATCACTGTAGCCCAGAATAATGAATTCCTGCCGCTTGCCGCATTTGGACTTTAGCCAAAACTTCTGGCGGCCATCGCGATACGGCGCTTCAGCGAGTTTCGAAACGATACCCTCCAGCCCCATTTCACATGACCGGACGATCATGTCGTCGCCATTGCCCTGAACATGCTCGCTATACTGAATGGCCTTCGGCGCAGAATTTTTTAGAAGTTTTTCTAGCTTTTCCTTGCGATCAACAAGCGGCAGAACGGACAGGTCCTTGCCGTCGAGATTGAGCAGATCGAAGGCATAGGCAATGATGGCATTCGCATTACCTCCGTCGCCGATCGCGTTCTGCAGGCCCTGAAAGCTGCTGCGGCCCTGCACATCCTGGACAATCGCCTCCATATCCACAACGGCGCTTTTTGCCTTCAGCTTTTCCATTGCAGCCGCGATGCTCGGGAATTTATGCGTCCAGTCATTGCCATTGCGGGTGCGCAGCCGGACGTCGCCGCCCGCCAAAAACCCGAGCAGCCGGTAGCCGTCGAATTTTATCTCGTGCAGCCACTGGTCGCCCTGAGGCGGTTTGTCGACCAGCGTCGCCAGCTGCACCGCCGGATATTGCTGCATCAGATTCTGAAGGTCCTTTTCCGCGCTCTTACTCTTCTTCTTGCCGGTCGACGTGCGATCGCTGTGCCAGACCTCCTCGCCGCCCGCTATCTGCTCCATCGTCCGGCCGCTCGTAACGCTGAAGGCATGCTCGTCGAGGAACTTCGTGAACGGCTCATCTGGGTGCGCTTCATCATCGTCCTCCTTGATCAGGAGCCAGTTCTCGCGCTTGTCGTTCGTGTGCATGCGGATTAGGTCCCAGTCGCCCTTCAGCCGCTCGCCGTGCAGCGTGAACGACAAATGACCTTTCTTAAGACCCGCGCGCGGGTCGCCCTTAGGCTCCCAGGTTCCTGTGTCCCACAACATGACCGTGCCCCCGCCGTACTGGCCCTGCGGGATCGTCCCCTCAAAACTGCCATAGGCCAGCGGGTGATCTTCCGTGCGCACCGCCAGCCGCTTGTCGGCCGGATTGACGCTCGGCCCTTTCGTGACCGCCCAACTGAGCAATACGCCGTCAAGCTCGAGCCTGAAATCGTAATGAAGATGGCTGGCCGCGTGCTTCTGGATCAGGTAGGAGAGATTGCTTTTGTGGGTTCTGATCGAACCGGGCGCCGGCTCCGGCGTCTTTCTGAAGTTGCGCTTGCGCTTGTATTCCTCCAGCGCCATCGTTCATTACCTCGCGCCCGCGTGCGCTTTCTTCCTGTGAGGTTTCGCAGGGTGGTGCTTAGCGCTTTGGTGTTTCGCGGGCTGCTTTTTCTTGGTTTCGGCGAGGCTGCGCTTGAGCGCGTCCATGATATTGACGACGTTGCCCGGCTCCGGCCGGCCAACCGGCAAGTGCACCTTACGGTGAGCGAGCTTCGCCTGAATGATCTCCAACAGCCCTTCCTGATAGCTATCCTTAAACTCTTTCGGATCGAACTTGCCGCTTTTCGCCTCAATCAGCTGCTCGGCCAGCAATATTTGATCCTTGTGCGGTTTGACATCCTCATCGACCACATCGAAATACTGTGCCGCTTGTCGCACCTCGTAGCTGTAGCGCAGCGTCTCGAGAATAAGGCCATTATGGCATGGCTTGATGGCGGCAATCCGCTCGCGCCCGCCGATGGTGATTTGCCCGAGCGCAACTTTCTTCGTATCCCGTAACGCATCGCGCAGGGTGATAAATGCCTCCATCGCGATCTCCCCATCGGGCGCTACGAAATATGGTTTGTCGAAATAGATCGGGTCGATGTCCTTGAGATCGGTGAACTGGACAAGGTCTATTGTATGACGGCTCTCGACCTTCAGCTTCTTCAGCTCCGAGTCGTCGATTTCGACATATTGTCCTTTCTCATATTCGTAGCCCTTGACGATGTTTTCTTTCTCGACCGGTCCCTCGCTTTCGGTGGTGTCCTTGTAATGGATTCGCTCGCCGGATTTCTTGCTGAGCTTGTGCAACTTGATCTTCTGCGTGTCCGTCACGGCGGCATAGAGCTGGACCGGGAACGTGACCAGTGACAGTCGTATATGGCCTTTCCAGTAAGCGCGCGCGTTTGCGGGCATCTTATCCTCCGTTGTAGCCGCCGATGATCGGCAAGATCTCGCCGGTGATGTAGCTCGAGCATTGGGGCGATGCGAGAAACACGTAGGCCGGGGCAATTTCCTCCGGCTGCGCCGGGCGCTTCATCGGCGTTTTTGATCCAAACTCGCTGACCTGCTCGCCTTCCTTGTCGGAAGGATTAAGCGGCGTCCAGACCGGGCCCGGCGCCACCGCGTTAACACGAATACCCTTAGGCACAAGATGCGTCGCCAGCGACCGCGTAAAGGCATGAATGCCGCCTTTGGTCATAGAATAGTCAAGTAGCCCGGCATTCCCGAGCAGCCCAGTGACCGAGCCCGTATTGACGATGGCGGAGCCCGGCTTCATGTGCTTTGCCGCCGCCTGCGCCATATAAAAATAGCCGTATAGGTTGGTCTTTAGCGTTTCGTCGAAGTGCTCCTCGGTCAAATCCTCGAAACGTGAGACATGCACCTGGAAGGCTGCGTTATTGACAAGGATATCTAGTCCGCCTAACTCCTGAACCGTCCGCTCAACTGCCTTGTCGCAGAATTCCTTCTCCGACACGTCACCGGCGATGATGACGCATTTCCGGCCCTCTTCTTCGATCTTTTTCTTAGTAAGCTCAGCATCAACTTTTTCTGGACCGAGATACGTAATTGCAACATCCGCGCCTTCGCGCGCGTATAAAATCGCGACTGATCGGCCAATCCCGGAATCGCCGCCGGTTATCAGCGCTACCTTGTCCAGCAGCTTCTCGGAGCCTTTGTAATAAGGAGCATCGTAAAGCGGTTCGGGGTCTAGCTTGGCCTCGATACCCGGCTTGGCCTGGTGCTGCTCGGGAAATGGAGGTGCAGGATACTTCCGCGCACCCGCCTGCATTGCCTTTTCGGCTTCCTCCTTCGGATGCTTCTTGTCAGCTTGTGCGACCTGTGCCTGAATGCGGTGCTGCCGTTCGACGGCGGATTCCTGTCTCATTATCAGCCTCCCTCTAAAATTGTCTAACCGCCTGCACCTGCAAACGTTCCCGCAAACGGCGGCGTTGTTTCTCCGGCATAAAAAACTGATTCAAATGGAATTTGCAGCGCGGTTCAGGCGTTTTCTTACTGCGCAAATTTACGTATGAGAGAGATTGTGAAAACCCGATCCCTGTTTCAGGAAGGAAAGAATTGCTGGCGCGTGGAAAAGGTATCGCGGGCGGCGATGCTGATCGACTGCGCTAATTATTACCGTGCGCTGCATGAAGCGATCTTTAAGGCGCAGCACTCGATCTTCATTCTCGGCTGGGATATCGATAGCCGCATCGAGCTTTTACGCGGCAGCGAGGCCAAGGAAGCGGGATGTCCGGCGACGTTTTTTGATCTCATCCAGTGGAAAGCCCGCTGCCATCCGCAGATGGAAATCTATCTCAACCGCTGGAACTATTCGATCTTCTTCGTCGAGCAGCGCGAGGCGTTTTCCGACCTGAAATGGCGCATCCATTCGCCGCCCAACATTCATTACTGCCTGGACGGCCAGATTCCCTACGGCGCATCCCACCACCAAAAAGTCGTGGTGATTGACGACGAGATTGCCTTCTGCGGCGGCATGGACGTGGCGCTGGCGCGCTGGGATCACCGGGAACATCATCCGAAGGAGGCCGGCCGCGCTGATCCGGCCAATCTTGCCGGGCCGGAAAAGAAGGTGCCTTTTGACCCCTATCATGACATCCAAATCGTCGTCAGCGGTCCGATTGCCGCTGCGTTCGGGGAGCTTGCGCGCGAGCGCTGGCGGCTGGCCGCCGGCTTTGATCCGATTGCTGTGCGGCAGGCGAATTTCGAGAATGCACCTTATGCCTGGCCAGCAAGCGCAAAGACATGCCTGTCAAATGTCGATGCGGCGATTGCCCTCACAATTCCACCCGAATACGACCAGCCGCCGGTGAAGCAGATCGAACGGCTCTATATCGACCTGATAAGGCGGGCAGAAAAATTTATCTACATGGAGAATCAGTACTATACGCATCTCCCCGTCGCATACGCGCTGAACCGACAGTTGCGGAAGAAACCGGATCTGCGCGTGCTAGCCGTCGGCTGCCATAACCCGCACGGCCGCATCGAGGGCGAGAGCATGTGGAGCGGCCGCGTCAAATTCGGCGACGTTCTGCGATCCGGCGGCGTGGCGGACCGCGCGCTCCTCGCCTATCCGATGAGCCGGGAAGACGGCGAGGAAAAGGACATCCATATCCACTCCAAGATCATGATCATCGACGACCGCTATCTGCGCGTCGGCTCATCCAATTGCAACCACCGCTCGATGGGATTCGACACCGAATGCGATTTGGTAATTGAGGCCGACGAGGCAACTAGGCCCGCGATTGCCGCGATCCGCAACGACCTCATACGCGAGCATACTGGCCGCGAGCTAGCTGACATTGAAAGACTTGCGCAAGGCGAGGCCAAAGTAGAGGAATTTCTCACTTACCTCAGCCACAGCCGCCAGCACCTGTGCAAGATCAACGACGAGAAATACCGCCGTACGCCGCTGGGCAAAATAAGCCGCAAGCTTGGCGATCCTGAAAAACCAATTATTCCCGGAGAATGGACTATGCCCTATCGCTACGCCGGAACGAAAAGAAACCTCCCGCAGCGCCTGTTCGTGACGATATTCATTCTCGCGCTCGTCATTGGTTTCGCGCTCTTATGGAAGGTGACGCCGCTGGCCGAGTATGCCTCGACGGACAAGATTGTTGAACTGCTTGAAAGAATACGATCGTCCCCGTGGGCAATTCCTGTGACTCTAGGCCTCTATCTTGTAGGGGGGCTTATCTTTTTCCCCGTAAACATTTTGACGGCCGCGACAGCCATTGCCTTCGGTCCCGTGCCCGGCGCCATCATCTCCATGGTGGGTTCGATGCTGGGCGCAGCAATTGGCTTCCTCGTCGGACGCTGGCTAGGGCTGCGGTCCCTGCGCGTGTTTCTCGGGGCGTTGCCGGAAAAGGCCGCGCAATACGCGAAGAACAGCAATGTCGCGGGGATCACAATGCTGCGCCTGATTCCCATCGCACCGTTCGGCACGATCAACATGGCGCTCGGCGTCGCGAACGTCCCATTCCGCACCTACCTCGCCGGGACGTTTCTCGGCCTGCTGCCCGGCAAGCTAGTCGTGGTCTTTTTGGGAACATCCCTGCTCAACCTGATCGAGCATCCGGATACAAAAAGCATATTGTTTACCGCTGCCATCGCATCGGCATGGATCGCCATCGTTATCATGTCCCATTTCATCGTCCGACGATGGCAGGAAAGAAGATTTGCAAAACCCGCGGAGTGAAGATGCTACGGCTTCTGTCATTCAATATCCATGGCGGGCGCAGCCTCGAGGGCGAGCGCGATCTGACGCACGTTCATGCCCTGATGCAAGAGCACAATATCGATATCGGCGTATTTCAGGAGATGGAGACGCGTAAGTCGCGCGGTAAAAGCACGGACGACGTGGTCCAGCTCGCAGGACCAGAGCGCCCGTTCCATTTTATTGGCGCCAGCATAACCGACAGTCACGGCTGGTACGGCAACCTGATCGTCAGCCGCTACCCTATGACACGGTGCCATGTCCACAATCTCGAAACCAATCGGTTTCTGGAGCCGCGGAACGCCATCGATGCGTTGGTCGAAACTCCTCTGGGAAAAATTCGCGTGATCGGCACACACCTTTCCCTTGTGGCGCGCGAGCGTTGGACGGAAGGGAAGAATCTTTTGCGGCTGATGGATGATATCGAGGCGCGTCCGGTCAATCCGGTTTTCCTAATGGGCGATATCAACGAATGGAGGCCGACCTCGAACCTCATAAGGCACCTGAACAAGCTGATGAAAAAAGTTCCCTGCGGCGCGACATTTCCCTCGTTCCGGCCAATTCTGAGGCTCGACCGAGTCTGGCATGACTCGCAGTTTAAAGTAAGCGTACGGGTACTGCGCGATCGCAGTATCCGCCGTCTTTCCGATCATTTACCGCTCGTTATTGAAGCAGGTCTTTGAAAAGAAAGGGCTTTTGGAACCTATCGCCTTCCACCGCGTTTGTAGCAGACGAGCGGTAACATGACCATGACGGAGCAAAGAAAGGACCGGCACCTGCGGCGCCTCGCACGACACTGCGGCGTCGCCACTTCGTATTGCGATTTCAGGAATGCTCATGTCGACATCGCCAATTCCGTTCTGCAGAACGTTCTCCGGTCTCTTCCCGGTTTGGATAAAGTCGAATTCAGCAAATCAGGCGTCGACTCCTATATCGCTCGAAAACGGACCGAGCGCATGGACCGAGGCCTGCCGCCCTTCCTGATCGCATGGGACGGCATCCTGCGGCCGCTCTGGGTCTGGGCCAGAGATAATGAAACCGATTTTTCAGTCACGCTGATATCGGAAAAGGGGGAAGCGATTACCGCGGTACTTCCGGGATCAGGGCGGGAATCAATTCGCCGAAATGGCAGTCTTCGTATCAAGCTGGACTGGACCGATAAAATTGAGTTCGGTTATTACACGCTGATTCTGAAACAACCAGAACGGACGATGACAACTTTCCTGATCTCTGCGCCAAAAAAACTGCCCGAAGGCGACCGGTCTTGGGGCGTATTCGCACCAGTGCACGCCTTGGGCCCAACGCACGATATCGGGAATTACACCGATCTTCTGCGCGCAGCGACGTTCATTGGCAAACAAGGCGGCTCGTTCGTCGGCACGCTGCCGCTGTCTCCGGTCTATTACGATCGCGGCGAGATCAGCCCCTACATGCCCATCAGCAGGCTGTTCCTGAACGAGATCTATCTCGACCTGTCGGACCTGCCCGGCTACGAACATAAAGCCGAAGAGGATCGCGACGTCGACGACTTCGTTGATTATAAGTACGTTTATGCGCAAAAGAAGGCGATTATCGAGGACGCAGCCATATCATTCTTCGAAAAACATCCGGGCGGTGATGAAGAATTTAGGATTTTCACGCATGAGGTGCCGGATGTCTACGCCTATGCACGGTTCCGTGCGGAATCCGCGAATGATAATACCATTGACCGAATAAAATACCATCTGTATGCCCAATACGTCTGTCACCGGCAGCTAAGCAAAATCACAGAAAAGGCCCGAGGCGGCAATTCCGCCGGGCTCTATGCCGATTTCCCCATCGGCGTGCATGCCGACGGCTTCGACGACGCAACTTATCCGGTCTTTCTGAAATTGTGCTGCGCCGGTGCGCCGCCCGATCACTTCGCGCCACGCGGGCAGAACTGGTGCTTCCACCCGTTTGATCCGCGCGCGCTGGAGCGTGAGCACTTCCGCTATCTCCGCGCCGCGCTACGGCGGTGCTTTCACTATGTGCAGATGCTCCGCATCGACCACGTCATGGGCCTGTATCGCATGTACTGCATCCCCGAAGGCTCGAAGACCGACCAGGGCACATATATCTATTACCCGTTCGAGGCCATGCTGGCGGTCCTTTGCCTAGAATGTTTCATAAGCGGCGGCGTTGTGATCGGCGAGGACCTCGGCACCGTTCCTCCAAAGGTGCGCAAGCGGATGGAGGACCACGGCATCAACCGCATGTGGATTTTCCAGTTCTCAGCAATCGAGGACCGCGAGCTGTGCTTTTCGACGATCACCCGCGATGAAATCGCCGGTTTTAACACACACGATATGTTTCCCTTCGAGGCGTTCCTGCGCAATGATGATTTCAATTATCTACTCAAACTCAACCTGTTGACGGAGGACGAAGCCGACAAGCTGGCGAAAGAGCGACGGTCGGCCCTCGATCCGTGGTTCGATCGGAAAAATGACGCATTTCTGCGCGTGTTGGAGCGTATAGCACGCTCCCCTGCCCGCTTCGCCATAATCAATGTCGAGGATTTATGGAGCGAGGAAATGCCCCAGAATATCCCCGGCACCTCGAACGAATATCCCGACTGGCGGCGAAAGTTTAAATATCCGGTCAGCATGTGGGGAAATCTTGAGCGCGCACAGGCCAGCTTCCGCATCCTTCGTCAGGCGCGAGGTGCCGGTGCATGAATAGCCAGTTCCTGACACATGACGACCTCCGCCAATTCAACGCGGGCAGAAATTTCCATTTGTACGAAAAACTAGGCGCGCACCCGGTTGAAAACGGCGTCCATTTCGCCGTCTGGGCGCCCAACGCGCGGAGCGTGGCCGCCATCGGCGATTTCAATGGCTGGGACAATAAGGCCCACCCACTCGAACCTTTGGGAAGCTCGGGCGTCTGGGCCGGGATCGTACATGAGGCAAAGGCGGGCCAAATTTACAAATATCACGTTGCCTCTAATCATAACGGCTATGAAGTCGATAATGCCGATCCGGTTGGCTTTTGCACCGAAACCCCGCCGCGAACGGGTTCGGTCATTTGGGATATCGATTACGAGTGGCATGACCGGAAATGGATGCAAGAACGCGCGAAGAATCAGGCACTGAACCGGCCGATGTCGATATACGAAGTCCATCTGGGATCGTGGATGCGTGTGCCGGAGGACCACAACCGGCCCCTTTCGTATGAGGAGCTGGCCGACAAACTGGTCGATTATGTGACAAAGACCGGCTTCACGCACGTCGAGTTCATGCCGGTGATGGAGTATCCCTTCGGCGGCTCATGGGGCTATCAGGTCACCGGTTTTTTCGCGCCCACGCGCCGCTACGGCGACCCGCAAGCGCTGATGTATCTTATCGACCGGATGCATCAGGCGGGAATCGGCGTGATCCTCGATTGGGTGCCGTCGCACTTCCCGGCGGACGAGCATGGGCTGGCCTATTTCGACGGCACGCACTTGTACGAACATGCCGACCCGCGGCAGGGCTATCACCCGGACTGGAACAGCAACATATTCAACTACGGACGAAACGAAGTCCGCAGCTTCCTAATCAGCAGCGCGCTTTTCTGGCTGGACAAGTACCATGCAGACGGGCTTCGGGTCGACGCCGTGGCCTCCATGCTTTATCTTGACTATTCCCGCAAGGACGGCGAATGGGTCCCCAACCGCTTTGGCGGCCGGGAAAATCTCGAAGCGCTGGAGTTCGTGCGCGACCTCAATAAGGCAGCCTACGCGGCTTTCCCCGGCGTCCAGATGATCGCCGAGGAATCGACAGCCTGGCCCATGGTATCGCGGCCGGTCTATGTCGGCGGCCTCGGCTTCGGCCTGAAATGGGATATGGGCTGGATGCACGACACGCTCAAATATTTCGCGCTCGATCCCGTCCACCGCCGGTATCACCACAACGACATCACCTTCCGATCCGTCTATGCCTTTCACGAGAACTTCGTGCTTTCCCTCTCGCACGACGAATGTGTGCACGGCAAGGGCGCGATGATCGCCAAAATGGCCGGTGACGACGCGCAGAAATTCGCTAACCTGCGCTGCCTGTATACATATATGTATTCCCAGCCCGGCAAGAAGCTTCTGTTCATGGGTGACGAAATCGCCCAGTGGTCGGAATGGAACCACGACGGCAGCCTCGACTGGCACCTGCTGCAATACGATCGCCACCGCCAGATCCATAAACTGGTTACCGATCTAAACCATCTTTACAGGAAGGAACACGCTCTTCAGTTGGACTGCGACCCGCAAGGCTTCGAGTGGATAGACGGTAACGACCAAGAAAATTCAGTCCTGAGCTATCTGCGCCAATCGGGTGACGAAATTATCCTGTGCATATTCAACTTTACGCCTGTGCCTCGTAAAGATTATAGAGTCGGCGTTCCAAAAAGCGGGCAATGGCAGGAAATATTCAATAGCGACGCTTCCGTCTACGGCGGAAGCGCCGTGGCTTGCACAGCGATCATCCAAGCTGAGTCAAAGTCCGCGCATAATCAGCCCTTCTCGGTGACGTTGAACCTGCCGCCGCTGGCTGGGGTCTTTCTGAAATGGAAACAAAACACTTAAGGATCGCGTAATGCAAAACCGCCACGTCTGCGTCCATGCCCACTTCTACCAGCCGCCGCGGGAGAACCCCTGGCTGGAAGCGATTGAGGTTCAGGACTCCGCCAGCCCCTTCCATGACTGGAACGCACGCATCAGCGCGGAATGCTACCGGCCAAACGGCCTCTCCCGCGTGCTTGACGGTGAAGGCTGGGTGGCGCGCCTGAGCAATAATTATGCACGCATCAGCTTCAACTTCGGCCCGACTGTCTTGCACTGGTTGGAGCACCATGACGAGACCGCCTATAAGGCCATTCTCGGCGGCGACCGGGAGAGCCGTGAACGCTTCGGCGGCCATGGCTCGGCCATTGCGCAGGTCTATAACCATATCATCATGCCTCTTGCCAACCGCCGCGACCGCGAGACGCAGGTGAAATGGGGCCTGCGCGACTTCGAAAGGCGCTTCGGCCGGGCAGCCGAGGCGATGTGGCTGCCTGAGACCGCTGTGGACGCGGAAACATTGGAAATCCTTGCCGATCACGGCATGAAGTTCGTCATTCTCGCACCCCGCCAGGCGAAGGCGGTCCGCGACGACGGCGAACAGGAGTGGCAGGACGTCACCGGCGAAAAGATAGACCCGCGCCGACCCTATGCCGTAAATCTGCCCGGCGGCAAATCGATCGCGGCGTTCTTTTACGACGGGCCGATATCCAAGGCAGTCGCTTTCGAGGGCGTACTCAATAATGGTGGACAGTTCGCCGATCGCCTCATGCAAGGCTTTAGCGACGACGAGGGTCCGCAGCTGGTCCATATCGCGACCGACGGCGAAAGCTACGGCCATCACCACCGCCACGGCGAGATGGCGCTGGCCTATGCGCTGGACGATATCGAGCGCAATGGCAAGGCCGAAATCGTCAATTATGCTTTGTATCTCGAGAAATTCCCGCCGCAGCGGGAGGCGGAGATATACGACAATTCGTCGTGGAGCTGCGTGCACGGCGTCGGGCGCTGGAAGGAGGATTGTGGCTGCAACAGCGGGATGAAGGGCGGCTGGAAGCAGGAGTGGCGGGCACCCTTCCGCGAAGCCATGGACCTGCTGCGGAACAACCTTGCCGAGCCCTATGAACGCTTCATGGCCGGGTATACGCGCGACCCGTGGTCCATGCGAGACGACTATATAAATGTCATCCTCGACCGCTCACCGGATAATATACAGGCGTTTCTCTCACGCTGGCTCAAGGACGCCAAAAAGGAGCCGCAGCCGGTTCTGAAGGCTCTTGAGATGCAGCGCAATCTTCTCCTCACCTACACGAGCTGCGCCTGGTTCTTCGACGAAATTTCCGGCATCGAGACCGTGCA
>DATJGZ010000122.1:0-3431 GCA_035494535.1 Patescibacteria group bacterium | reverse complement strand
TTTTCGCCTGCGCGATACGGTCGGTCGTGCCGGGATGCGTGTCAAAAAAGTCTGCGGTCGCGTCGGCATCGCCGTCGAGCCGTTTCTGAAGGTTTTGATAGACCTCAAGCGCTCCGAGAAAATTCGCCATCGCCGCGGGATCGTAACCCGCGCGCGAAAGGTAACGGATGCCAAGCCGGTCGGCTTCGTTCTCCTGGGAGCGCGAATAGGCTTGCGTAAAAATATCCGAGCCCATATCCGCCGCCTGCGCCATGGCCGCGCCGCCGGCCCCGGCCGCCACGATGGCTGTTCCCATCGCGGCGACCATGCCGCGGGAATAGGCCGCGGCCGCGTGCCGCGCCGTAATGTGTCCCGTCTCGTGAGCCAGCACCGCCGCCAGCTCGCCCTCGCCGTTCGCCTGCGCCAGCAAGCCGCGGGTGACATATATATATCCGCCGGGAAGAGCAAAGGCATTGACGGCGGGCGTGTCGAGCACGAAGAATTTGTATTTGACCTCGGGCCGCTCGGTATTGGCCGTCACACGCCGTCCGACCGCCGCCACATAGGCCTCCAGCTTCTCATTCTGCGCGCCGCCGAATTGCAGCATGATCTTTTGATGTTCCCGTGCGCCTTCCCTTTCCTCCTGCGCCGGGGTCATGAGGGCCGCGAACTGCGATTCACCCGTGGCCGGGTTGGTGCTGCAGCCTGCCGGAAACAGCATAAGAAGCGCCAGCAGGCACTTGCAAATGGCACGCAATCCGGTCCAATCTCTAGAGGTCATGTCACACAGAATAGTAATCTCTTTTTTTGTTCTGGCCAGCGTTTTTGCGTTCACCGCGCGGGCGCAGGACACATCGATTTCGCCCGAGCAATTGCAGCAGATAGCGCCGCAGAATCTGGGCATGCATACCCTCGAAGGCGCCGCGCCGACCCAGCCTCTCACACAGCAGATCAAAAACGCGCCGCCCGATCAATCATCGGCCTTCGACAATCTCAAGCCCAATTACATCAGGCCGCCGGACCAACTGCCATCGACGGATATCCGCGTCCAGCACATGGGCCAGAGCATCCTCGACCAGCAGATCATCCATGAGCCGGGCCTCGACCCTCCCGCCGCGACATCCACGACGTTCGGCGTGATCTCGGCGTCCCCGCCGCCGGCGCCGGCAGCGCCGCAATTGCGGGCGCCTTCCCTTTCTTCGGCGGCGAAGAATACGGATTTCGCGGATCTGCGGCGCGGCGATACGTCGGTGGTCGGGCAGGTGGTCGACCCGCTTCGGGTACGCATGACCGACGGCCGGATGATCCAGCTTACGGGCGTTGACATTCCGGATCTCGATCCCTATGAACCGGGACCGGCCGCGATCGCTGCCCGCGATCTGCTCAAGGAACTGCTCGAGGGCAAGCAGGTTCGGCTCTATGTGACCAAGAACCCGGCCAGTGGACGGATCAGCCGCATGGGCGACATGCTCGCACATCTCGAGACGCTCGAGGATGGATACTGGGTGCAGGGCGTCCTGATTGCCGCCGGCCTTGCCCGCGTGCGCCCGAGCGACCGCAATATCGAGATGGCCGTGCCGATGATGAAGCTCGAAGATCAGGCGCGGGCCGAGAAAAAAGGACTGTGGGCCGACCCGCGCTACGGCATCCTCACGCCCGACACGGCCAAGAAGGCCGAGAACAACTGGGGCATTGTCGACGGCACGGTCTATTCGGCCAATCTGAATCGCAATACCGTCTATCTCGATTTCGATGTCGACTGGCATACCGATTTTACGGTCGCCATTGATGGCAATGTGCGCCGCGCGCTCGAAGCGGCGGGCATCGACGCCTTGGGCCTCGGCGGCAAACACATCCGCGTGCGCGGCTGGATACGGGACTACAACGGGCCGTTCATGGATCTTGAAAACGCGGTCTGGCTCGAAGTTCTTACGGACGCGCCGGTCGGGCAGCAAGTCAAGGTCAGCGACGGCCGGTCAGCCGCCCCGGTCGATCAGACCGCGCCGGCTGTGGCTCCCGAGGCGGGGGACAGCACTCCGGGGCGTGGACCGGTCCCGATTCACATTGCGCCGCGGCAATAAAAACCCTTGCGTCTTATTCCATAATCATGTACAAATATTGCTCCACGAATTAATTAATGGAGGCAAGCATGTTTGGAAGACAACCGACCGCCGATCAGGAAACCAGCGCACGGATCGCACTGGGGAAAACGTTTGCCGAGGTCGAAGCGTCGCTATCGTCCGCGAAGCGCTATGGCCGGGATGCCGTCATTATTGAAGTTGCCTCCGAGGAACAGACGGGAAAGATCGGGAAAACCAGAGCTTTTGCTGACTTCAAGCGATCAGCAATGAAGGAAAATCCCGAAATCGTCGATATCCGGCCGGTGACGAAGAACCATCCGGCAACCTTCGGCTTTCATCAGAACGCGGGCGTTGCCGTATATCTCAAAGAGCCGACCGTCGCGCGCCGCTTCAGTGTCTGGATGCAGTGCTGATCGGCGCTTGAACCGAAATCATTAACGAATTAATCTTCTTCCACCATTTGGAAGGAGATTTTCCATTCGCCGCCCGCACAGCAATACCAAGCGCCATGCGCCGATGCTGGACCTGTTTCCGTCCATCATGCCCTATTCTACGGGCTTCCTCGACGTCGACAGCGGCCATAGCTTGTACTGGGAGCAAAGCGGCAACCCCGAAGGCGTACCGGTGCTGTTCATCCATGGCGGTCCCGGCGGCGGCGCTTCAGCTGTCGACCGGCGCTTCTTCGATCCCACCCATTACCGCATCGTTATCTTCGACCAGCGCGGCGCGGGGCGCTCGCAGCCCTTCGGCAGTCTTGAGAACAACACGCTTGCGCATCTGACCGCGGACATCGAGGCCTTGCGAAAGCACCTTGCCATCAAACGCTTTCACCTGTTTGGCGGCTCGTGGGGCTCAACCCTCGCCCTCTCCTACGCGCAAGCCTACCCGCAGCATTGCCTCGGCATGATTTTGCGCGGGATTTTCCTGATGGAGCAGGCGGAGATCGACTGGTTCATGCACGGCATGAAGATGACCTTCCCCGAAGCGTGGGACCAGTTTATCGCGCCGATTCCAGAGTCGCGCCGCGCACCCGGCAAGCTGCTCGACACCTATTATGAGACACTGACCGGAAAAGATACCGGGGCCGCGATGGAGGCCGCCATCGCCTGGTGCCTGTACGAGGTCGCCTGTGCCTCGCTGCTGCCCAACTACGAAACCATCACGACCGACGATCAGAAAAAGCAGGCGCTGACCGTGGCAAAAATCGAGGCCCATTATTTCCGCAACGGCGTGATCCCGGCGGAGAAAAGCCTGCTGCGCGGCATCGACAAAATCCGCGCCATCCCGACCACGATCATTCAGGGCCGTTATGACGTGATCTGCCCGATTTTCACGGCGCACAAACTGCATGCGGTATGGCCGGAGGCCGAC
>DATJGZ010000121.1:0-3989 GCA_035494535.1 Patescibacteria group bacterium | reverse complement strand
GTGCGCAACTATACGCTCGGCGATGTCGTCGCCCGTTACCGCCGCGCGCAGGGTTTCAACGTCCTGCACCCGATGGGCTGGGACGCCTTCGGCCTGCCGGCGGAGAACGCGGCGCTCGAGCGCAAAGTCCACCCAGCCGCGTGGACGAAACAGAACATCGCCCAAATGGCCGACCAGCTCAAATCGATGGGCCTATCGATTGACTGGAGCCGCGAGGTCGCAACCTGCGAACCCGAATACTACCGGCACGAGCAGAAAATGTTCCTCGACTTCTACAAAAAGGGCCTCGCCTACCGCAAAGAGTCGGTGGTCAACTGGGACCCGGTCGACAACACGGTGCTGGCGAACGAACAGGTGATTGACGGCAAGGGCTGGCGCACGGGCGCTCCGGTCGAGCGCCGCAAGCTGAACCAGTGGTTCCTGAAAATCACGCACTACGCCGACGACCTGCTCGACGCGCTCCAGACCCTCGACCGCTGGCCCGAAAAGGTCCGCATCATGCAGGAGAACTGGATCGGCAAGTCGACCGGCCTGCGCCTGCGCCTCGATGTCAGCAGCGGCGACAAGCTCGAGATATTCACCACGCGGCCCGACACAATCTTCGGCGCATCCTTCGCCGCCATGGCGCCCGACCATCCGCTGTCGCAAAAACTCTGCAAAGGCAAGCCGGGGTTTGACGATTTCATCCGCCAGTGCCAGGCGGGCGGCACGTCCGAGGCCGCGATCGAGCAGGCCGAGAAGATCGGCTTCGATACCGGCCAGACCGTGCAGCACCCGTTCCTGAAAGACGTGAAGCTGCCGCTCTACGTCGCCAACTTCATTCTGATGGATTACGGCACCGGCGCGATCTATGGCGTGCCCGCGCATGACGAGCGTGATTTCCAGTTCGCCGCCAAATACAAGTTCCCGGTCAAGCAGGTGGTGAAGCCCGATCACGACGCGCCCCTGCCCTATACTGGCGACGGGGAAATCGTGAACTCCGACTTCATCAACAGCTTGTCGGTCGCCGACGCCAAGGCCGCCATCATCGGTAAGTGCGAGGAAGCGGGCATCGGCGAAGGCGTGACGCAGTACCGCCTGCGCGACTGGGGCATTTCGCGCCAGCGCTACTGGGGCTGTCCGATCCCGATGATCCACTGCCGGAAATGCGGCGTGGTGCCGGTGAAGGAATCCGACCTGCCGGTGACGCTGCCGCCTGACGTCACCTTCGACAAGCCGGGCAACCCGATCGCGCACCACCCGACCTGGAAGAACACAACCTGCCCCACCTGCGGCGGCGCGGCCGAGCGCGAGACGGACACGTTCGATACGTTCTTCGAGTCCAGCTGGTATTTCGCGCGCTACTGCGATGCGCATAACGACAAGGAAGCGTTCGCGCGTGACAAGGCGAAATACTGGCTGCCCGTCGACCAATATATCGGCGGCGTCGAACACGCGGTGCTGCATCTTCTGTATTCGCGCTTTTTCACGCGCGCGCTCAAAGATTGCGGCTATCTGGATATCAAGGAGCCCTTCACCGGCCTGTTCACGCAGGGCATGGTTACGCACGAGACTTATCAGGACGCCGAGGGCAAGTGGCTCTACCCATATGAGGCGAAAACCTACAAGGACGGCGGCAAGGCGGTGACCACGGGCCCTTCTGTCAAAATGTCCAAATCCAAAAAGAACACCGTCGACCCGCAGGATATCCTCGATACCTATGGCGCCGATGCGGCGCGGCTGTTCATCCTGTCCGACTCGCCGCCCGAGCGCGACCTTGAGTGGACCGAGGCGGGCGTCGAGGGCGCGTGGCGCTTTATCAATCGGGTCCATGCCCTCGTAACCGAATTCGTCGCCGGCGGCAACATGGAATCGGCCAAACCGGATTCGGCAAAAAATCTGCGGCAGGTCGCGCACAAAACAATTGTCGGCGTCGCCACCGACATCGAGGCGTTCCACATGAACAAGGCGGTCGCTAAAGTGCGCGAGCTGTTCAATGCTGTTTATGGATTCGCGGCAAACGACAACGAAGCGCGCGACGCTAAACGCGAAGCGATCGAGATCCTGATCCGCTGCATGAACCCGTTCATTCCCCATTTGGCCGAGGAAATGTGGGCGGCGCTCGGGCATAAAACCCTGTTGGTCGATGAAAAATGGCCGGTCGCCGACCAGAGCCTGCTGGCCGAGGGCACCGTGACCATCGGCGTGCAGGTCAACGGCAAGCTGCGCGCACAGATCACCCTGCCCCGGGACGCCGACCAGAAGGCGGCCGAGACCGCCGCGTTGGCCGAAGCGGGCGTGAAGAACGCCATCGAAGGCAAGACGGTGAAGAAAGTGATCGTCGTGCCCAACCGCATCGTCAACGTGGTGGCTGGATGAGAAGTTTTCTTTTCTCCTTTCTCATTTCGCTCTTCTCGCTTCTTCTTCCTTCCTGCGGCTTCACGCCGGTCTACGGCGACCACGGGGCGGGCAGCCCTGGTGTGCAGGCGAAATTCGATCAGGTCAGCATCGAAAACATCCCCGACCAGTCGGGTGTCATTCTGCGCAACAACCTCCTCGACCGCCTGTACCAGAACGGCGAGCCTGCGGACCCGCAATACATTCTGAAAGTCGCGCCGATTGCCGAGCGCGAAACCGACCTCGACATCACGCCGTCCTCGACCGCGACGCGGGCGGAGATGCGCCTGCTCACCACCATCGTCCTGCGCGACCGCACAACAAAGAAGGAGCTGATGCGCCGCGATCTCATTGCGATCGGCAGCTACAACATTCTGGGCAGCGAATTCACCACGCTGATGGCGAAACAGCATGTGCGCGAAAACGCGCTCGACGACCTCGCCCAACAAATCGAAACGCAGCTGGCGCTGTATTTTAATCGCGTCCCATAAAAAAGTTTTTCACGTTGCTTGACAGCACGCATCGTTTTCATGTTATGCTGCATTGCATGAAAGCAGTTTTCGCTCATACCGCCCGCTCCATGGGCATGATGATGACCACCGGCAGGGGTTAAGACTCCCTGCCGCCCCAGTGGTTGTGGCGATAACTGACTGACTTCCCGACATAGCGCAATCCAAACTCTCTCAACAGAACAGCTCTCAAAAGTCTGTTAAGGGCTTTTGCTGTCTGTTCTCCCGACTTCAACAACGAACTGAAGGAGATTAACCATGGCTGAAGCCCTGAAAATCACCGCCAATGCGTCCAAGGCGGACATCTACGAAGAAATCGTCCCGCAGATCAGCAGTTTGATCGAGGGCGAAGACAATCTGATCGCCAATCTTGCCAATATCGCCGCCGTCCTGAACACCGCTTTCGGGCACCTGTGGACGGGCTTCTACATCCGCAGCGGCGAGCGTCTTGTGCTCGGGCCCTTCCAGGGGCCGATCGCTTGTACCACCATCCCGCTGAAACCGCAGGCGCGCGGCGTATGCGGCGCGGCAGCGGCGCAGAAGAAGACCATTGTCGTGCCGGACGTCGAGAAATTTCCCGGCCACATAGCGTGCTCCAGCGAATCGAAGTCCGAGATCGTGGTGCCGCTGGTCGCGAACGGCGAGACCGAGCTGGTCCTCGATGTCGACAGCCGCGAACTCAATACCTTCGACGCGACCGACGCGAAATATCTCGAGCTGGTCATAGCCCTCATCAAAGCGCGTCACTTCAAGGGAGTTGCGGCCGATGCCGTCAAGCGCAAGCGATAAAAACATCGTCATCGTCGGTGGCGGCAGCACCGGCAGCTGCGCGGTCATAGCGCTCGCGCAGGCCTTTGCCGCGCTGCCGCCGCCGCGCGGGACGACGTTGCATCTGTTCGACCCGGACGGCTTCGGCAATGGCGGCATCGCCTACGGCCAAAGCGGGCGCGCGTTGCTGAACGAGACCGCGGATGCTATGTCGCCGTGGAACCCCGGCGCCTTCGTTGCATGGGCCGACGATCACGGCTATGGCGCCGACCCCAAGGCCTTCCACGAGCGCCGCGTGTTTGGACGATTCCTGCACGATGAATGCGAGCAGGCGCG
>DATJGZ010000120.1:0-6365 GCA_035494535.1 Patescibacteria group bacterium | reverse complement strand
TTGAATTTTTCGTATACCAGCCGCTCATGCGCCGCGTGCTGGTCGACGATGACCAGCCCGTCCTCGGTTTGCGCCACGATGTAGTTTTCATGGATCTGCGCCCGCGCGGCACCCAGCGGCCAGGAAACGGGTGCCGGTTGCTGGATGGGGGCCGCTTCGTTGCGCGCCTGCGGCTGGTAGAATTCCTGCACTTTTTCGGCGAGGCCGGTATTGGTGTAGTAGCTCCGCGCCGGAGCGATAAAGCTTTGCTGCTGCGGCACGGCTTGCGGCGTCCGCCATGCCGCCAGCGTTTCGACCGCGATGGCGGGCGATGATTTCTGCCCGTTCTCATGCAAAGCGTGGCGGATTGAGCCCACAACGAGGCCGCGCACCATCGCCGCGTCGCGGAAACGCACCTCGGCCTTGGCCGGGTGAACATTGACGTCGACTTCCTCCGGCGGCAGATCGAGAAACAAGGCCGCCACCGGGTGCCGGTCGCGCGCCAGCACATCGGCATAGGCGCCCTTGATCGCTCCAATCAATAACTTATCACGCACCGGGCGGCCATTGACGAACAGGTACTGGTACTGTGCCGTGCCGCGATTGTACGTCGGCAGGCCGGCATAGCCCGACAGGCGTACACCGTCGCGCACTGCATCGATCATGATCGCATTGTCGGCAAAATCCCTGCCAAGCAAGGCTGACAGGCGTTCCGCCGGTGCGGTAATGGCGGGTAAATTCAAAACCGTCTCGCTATCGTGGATAAGACGGAAGGCCACCGCGGGAAACGCCATGGCAAGGCGCGAGAGCGTGTCCTTGACCGCACCATACTCCGCGCGGTCGGTTTTCAGGAATTTCAGGCGCGCAGGCGTGGCATAAAACAGGTCGCGCACTTCGACCACCGTGCCCTGCGCCAATGCGGCCGGGCGCGGCTGGCCCTTTCTGCCGCCTTCGACCTGAATCTCCCAGCTTTCGTTTGCGCCTTTCAGCCGGCTGGTGATGATCATGCGGCTGACCGACGCGATCGAGGGCAGGGCCTCGCCGCGAAAACCCAGATGCTTGATCAATAGCAGGTCGTCGTCCGGAAGCTTGGATGTCGCGTGGCGGTCGAGCGCTGCCACCAATTCTTCCCGGCTCATGCCGCCGCCGTCATCCACAATCCGGATCAGGCTTTTGCCGCCCTCGGCGATCTCGACCGTGATGTGGCGCGCACCGGCGTCGAGCGCATTCTCCACCAGCTCGCGCACGGCGGCGGCGGGACGCTCGATCACTTCCCCGGCGGCAATCTGGTTGACCAGGGTTTCAGGCAGATGGCGGATTCGCATATGACAACACTATCGTCTGCCGCCGGGCCTGTCACGTGTAACGGGCCCATTGTCCGCAGGAAAGGCTGCCTGTAAGCTGCTGTTATGAATGGAATTACTAAACTTATTGCGTTTTTGCGTCCCGGTTTCGGACGTCATGAGGTCGGATTTATTATCCTGACGGCCGTTTATGCGCTGGCCGGCACGGCGTTGGCCGCCCATATCGGGCAGCTGAAGAATTTCAAGCCGCTGCTCTATTCGGATGCGGTGGGGCTGGCGACGATATTCCTCGGGCTTGCGTTTTTTTCCGGCCGGATTTTCTACATCATGATTAAAAAGCGCCCGCCGCGGCTGACGGCTTTTTTGGTGAGCGACTTCCGTGATTTTCTGGTGAATAGCAATCGGTTGGCGCGGGCCGTCCCGATCTTCCTGTGCTTTACGGTCTTTATCTCCGTCTTCACCAGCCTGAAGATGATGATCCCGTTCGTCCACGCGTTCGTGTGGGATGAAACTTTTATGAAATGGGATCGCGCGCTGTTCGGCGGTAACGACCCATGGCGGGTGCTGCAGCCGCTGTACGGCCATCCGCCGGTAACGACAGTCATCAACTTCCTCTATAATTGCTGGTTCTTTGTGATGTTCACCGTTCTTTACTGGCAGCTTTTTGCGGTCAGTCGCCCGCTGCTCAGGATTCGCTTCTTCTACGCCTTCGTCCTTACATGGATCGTCAACGGCACGATTCTGGCGATGATCTTCTCATCCGCCGGACCGTGCTTCTATCATGGCGTGACGGGGTCCGATCACTACGAACCCCTGATGTCTTATCTCTGGCAGGTGGCGCAGCACGGCTTCGCGCCCGCCGTCAAGACGCAGGACATGCTGTGGAACAGCTATCAAAAAATCGGCATTGGGCTTGGCGTCGGCATTTCCGCGATGCCGAGCGTCCATGTGGCGGTTGCATTTCTGCTGATGATTATGGGTTGGAAAACGGGCCGCATTCCCGGAATCCTTCTGACGATCTTTTTTTTCGTCATTTTCACCGGTTCGGTCCACCTTGCCTGGCATTACGCGGTCGACGGCATCGCCGGCTGCGTCGTGACGGCGCTGATATGGTGGCTATTGCCGTTCCTTCTGGGCCGCGAGGGCCATGTCCCGGTAGCGCTCGTCGATCAGGGCGTCGTCAAGCAGACATCCTGACAGATCGGCATTGTAGAGCAAAGCGCCGGTCAGATCGGCGCGGCGCAGGTCGCAGTCGATCAGGATGCCGTATGAAAGATCAATCCCGGTCATGATCGCATCGCGCAAATCCGCGCCCTTGAGAATCCCGTAGCGCAGATTGGCCCCCGACAGGTTAACGCGCTGCAGCCATGTGCTGCCGTCTTCCTTGGTGAACTGCAACGCTCCGAGTTTGGCCTCGGTCAGATCAGCGCGCGACATCATGGCATTCTTCAGCGAACTGCCGCGCAAATCTGCCTTGGCCATCATGCAGTCGCGGAAATCGGCGCGGTCGAGAATGGCGCTTTGCATCGCGGTGCCCGTCAGGTCCTGATTGAGGAACGTCGCCCCGACCGCCTTAACGGCGGTCAGATGATATTTGCCGAGCTTCTCGACGTGGCGCATGTCGTAGCCACTCAGATCCATGCGGTTGCCCGCCTTGCCAGCGGTGGCAATCCATGTCGTGTGCTCCTTGAGCAGATCCTCCATGGATTTTTTCATGTCCTCGAAATCCGTACCCATGGCTGTCTCGGCCAGTGCTTCCTTGAGGTTAGCGCCACCCGTCTCGGTGTGGGCGAGGACCGTGCCGGTCATGATGGAGGATTTGACATTGGCGTCGCGCAAATCGGTGCCGGTGAAATCGGCCTGGCTTAGATTGGCACCGGCGAAATTGGCACTACTGAAATCGGCGTCTTTTATTTTGACGCCCGACAAGTCGGCATCCGAGAAATCTGCCGATGACGCGCGGGCGCCGGAGAGGTCGGTATCGGAAAGCTTTGCGCCGGTAAAGATGGTTTTATGGATGCGCTCCGGCGTGTCGGCCCGATGCACGTCCTGCAGGCCCTTGCCGCGTTCCTTCTCCATGACCTTGCCTTCGCGCAGGTCCGCGCCCGCTAGCACCGCGCCGGTCAGGTTTGCGCCCGCCACGAACGCGCCGCGGAAGTCGGCGCGGCTGAAGTCACCCTTCTCCAGATTGGCATTGCGCAGGTCGCAGGAGAAAAAGGATACGCCCTTGAAGAGGCAGTTTTTCATGTTGGCGCCGGTCAGGACCGAGCCGGTGAAATCCGACTGCGACATGTCCGCGCCGTGGAAGTCGAGATGGGAGAGATCCTTGAACTTGAAGACGGCCCGCGCGCCGCCGCGCACGCCCTTGAGGAAGACAGAATGTTTCTTGATGGCGTCGTCGAGTTCGCGCTGGGTTATGCGCTCGAGCGTGTTTGCCTGAGTTCTTTCGGGCAGCTGCATTGAGGCTCCGTCTTCCTGACTACACCGTCGTAATCCATTGTAGCTCCAAGCATTCTAACAATTCATGAAGGCTTTTTGAATCTCTTAATCAGATATTTTGTAGAAGAATCAATATCTTGCCGCGCCCCATCGTCGATATCTCGCAGAATTTTTCCGGCCAGCGTCTTTCCGAGCTCGACCCCCCATTGGTCGAAGCTGTTGATGTTCCAGAGTATTCCTTGCACAAAGACCTTGTGTTCAAAGAGCGCTATGAGCATTCCGAGATGTCGCGCGTCGAGCCGGTCGAGCAGCAAAATGTTCGATGGCCGGTTTCCGGAAAAAGCCCGACGCGTGTCGCCACCGGCTTCTGCGGCCGTGCGTCCCTGCATCAGTGCCTGTGCCTGCGCTGCCATATTGGCGAGCAGCAGCTTGTGATGCTCGCCGACCGGGATCGGCGCCTCAAGCGTGCCGATAAAGTCGCAAGGCACGAAGTTCGTCCCCTGATGGATCAACTGCATGAAACTGTGCTGGCTGTTCGTGCCCGGTTCACCGAATACAACCGGCCCGGTTGGATAAGATAGCGGCTTGCCGTCGCGGTCGACGCTCTTGCCGTTCGATTCCATGTCCAGCTGCTGCAGGAAGGCGGGTAAACGGTGCAGTTCCTGCGCGTAGGGCAATACCGCGTAGCTTTGTGCATCCCAAAAGTTGCGGTACCACAGGCCGAGCAGCGCCATGATGACCGGCATGTTGCGCTCAAGCGGTTCTTCCTGAAAGTGTCGGTCCATCTCGTGCCCGCCCGAAAGCAGTGCACGGAATGTCTCAAACCCATAGGCAAGGCAGATCGATAGACCGATGGCCGACCACAGGCTATAGCGCCCGCCGACCCAGTCGCGGAAGGGGAACATGTTTTCGGCGGCGATGCCGAATTCGGCCACGGCTTTTTCATTGGTCGATAGTGCTACGAAATGCTTGGCCACCGCCTTGGTGTCCTGCATCGCATTGATCAGCCACGCCCGCGCGGTGACCGCATTGGCCATCGTTTCCTGCGTTGTGAAGGTCTTGGAGGCGATGATGAACAGCGTAGTTTCCGGGTCGAGGCCGCGCAGCGTGAGGTTAAGATGCGCGCCGTCGACGTTGGAAACGAACCGCACATCCATGCGCTCTGGGAGGTGTGCAAGGGCTTCACACACCATCAGGGGCCCAAGGTCGGAGCCGCCGATGCCGATATTGACGACGGTCTTGATCTTCTGCCCCGTATGGCCGGTCCACATCCCCGTGCGAACGGCCTTGCTGAAGGACTGCATCTTGCGCAGCGTGTCGTGAATGAACGGCATAACATTTTCGCCGTCGACCATAACGATGTCGCCGGCCGGGCGGCGCAACGCCGTGTGCAGAACCGCGCGGTCCTCTGAATTGTTGATCCTATCGCCCGCGAACATGCGGTCGCGCCAGTTCTCGATTTTGCACGCATTGGCGAGATCGAGCAGCAGCTTGATCGTCTCATCCGTCGTGCGGTTGCGCGAATAGTCGAGCAGCAGGCCGCCGGATTCGATATGGAAGCGGTCAAAGCGCTTGGGATCGGCGAACAGGCTGCGCATGTGGAAGTTGTCCATCGCGGCGCGATGGGCCTGCAGCGCCTTCCATTCGGGCCGTTCAGTCAACATCCGGCAGCTTGTCGACGGTGCGGGTCGGTGTGACGCCGGCCGGCTTGCGGCCGACGAGAATTACGGTCAGCTTATCGGGCGACAGCAGTCGGTCGGCCACACGGCGGACGTCGGCAGCGGTGACCTTATTGATCCGATCCTTGCGGGTGTCGAGGTAATTGATTGGCAGATCGTCGGTGCGCAGCGACATCATCAGCTCGGAGATGTTATCGGTCGAGGTCAGCGCCAGCGGCATCGATCCGATAAGGAAAGACTTGGCATCGCCTAGTTCCTGAGCTGAGACGTCAGCATCCCGGATCTTCTTCATTTCCGCGCGAACGATATCGAGAACCTGCCCCTCATTGCCGTTCTTGGTCGCGGTATCAACCGAGAGCGTCTTGGTGTGGCGCATCAGGCTGGGGCCGGAGAAAATACCGTAGGTCAGGCCGCGTTTTTCCCTTACTTCCGTCATCAGGCGCGAACCGAAACCGTTGCCGCCGAAAATCAAGTTCATGACCTGTAGCGCCGGATAGTCCGGGTCGTCGCGGCCGATGCCCGGCTGCGTGATCTCGATGACAGTCTGCGGAATATCCTGCTGGTAATAAACCGTCTGCCCGCCATTTTGCACGGTCAGATCGGCAATAGGCGGATATTGCGCCTCGGCTGGCAGATCGCCGAAGGTTTTATCCATCAGGGCTTTCAGCTCGTCCGGCGTGATATCGCCGGTGACGGTGACGACGAGATGCTTGCGGTCCAGATGCGCGGTCGTCCATGCCTTGAGGTCGGCCGCGGTAATCTTGGCCAGCGACGTCGGCGTGCCGCCGAGGTTCATGGCGTAGGGATGTCCGGAATAGGCCGTGTCATTGAGCAGCCGCGCTGCCATCCAGTCCGGATCGGACATCGATGATTTGATACGCGCGATATTGGCGGCACGGATGCGGTCGACCGCTTCCTGATCAAAGCGTGGTTTGGTGAGCGCCAAATGCAGCAGGTTGAAGGC
>DATJGZ010000119.1:0-20574 GCA_035494535.1 Patescibacteria group bacterium | reverse complement strand
CGCCATCGTCATGTTGGAGAACATCGTCCGCCATATCGAGAATGGAGAAAAGGTGTTCGATGCAGCGCTGAAAGGCTCGCGTGAAATCGGCTTTACGATCATTTCCATGACCTGTTCGCTGATCGCGGTGTTCATTCCCGTTCTGTTCATGGGCGGTGTGGTAGGCCGTATGTTCCGCGAATTCGCGCTGACCATCAGCATGGCCATCCTGTTCTCCGGCCTGATCGCCCTGACCTTGTCGCCGATGCTGTGCAGCGTCCTGCTCAAGCCGCACCATGAGGAAAGTGAATTTTCAAAGAAGCTGGAGGCGATTTTTCAATGGATGCTGCGGATTTACGAACGCTCACTGAAATTCTCCTTACACCACCGCTTTATCATGCTGGCGATTACGATTGGCATGCTAGTCGCCAGTATCGTGATGTTCCAGCTTGCGCCGAAAGGCTTTTTCCCGATTGAAGACACGGGGTTTGTTTCCGTCCGGACCGAGGCGGCACAGGATATTTCATACGAGGCCATGCTGGAAAAACAGAAGCAGGCCGCCGCCGTAATGCTGGAGAATCCGGCGGTGAAGCTTGTCTTCGCGTCTACGGGCGGCAGCGGCCGGACAGTCAATGCGGGCCAGATGTTCTTCGGACTGAAGGACGGGCCGCGCCCGCCGGTGGAGGAGGTCGTTCGGCAATTGCGCAAGAGCCTGTCGAAAGTCGAGGGGTTCAAAGTCTACATGCAGCCGGTGCAGAACATTCAGATCGGCGGCCGTCCTTCGAAAAGCATGTACCAGTACACACTTCAGGACAATGATACCGACGAGCTTTACGCCTGGTCGAACAAGCTGCTTGACCGGCTGGCGAAGGAGCCGGGCTTTCAAGATGTGACGTCCGACCTGCAGCTGAGCAGCCTTGAGGCGGTGGTGACCGTCGATCAGCAGAAAGCCGCCCGCGCGGGCGTGACCTATGACGATGTCCGGCAGACGCTGTACGGCGCGTTCGGCACCCAGCAGGTCGCGAGTCTTTATACAGCTGCAGACACGTATCAGGTGATCTGCGAGGTCGCGCCGCCGTATCAGAAGACGCCGGAGGATATCGCCAATCTTTATGTCGCCGGCACAGCCCCGGGTAATGGCGGACAGGTTGTGCCATTGAGTTCCATCGCCTCTGTCACGCGCGGTGTCACCGCACTTTCGATCAACCATCAGGGGCAGCTTCCGGCGGTTACGATCTCGTTCAATCTTGCGCCCGGTGTTTCGCTTGGCGAAGCGGTCAACCGCATCGCGTCGGTCAAGAACGAGCTCGGCGTGCCCGAGCGCGTGACTGGAAATTTCCAAGGCACCGCGCAGGCATTCCAAGAGTCCCTGGCTGGCCAGGGCGCATTGCTGGGGTTCGCCGTAATTGTCATCTACATTATTCTCGGCATGCTTTACGAAAGCTTCATCCATCCGATTACGATTTTGTCCGGTCTTCCGTCGGCGGGGCTAGGAGCGATTTTGACCTTGATGATCTTCCATATGGACCTGAGCGTCATTTCAATCATCGGCATTGTGTTGCTGATCGGCATCGTCAAAAAGAACTCGATTATGATGGTCGACTTCGCCATCGGCGAGCGCGCGCGGGGGAAAGGCGCGGAGGATGCCATTTATCAGGCCTGTATCCTGCGTTTCCGGCCGATCATGATGACAACGATGGCGGCAATCTTCGGCTCGCTGCCTATCGCCTTGAGTCTCGGGGTGGGATCGGAGCTGCGCCAGCCGCTGGGCGTTGCTGTTGTCGGTGGGTTGCTGGTGTCGCAACTGCTCACGCTGTTCATCACGCCGGTCATCTATCTTTATCTCGAGGCATTGCGAAGCCGCGTGCTGGGTGACCGGGAAGCGGCCGCGTCGGCCATGGTGGAGCCGCATTGATGCCCGGCGCGTTGGCCGACGCCAGTTGGATAAACCGGCGGCGTGCCGTTGCGTACCCGCGAATCTTTTTGTTCATTTACGCGGTTGCGATTGTCGCCCTGCTTGTGCTGAGCCCTCACATGATCGACCCGACGGGAAAGCCAGTCGGGACCGACTTTATGGATGTCTGGGCGGCGGGCAAACTGGCGCTGGCGCACAAGCCGGCGGCGGCCTACGATTACGCGCAGCATTACGCCGTTCAGCAGCAGGCGCTGCCCTACGCGGCCGGAAAGAAGGCGCTGTTTTATGGCTGGCACTATCCGCCGATGTTTCTTCTGGCGGCGGCTGTCCTGGCGCTGTTTCCTTACGGCCTCGCTCTCGGTTTGTGGATGGCGGCGACGCTGCCCGCTTATCTTGCCGCGGTTCGCCGCATCGTTCCGGGTAGGGAAGCCGTAATGGCCGCGCTGGCCTTTCCGGGCGTATTCGTCAATCTCGGCCACGGCCAGAACGGTTTTCTGACTTGCGGCTTATTGGGCGGCGGCCTTCTGCTGCTTGAGACGCGGCCTGCGGTTGCCGGAATTCTTTTCGGCCTTATGTCGTACAAGCCCCAGTTCGGTCTTCTGCTTCCTCTTGCGCTTCTCGCCGGGCGCCATTGGAAAGCTTTCTTTGTCGCGGCCCTGACCGTCGTGTTGCTCGCGCTTGTTTCGTGGCTCGTTTTCGGACCCGAAACATGGCGCGCTTTCATGTCGAGTGCGTCACTGACGCGCAATGTCGTGCTCGAACAGGGCGGCACCGGTTGGGCGAAAATCCAGAGCATATTTGCGGCTATGCGGATGCTCGGCGGTAGCATAACCATTGCCTACGCGGCGCAGGCCTTGTTTACGCTTGCAGCTGCGGTCGCTGTTATATGGGCATGGAGTAAGTCGGCGGCCATCGAACTCAAGGCGGCGATGCTGGTAGTTGCGACTGTTATGGCCACCCCCTACGTCCTCGATTACGACCTTGTGGTGCTGGCTTTGCCGATCGCATGGCTGACGGCGCTCGGGTTGCGCGAAGGATTTCGGCCTTGGGAGAAAATCACGCTGCTGGCGGTCTGGTTGCTACCGATATTCTCGCGGCTGATCGGCACAGCACTGGGAGTTCCCGTCGCGCCTTTTCTGCTAGCATGGTTTATGGTCCTGATCCTCCGGCGAACGCAGGATAAGAAGAACTTATTGAACGAGATGGGGCACTGATATGCGCATATTTGCCTATAAGACGCCGGACGGCCCGAAAGCAGGTATGGAGAAGGACGGAAAGATATTCGGGCTGGCGGAGGATTATTCATGGGCGGACGCCGTTCCGGTTCTGCATAAGTATGGTGCAAAGGCGGCCCTGATGGATCGACCGCTGTCTGCACCGAGGGCGGCAGTTCCGGCCACTATTGCAAGTAAAATCCTGTGCGTGGGCGTGAATTATCACGAGCATGCGGCTGAAGGAAAGATGCCGCCGCCGGAGTTCCCGAATTTCTTCGTGCGTTATATCTCCTCGCTGGTTGCCAACGATGAGCCTATCATTCTGCCGCGCGTATCAACGAAGCTCGATTTTGAGGCGGAGCTGGTCATTATCATCGGCAAGGGCGGGCGTTATATCCCGCGCGAACAGGCGCTGGACCATGTACTTGGCTACACAACCGGCATGGATGGATCCGTGCGCGACTACCAGAAGCGCACCTCGCAATTCACGCTAGGCAAGAATTTCGACCGCAGCGGCGCGCTGGGACCGTACATCGTAACGCCCGAAGAATTGCCGGCGGGCGCGAAGGGTCTGAAAGTGCAAAGCCGCGTCAACGGCCAGCTCATGCAGGACGGCAACACGGCCGAGATGATCTTTGATACGGCTGCGATCGTATCGGCGGCGTCGGAGGCTATAACGCTGCAACCGGGCGACGTCATATTCACCGGCACGCCGTCGGGTGTCGGATTCGCCCGCAAACCACCGGTCTTCCTGAAGGATGGGGATAAGGTGGAAGTGAGCGTCGAGAACGTTGGCACCCTGAAAAACCAGGTCGCCGCAGAATGAAGGAAAACTTGAATAACGTGCCTCCAGTCCTTTAAATACGCATCAGCAGTTTCGATCGAATACGGGGAATCCTTATGTCATTGAAAATAAAGACTTTCAGCAATAGCAGCGGTGGCAACGCCGCGTTCAAGGCCTTGGGTCACCCGCTCGCAGCGCCGAAGATTCATGCTTTGATCAAAAAGCTCGCTGTTTCCGGACCGGTCGCGATCTACGACCCGCAGGGGCAGCTTTCGGAACTTGAAGCGCTTTACGATCTTTCATCGATCAAGGTTGCCGGCATCTACGTCCAGAACCTCGCCGATGTCGGCAAGAAGTCGCTCGGCCACGAGACGCAGCCGGTCGCGAACCTGCCGCGCAGCGCTGCCAAAACGATTTTCGTGTGCGTATTTGATTCCGCGTTGCCGCTGTCCCATATACGTCATCTGGTTCCGGCGAAAGCCGAAGTGGCGGTGCTGGATGAAGCGCGTCTGCCGGACGATATGCTGACCAATCCGCGCCAGTATCTGAACACGCTCAACTTCGCCACGAACTTCGTCTTTTTCCGTGATACCGGCCCGCACCATACGCGGCTCGTCACCGCCAATTACTGGTCGGGCTACGGCGCCAAGAACACCGGCGCATGGTTCTGCCTGTTTGATGCGGACGGAAAACAATTGGCCGAGTGGAAAGAGAAGTATACGGACGGCACGCACATCATCGCGGTTGACAGCAAGGAAGTCCGCGCGCGGTTCAAGCTGCCGGAATTCACGGGCAGCCTGTTCGCGCATGTCACGGGCGTGGCCGGGCACGATATTGTCAAATACGCGCTCGATACCTACGGCGACGATGACTCGATCCTATCCTGCACGCACGATGCAAATCCGTTCCCATCCGAGCTCTATGCCGGCCTGCCCGCGCCGAAAAAGGACGAAAAAGTTGTGCTGTGGGTCCAGAACAGCCATTCGTGTCCGATTCCGGCCAACGCCATTGGGCTCAACCGGATGGGTTCGAAGGACATTGCGAAATTGAATAAGCCGATCGCGCCCTTCGCGACTTACGCGCTGGATGTCTCATCTCTCATTCCCGATGCCAAATGGCCGCAGCAGCTCGAGGTGCAGGCGGGGCAATATTTTGTTCGCCCGCGCTACGAGGTTTTCGCCGCCAACGGTCGGCAGCGTATGGCGCACGTGAATGTCGAGCGCTCGGACCTGCAGACCGACCCGAACATTCCCGGCCTCGCCAATGTTATGGGCAAAGGTTACATTTTGCCCGCACCGATCTTGCCGCTCGACCGCTGGCGCAGCATCGCACTCCCCACCCCGATGTCGACGGCGCAGGAAAACCTGCCGCTGGCCATGCTGATCTATGATGCGAAGGGCAACGAGATCATCCGCCACACCATAGGCAAGCTCGAACGCAAGCACGACACGGCGCTCGACGCCCGGGAAATCCTGCTCGGGCATGGCATCGAAGAGCTCGAGGGTGGTTTCGGGCATATGGAGCTGATCTACGATTTCAGCAAGGGTGGTAGCGCCGATGGCTGGCTGCACGGCCTGTTCCGTTATGAGGACACAAAAAGCGGTCATACGGCGGAAACCAGCTTTGGCTCGCACATCTTTAACACGGTGATGGTCTACAAGAACGAGCCGCAGTCATATGCCGGCAAACCACCGGGGCTGAGCACACGGCTATTCTTGCGCATAGGGCATGAGGGCACGGATACGATATGCCATCTCATCTATCCGGCCTCGACGCCTTGGCATCCGGCATCGCAGACCGACCTGGTTCTGTTCGATAGTAAGGGCACTGAACTAGTGAAAAAAACAGTTCATATTCCGTGCAGCGGCTCGCTGCTCTGGCGCGTGAGCGAAATTTTCAGCGCAGATGAGCGTGAGAAAGCCGGCGAGAACGCGTACGTGATGATCCGCGACACGACCTGCCGCTTGTTCGGCTATCACGGCCTGATCAAGGGCGACAAGGCCTTTAGCCTCGACCACATGTTCGGCTTTTAGGCTCTCGGAAAAACTTCGCCATATCGCCCGCGACGTCGACGCCGCGCTTGCCGGCCCATGATAACGCGACCAGAATGTCGACATGGTCGATACCGGAGTAAATGCTTGATCGTCCGCAACCGCCTTTTTCCTTGATTTTAGCCTCGAGTTTCTCGAGGTTCTCGCGCTTGACGGTCGTGTCCTTGTCGCCCCATAGCAACAGCATCGGCGGTTGGTCACCGTTAATAAACGAAGTGACCTGCATTTGAGGATAATGTGCAGGCGGACCGAACATGTCGATCAGGTCGGGCTCGTCGGGCGTGAAGGAGTAGGGACCCGCTAGTCCAGCAAAATCCTGGATGACGTCAGAACGCTTTTTCCCGAGCGCGGCCAGATAATGCGGGTCGGCCGCGATAAGCGCCCCGATATGCGCGCCGGCGGAATGGCCCGCCAGATGGATTCTATGCGGGTCGCCGCCATAGGCTTCGATATGGTCATAGACCCATGAAACGGCTTTCGCGCCATCCTCGACGAAGGTCGGAAATTTCACGGCTGGATATTTACGGTAGTCGGGAATGACGGTGATAAAGGCGCGATCCGAGAAAGCCGTTCCCGCAAACCGATAATCTTCTTTCGCTCCCGAACTCCAGCGTCCGCCATAGAAGAATACGACCACGTCCAGCGGTTTACCGGCAGGATGGGCCGGGATGTATATATCCAGCTTGTCCTCCGTGCCTGTGCCGTAAGGAATGTCGGTAATGATCTGCCCATCCCCGAAACGCGATGGCAGGTTAAGGGCGGCGAGACCCGCTGACGTGCAGGCTGCCAATACCAGCAATGGCGCGAACATCAAAAGTCGCTTTAAATGTAAACGATATTCTGAAAAATCCATAAACCCTCGCTTCCATATACAAGCATATAAAATTTCTTATAATACGCCCATGATTCTCGCAGAAGATACCGACAGGACAGCCATATACCGATTTCTGACGGTAACGGTCGCCGCCGTGGGGATACTCTTCGGCTGCGTCGTGGTCATCCGGCCATTCCTTCCGGCGCTGCTGCTCGCATCAATCTTCTGCCTCTCGGCATGGCCCGGATTCGTATGGCTTGAGGTCAGACTCAAAGGTCGTACAAGTATGGCGGCGACCCTTATGACCCTGTTTTTAGCGGTCTGCTTCCTGGTGCCCCTCATTTTTCTGGGATCGAGTCTGGTCGGCAACCTGCCCTCGACGTCGGATCTTATGGCTGATGCGCAGAAATTCCAGCCTCCGCAGCAGATTCTGAATATGCCGGTCGTCGGCCCGATGGTCGATCAGCTCTGGCAGGACTATGGCGCTGACCGTCAGCAATTCCTGAAGACGAACATGAAGGAATATGCCGCGCCGGTCAGTCACTGGCTGTTCGATTTTGGCGCATCTGTCGGCCACGGTATTGTCGATACGCTGCTGGGTATCGTGATCGCATTCTTCTTTTTCCGCCACGGCGTGCCGGCCGTACAGCTGCTGCACAATCTGCTGGGAAAATTCGTGGGGCCGCGCGGGCGGCATCTGCTTGAGGTTTCGAAAAAGACGATTATAGGCATCGTTTACGGCGTTTTCGGAACCGCCGTCGCGCAAGGGACTTTTGCCGGGATCGGCTTCTGGATCGCTCATGTTCCGGCGGCGGCGTTCCTCGCGCTGATCACGGTCATCGTCTCGGTGATACCCGCAGGCTATTCGTTCGTGTGGCTTCCGGTGACAGTTTGGCTATTTTTGTCGGGGCACGCCGTAATGGGCATCTTCATTTTTCTCTGGGGCGGCGCGATTCTATGCGTGGCCGATCTGCTCATCCGGCCCTACTTTATCGCCCGAGGTAGTGATCTGCCGCTGCTGCTCGTGATCTTCGGCATCTTCGGCGGCATTTTCGCGTTCGGTTTCATCGGCCTTTTCATCGGCCCGACTTTGCTGGCTGTGGCTTATGCGCTTCTTCTCGAACTCAGCCGGCCGGACCAGACAGCGGCTGCAGCGGCTTACGCCTGATTTCAGCGATCGGTTTTATCTTCGGGCTGGCGCACCACGCCCAGCCATCCCTTGCGGCGGAAATAGATCAGCATAGCGATGATCGAAAGGGCCATGAGGCCTAGCGAGTACAAATAACCGTACCGCCAGTGCAGTTCAGGCATATTCCATGGCGACGTGGTGTCGAAATTCATGCCGTATAGGCTGGCGATAAAGCTCAAGGGCATAAAGATCGTCGCAATGATCGTTAATACCTTCATGATTTCATTCATGTGAGCGCTGATGCTCGAAAGATAGATGTCGACCAAGCCCGACGCCCGTTCGCGGAAAGTTTCAAGCATGTCGAGAGCCTGAATGACGTGATCGCTGCAGTCTCGCAGATAGGGCCGGTTCTTTTCGTCGACAAAGGACGTCGAAGAAAAATTCGATATCATTTCGCGCATCGGCCAGAGATTCCGGCGCATTTGCTGCAATTCCCGCTTGACCTGATGGGTGTCACCGATGACGCTCCGCTCGGGATGAGATACAACCTGATCCTCGATCAGATCAAGGCGGTCCCCGAACATCTCAAGGATCGGGAAATACTCGTCGATGATCGCGTCCAGAAGCGTATACGCGAGGTAGTCTGAATGCATAAAGTGTTGCCGTGGCACCCCGGCGGCTTTGAGACGTTTTCTCACCGGATCGAAGCAATCGCCGGCCCGCTCCTGAAATGTCAGAACGAAATTCTTGCCGATGAATATGCTGATCTGTTCGGTCTCGAGCCCTTCCGCGCGCGCATGGATCATCTGCGTGGTGATAAAGACGTTATTTTCATACTGCTCTGCTTTCGGGCGTTGCCCGAGATGAGTAACATCTTCGAGCGCCAATAGGTGCAGGCCGAACATCTTTCCCAAGGCGGAAATGACGTCGGTAGACCCCAACCCGTCGACGTTTATCCATACCGTCGGCCATTTTTGCAGCAGCGGCTTGAGTTGATCGACGTTTTCCGCGGAATACTCTTCGAGATTCGTCGGGTCATACCCGATAAGTGTGATTTTCGGTTGCTGCGAGCCTTCGGGAACAGCCAACGTTCCCGGTGCTGTACCCGGGGCTGGCCGCTGAAAACGTCTCTTTCTGTGGTTTCGGCTCATTCGCAACCATAGCACGGGGTTGAGTCACGGCAAATATAGCGGTATGAAATTATAAAGCGTTGAAAACGGAAGAAAATGGATTACAGGGGCGCATCGGGATATATCTGGACGGGCAAGACCATCAAATATGCGTTGGTCTTTTTAAGCGCAGTTATATTTTTAATTATAGTTCTGATCGGCGCATATAAGATTCACGAGAATGAGCTTCAACGCAGGGAGATGGAGAAGGTTGCAAGCAAGATTCTCGGGGTGAAGGTGCATATCGGCGGCTATTACCCCCAGCCGGGTGCACATTCAATCTCGTTTTCGGACATAAGAATCAGCAGCCCGCCCGGATTCGATACGGATATTGCGATCCAGATCGGGAACGTATCCATAAAGGATATTTCTTCGGATCACGACCGGGTCGTTTTCGGAAAGGTCGTCCTCGGTCATGTAATCGTCTTTATGGGGATTCGTCGTGATGCTACGAATCTTATGGCGTTACTGTCGGGTATAGACGCGGCCGAACTTGCGCACACAGGATATAAGGCAGGTTTGAGCGACGTTCGCGCAGGTATTTTTGTTCTAAGATCATTCCCGATACCTTTGGACCGGAACTTCGATCCTCTGGATGTCGAACCCCTAGCTATGAAGAATGTCGGCGGGGATGCCACCGTCGGCGAGGATGCCGTCGATGTCCTTCGGGAAATCATGCGGCTTTGTTACCGTTCCGCTGCGAAACATTCATATTTGCGCTTTATGGAGACGTCATCTCTCCAGCAAATACAATCAAGCCTGAATGTCGGCAAGGGGTTTGTCTCGGTTGCAAAGAACGGCACGCTATGGAGGGGCGAAGACGAAGGTAGCGACCGTTAGACTTCCAAACCGATCTCTCACGCGGGCATAGCCTGCATATCTTTTTCAAGATTGAGGCAGTAACGACGGTTCACAATGTGAAAAACTACGCCGGATACAATATTGGTGAGCGCAATGGCTCCGAATATGCCGGTCGGCCCATAATAATGCGCGCCCATAACTGCGAGCGGCAGGTTCATAACGAAAAGCCGTACGATGATCATATTAAAAGCGCGTTTCGGCAAACCCATGGCGTTGAAGGCCGACTGCCAACCGGGAACCAAATTGCCCAGAAAATATGTTGCTGGAACCAGCCGGAAATAAAGGACGGCATCGTTGATGACCTTTGGGTCTTTTGAGAACAGGCGCGCGACCGGAAACGCAAGGATATAAAGAATAATAGCAACGCCGATCGACCAGAGGCATGCAAATGTGAAAGCCTTATGCAGCGTCTTGTTGACTCGCTCAAAACGCTGGGCCCCCCAATTCTGGCCGATGATCGGCGCCATCCCTGTTGCAAGTGCGATAATTACGATGAACGAGAAGGCTTCCACTCGCGTCGCAATGCCATAGGCCGCGACGGCGTCCGTATTAATTTTGGCAAGAAGTCGCGTAATAATCGCGCTTACAAGCGGCATGAGCGCGCCGGTGAGCCCGACGGGAAGCGCGATAAAGACAATCTTTTTGAAGGAATCGCCGATAAGACGGAATTTCCGGCGGTTGCGGCTCAGCATCTGCTTTTTTACCGCAATGAAATAAAGGCCCGCCAGCATGGCGCACGCGTTGGATGAGACCGTGGCTATGGCGGCTCCTTTTATGCCGAGGGCCGGCAAGCCGAACATCCCGTATATCAGCGGCGGATCGAGTGCGGCATTCACCAGCGCCGCGAACGTCATCACCATTGCCGGGAATATTGTATTCCCTGTCGCGCGAATCGCTGCATTGCAGACTAACGGGGTGTTGATGAATATACTTCCTGCAAACCAGAGGAACATGAACTGGCTGATCAGGTCGATGAGTTCGTCATCGGCTCCCATGGCGCGGAACATTGGCTTCATCAGCAACAGGCCCGTGACGGCAAGGATAACCCCTAGAACGAACGCCATAATCAACGCGTGTGTTACCAGACGGCGGACGCGTGCGGGATTTCCCCGGCCAATCTGGCGTGAGACCACGGAGGAGGTGGCGATACTCATGCCGAGGGTGATGTTGAATACCGCGAATGTTACAGGGAAGGTAAATGACATCGCCGTCAACGGCCTTGTCCCGAGGCGCGAAACGAAGAATGTATCAACCAGCTGAAAACTGATCGTGGCGAACATGCCCCAGATCATCGGTATGGTGAGCCGCAATAGATGGCCGGTCACCGGGCCTGACGTCAAATCGCCGCGGCCATGGGCAAAATATGGTCGATTCGGCGTCTCTTGGGTCATAGCTTCCTGATCAAAAACGGGCGAAATTACAGGCTCCGTAATACCCACTTATCATATTGAAATGCAATACATAATTTAAATACCTAAAATACAAAACAAATTTGATCATAATTTACATAATGCTTAAGAGAAGTCTGCGATGATTAATAGACGGGGCTCGGCATGACGTGGCCGGGGGGCAAAACGCAAAAAATTGAAAAGAGTATCTTTTTAGCCTTGCAGGGAGTAGCGCGTAATGACTGACGTCACGGGTACCAGCGGCGACGATTTCCTGTTTTTCAGCGGTCTCGAGGAGGAACTCGATATAACGCTGACTAATGCCTATTCGGGCGAGACCCTTTTCATCAGCGATATCTACAACGTCAACACGGCAACCTACGACGGACTCACGGGCAACGACACGCTTCTTATGACGAACGTGGGCGACGCCTTGTTTATCCTCAATGATGCCAATCAGCAGACCCTGTTCAGCATCGAGCGCATTGTCGCCGGTGACGGCGGCGACATCATAAACCTCGCCAGCACGACTGTGACGCTTGGCAATACGTTCATTGATGGCGGTCCGAGCAACGACATTCTCTGGGGTAACGTTGGAAACGACACCATCCAAGGCGCCGGCGGCGACGATCGCATTGACGGAGGCCCCGGGAACGACAATCTCCTCGGCCAGGACGGAAACGACAATGTAAAGGGCGGTGCCGGCAACGATACGCTCAGCGGCGGCAATAATGACGACACGCTCGACGGCAATGCGGGCAACGATACCGTCAATGGCGATGCAGGCAATGATACGCTCGTCTACACCCAATCGGAGAACGTGGGCGCCACCGACATCTACAACGGCGGAACGGGCACTGATACGCTGGTTCTCCGCCTGACGGCTGCCCAGGCCAACGCCGATGCCGCTGACATCGCGGCAGCCCAAGCGTTCATCGCTTCCCATTTAAATACGGCAAGCAGCACGGGCCCAACCTATACATTCAGTTCGTTTGGCCTGACTATCAGTAATATAGAATCGATCACCGTCGTCATCACCTCGAATACCAATCCTGTCGCGCAGGATGACGACTTTACGGGCACGCGCGATCAGGTGGTTGCGGGAAATGTTCTGGTTAGCAACGGCCATGGCGCGGATTCGGATGCCGACGGCGACACGCTGAGCGTTCAGGCCACGACGTTGACGACGACGGCTGGAGGAAACGTCGTTCTTAATTCCGACGGCACTTTTACCTACACCGGAGCGACCGGCTTTACGGGCGCGGACAGCTTTAATTATACATTGCTTGATACGCATGGCGGTTCCGCTACAGGCACCGTCCATCTGACGATCAATCCCCCGCCCAACCAAAATCCGGTCGCGCACGAGGACGACTTCTCCGGCCAGGAAAATCATGCCGTGACAGGTAATCTTTTGGCCGACAACGGTCATGGTGCCGCGAGCGATCCCGACGGCAACACCGTGACTGCGGTTGCAGGAACGTTCGCGTCCGCGCACGGCGGCTCGATTATTGTCAATGCAGACGGAACGTTCACTTATACGCCGGCATCGAATTTCTTCGGCACCGACAGCTTCAACTATACGATTTCCGATGGTCATGGCGGAACGGCGACAGCGACCGCATTCTTCGCCATGA
This sequence comes from Patescibacteria group bacterium, assembly GCA_035494535.1. Taxonomy (GTDB): domain Bacteria; phylum Pseudomonadota; class Alphaproteobacteria; order Micavibrionales; family Micavibrionaceae; genus JACQIJ01. Next base: position 7,633 of record DATJGZ010000119.1, on the reverse strand, counting down.
ACGGCACGCCGACCACCGCACCGGCAAGCTTCTCCGGCCAGGAAAACCAGGCTGTCACGGGCAATCTGCTGACCGGCGCGAGCGACCCCGACGGCGGCACGCTGACAGCGACAGCCGGAACCTTTGCGACCGCGCATGGCTCGGTAACTATCGCGGGCGACGGCAGTTTCGTTTATACGCCAGGAGCCGGATATTTCGGCGCCGACAGCTTCAACTGGACGGTTCAGGACGGGCAGGGCGGTTCGGCCACAGGCTCGGTTTCAATTTCATTGAACGCTCCGCCGGTAGCACAGGAGGACGATTTCACCGGCACCAAAAACATATCCGTTTCGGGCAACGTTCTTCTCGATAACGGCCATGGCGCGGATAGTGACGTGGATGGAGGTATTCTTGCCGTCGTTGCGGCAGTGGTCGGAACGGCGGCCGGCGGTACGGTCACGATCAACGGCGATGGAACGTTCAGCTATATACCCGCGACGGACTACATCGGTGCCGATAGCTTCACATATACGTTGCTGGACGGGCAGGGAGGTTCTGCTAGCGGCACCGTGAATTTAACTATCCACGATACAGTACATCTCCCGGTCAACCACGATCCTGTTGCGCAGGAGGATGACTTCTCGACGACAGCCGGTCAAACCCTTACCGGAAATGTGCTCGCTGATAACGGCCATGGCGCCGACAGTGATCCTGATGGCGATGCATTGACCGTGGGAGCGGCGACGCTGCAAACCGCCGCCGGCGCAACGGTCGTGATTAACGCGGACGGAAGCTTCACCTATCACGGGCAAGGCGATTATATAGGCACGGACAGCTTCAATTATGCGCTTGCGGATGGAAACGGCGGATCGGCAACGGGCACTGTTTCAATCGCGATTGCTATACCGGCCGGAGCCATTGTCGGTACCAACGGCAATGATACGATCAACGGCGGCAATCATCCGAACCTAATATACGGGCTGGGCGGAAACGATACGCTGAATGGCGGCAATTCGGGTGACACCATATACGGCGGTTCCGGCAACGACGTAATCCATGGCAATAACGGCACCGACACCTTATATGCCGGTTCGGGCATAGATTTCCTTTACGGCGATAATGGCGCGGATGTGCTGGTGGCCGGATCAGGAAGCGCGACGATGACGGGCGGCAACGGTCCCGATACGTTCAAATTCACCAGCGCCACCGGGAATGTAAATACCATCACCGACTTCACTAATAACGACAAGCTCGACTTCTCGGCGCTCATACAGGGACCGCATCCCGTGCAGTCGTTGATCGACCAGTTTGTCCGTGCGACGACGCAGGGTAGTAACACTGTCTTGTCCGTCGATGCGGACGGCGCAGCCAATGGAAGTAATTTCGTCGATGTGGCAATTCTGCAGGGCATTCAGCATTTCGATGTGGCGGCGGCCTTCGCCAATGGCACCGTCACCGCTTAGGTTTCTACCACCCTAGACTGCGAAAGATCGCGGGACCCCTAAAAAGGTCCCGCGATTGTTTTTAGACGTCGGCTGTGTATTATCCGGCAGCATGTCCGAGGAATCGTTAAAAGCTCTGTTCTATCCGTTCGAGTCCGGCATGAAGCCGATTTCGGCGGGGTCGAAGGTCTTGTTCATAAACGGGCAAGTCTGCGGAGGGCTGTCATATATCGCCCAATGCGATTTAACAGCGCAGCAATATTTCAGACCGTACGCGTCCGCTCTCGAGCAGGCGGGCTATAAAACCGTCACGGAGGTCGAAGGCTCGGGTTTTGATGTTGCTCTTGTTCATGCGGGACGGCAGCGCGAGGAAACGACGTTCGCACTGGCCGCAGCCATAAATGCGGTAAGACCGGACGGCGTGATTTTTAGCGCTGCCGCCAATGATGCAGGCGGCAAACGGCTCGAGGCAGATTTTGAGAACCTTGGCTTGTTGCCTTCAGCTATATCGAAATACAAATCGCGTGTAGTAATCGCCGAAAATCGGAAACTGGACCGAAGACGGATCGATGCAGCGCTAGAGGCGGGATCGTATCAATCCGTGCTGAAAAACGAATATATTTCCCGACCCGGCGTATTTTGCTGGAACCGCATCGATGCGGGGTCGGCTTTATTGGCGGAGGCGTTGCCGGCTTTGACGGGCAGGGGCGCAGACTTCGGTTGCGGGTACGGGTATCTGTCTGCCCATGTCCTGAAGTCCGGCACTGTTAGTGAGCTGACATGTATCGATGCGGATGCACGTGCAGTCGAGGCATGCCGGCGGACGATTGGGCAAAAGGACGTGAATGAGCGCCGTGTCGCGTATGCATGGACGGATATTACGAATCCGCGCGAAATTTTGCCGACCGGCCTGGACTGGATTGTCATGAATCCACCCTTCCATGAAGGCGCAGCCGCCAATCCTCGTATCGGGACCGCCTTCATCGAGCGCGCAGCTGCATGTTTACGGCCGAGCGGAGCATTGTGGATGGTTGCCAACGCCGGTCTCCCTTACGAAAAAATCCTCGCGGCAAAATTTTCGCGAAGTGATAGACTGAGGGAAGACAAGGGTTACAAGGTTTACAAGGCGGAAAAATGACCGGGATTACCTACCACCGAAGCAAGAAGGAAACTTTATCCGGTTTACGCGGTATCGTCTGGGATCTCGACAACACGCTTTATCGGGTTGACCGGGCCATGGAGGATGCCTTTCATTATGCCGTCGCGCGCGCGGTAATCGAGGCCGGGGTCGATCTGCCCTTCAAACAGGCGGCCGATATGGCGCATCAGTCGTTTTTGAAATACGGTCACAGCGGTCGCGTATTCATCGACCGCTACGGTCTAAATCCGCAAAAGCTGCATTTCTCGTATCACGGTTACATAGACGAAACTGTCATTATAAAATCCATCGAGCAGCGGGACCTCTTTTCATCGTTAGCCATCCAGCACGTTCTGGTGACGCATTCGGCGCGCAGCTGGGCGGAGCGCGTCCTTGCGCATCTGGGGTTGTCGGAGTGGTTTCCGTCGGATCGCGTGCTGGCGTTCGAGGACTATAGCTTCAAGGCCAAGCATCAGCACAGCACGGGCTTTGATGCTGCCCTTGAGAAGCTTGGGCTTGAGGGGGACACCGTTGCCGTGATCGAGGACACGCTTCCGAACCTCGAGATTCCCCACAAAATGGGCATGACGACCATTTATATCAGGCACGGCATTAAGCTCGATACGCCGCCGGGCTTCGTGCACCTGTCATGTGACAGCACCGTCGATGCATTGCGCGAGATAAATAATGTGAAAAAGGCAGCCTAGAGCGCGTCCTTGCTGAGCTTGGCCTCAATCGAGACCATGTAGCGGACGTCATCAAGACTTAATTCGCCGCCGCGGCCTTTTTTCATGACGTGCCATGCGCAGGCGCCGTCCATCACCACAATGGATTTGTCGGGCTGGTTGCGCCGGGGCAGGTATTCGGCCGTCATCTTCACGATCGGCATCAGGATGTCGGATGGAATTTTGATCCTGTGATGCTTTTCATAGCCGGGAACGAGCATAGTCAGGATATGAAGCGTCTCCTCATTATTTGGAACGCTCAGAATGACTTGCTGGAAACGGCGGTCAAGCGCCGGGTCTTCCTTGACGTAGATGCGGAATTCATCGTGCGTGGTGGCGCCGATGACGTGCAGGTCGCCGACGGTGAGATAAGGTTTCATGACCTCTGACAGACCGGCATAGCCCGAGCCTTTACAGAGCGGCATGATTGTGTGCATCTCGTCGATGAACATGATGAATTTGGGATATTCTTCATAATGGTAACGTTCGGCAAGTCCGCGGCAGAAGGGGATGAAGCGTTTCTGGAATTCAGCCGGGCTGTCGGTCCCGGCAGCCATGCTGGGCAGGTCTATCTCGAGCACGCGGGCGTTCTTCAGATATGCTGGAACGTCGTCCGCAACAATCTTTTGCGCGAGGCCGACGACGAGCGCGGTTTTACCGACGCCGGCGGGCGCTAGCAGCGCGGCGTTCTTGCGACCCTTTTGCAGCATGATCAGGATCGTTTCGTCGATTTCCTTGTCGCGGCCCGAAATGGGACCGAAGCGGTCCTGGCGTACAAGAGTCGTATAATCGCGCGCGAACTGGAAGATAAGCTCTTCCAGTTCATTATCCGTAACAAGAAACTTCTTAACCATGTTTCAGATACCCCGCGTAGATAATTCTCTTCCAATTCTATCCTGACGGGTAAATCTTTAAAAGATCATGAACGTTCATTCCGTATTTACCTTTTTGCGGCAACTTTGTTATAGGACCCGGATAATGTAAAATATAAGCTGGAGTCCGTTGCAGAGGAAACACACCGTCATGACCGTACTTCCTGAAATTATGGCCCTTAAAGAAAGAATGTCCAAGGACATTATCGGCCAGAGCAAGATTCTGGACTATCTGCTCGTCGGCATGCTCTCGAACGGGAACGTGCTGGTCGAAGGCCTTCCCGGTCTGGCGAAAACGCGTGCCATCAAGGCGCTGTCGAACAACCTCGAATGCGACTTCAACCGTATTCAGTTTACGCCCGATATCACCTCTGGCGACATCGTCGGCCGCGAGATCTACATCAAGCCCGAAGGTTCGCAGGCTGAGGGTGTCTTCAAGTTCAACAAGGGGCCTGTCTTCGCGAACGTCGTGCTGGCGGACGAAGTCAACCGCGCTCCGCCGCGCTCGCAGAACGCACTGCTCGAGGCGATGGAAGAACGGCAGGTCACGATTGCATCCGTTTCTCACAAGGTGCCAGACCTGTTCATGGTCATGGCAACCATGAACCCCGCCACGCAGGAAGGCACTTTCGCCATGCCCGAAGCGCAGATGGACCGTTTTTTGCTTCACATCTCGGTCGACTACCCGACCGAGGAGGCGGAAGTGGACGTCGTCCGCCTGATCCGCCAGGAACAAAGCCAGAAGGCTCGTCTCGCGTCGAAGGACTCGAAGCAAAAGGTAGAACGGATTCTAACCAAGCAGGAAACGATTTTCGCTGCCCGCGCCGAGCTTGATGTCGTGCCCGTGCCGCCGGAGATCGAGCGCTACATGGTGGACCTGATCTTCGCCACGCGCTATCCCGAGCGCTACACATACGAATTGCGAAGCTTTATTCTTGTGGGCGCCAGCCCGCGCGCCTCGCTCGCTATCGACCGGACCGCCCGCGCGCATGCATGGCTGCACGGCCGGAAGGAGGTTACCGTCGAGGACGTGCAGGCGATGCTCAAAGGGGTTCTCCGCCACCGCATCAAGCGCGGCCAGCGCGCCATCGAGCACCGGATCACCGCGGACGATATTGTTCAGGAAATCATCGAACTCGTGCCAACCCCGGCTAAAAGAGCCGAGATGGAAAAGAAAAAGCGCGAGAAAGCCACTCACGCCGTCGACAAGTAATCAACCCGGTTTCAGTCCCTGTGCATACAGCGCGGCGGTCAGATCGCCGTGCAGGATACAGTTATCGAGCGTATCGCGCAGCAGCGGTTTTGGGTGATAGCCGATCCCCAGTCCTGCGGCCTGCAGCATCGGCAGATCGTTCGAGCCGTCGCCGATTGCCATCGTTTCCTTCAGATCGATCTTCAGCTCTTGAGCGTATTGTTTCAGGAACGCAAGCTTCGCCTGCTTGTCGAGAATAGGATCGAGCACCTTGCCGGTAAGCTTTCCGTTCACGATATCGAAGCGGTTCGCATGATGATGGTGAAAGCCGGCCTGCTGCGCGATCCAGCCGGTGAAAAAGTCGAAGCCGCCCGAAACCAGCACGCAGGTCGCGCCGTGCTTGCGCATCGCGGCGCTCAGTTTCTTCGCGCCCGGGCTAAATACCATTCCTGCACGTGTTTTGCCGAGCGTTTCTTCGGGTAAATCTTTCAGCATGGCCACCCGCTCGCGCAGCGCCGCATCGAAGTCGAGTTCGCCGCGCATGGCGCGCGCGGTGATTGCGGTGATTTTATCCTGTATTTCCGGCCCGGCCTGTCCGGCCAGTTCGTCGAGTGTCTCGCCGACGACGATGGTAGCGTCCATATCCGCCAGCAGCAGCTTCTTCTGTCGGCCGGCAGCAGGCAAAACGAAGACATCGATTTTGTCCGACTCCAGCAAGATGCGCAGAGTGCGGATCTGGTCGTGAGCGGGTTTCTGCACCAGCGGGATATCGGCCGCTTTGTGGCGCTCCAGCCAAGCAGCATCTCCCGCGGTTCCTATAGATAATGTGGCAAGATTGTCCGTTACCAATGCGAGATGGCCGGCGGTCAACGGCTTTTCCGATGCGACGAGGGTCAGGATGAAACTCATAAAAACTTGTTTACCACACCCGAACCTGTGCTAAAAAGCCCATGATGCACCGCGAAAGGTAACCGTCCCATGGAAAAACCGAGCAAGAAACCCAACAATCCCTGTTTCTCATCCGGCCCCTGCGCCAAGCGCCCGGGATGGTCTTTGCAGGCGCTGAAAGATTCACTGAACGGTCGCTCGCACCGTTCGTCACCCGGCAAGGCCAAGCTGAAGGCCGTGATTGACCAGCATAAAAAGATTCTGGGCATCCCCGCCGATTATCGCGTCGGCATTGTTCCAGCGTCTGACACCGGCGCGGTTGAGATGGCGCTCTGGAGCCTGTTGGGGCCGAAGCCGGTCGACGTTCTTTCCTGGGAAGCCTTCAGCACCGACTGGCTGAAGGACATCACGGGCCAGCTCAAGCTCAAGGATGTGCGCAGCTTTGCCGCGAATTACGGCGCCTTGCCCGACATGAAACAGGTTGATTTCAAGCATGACGTTGTTTTCGCGTGGAACGGCACGACCTCAGGCGTGCGCGTGCCGGACGGCAACTGGATCCCGGCCAATCGTGAGGGACTAACAATCTGTGACGCGACCTCTGCTGTTTTCGCGCACGATCTGCCGTGGGACAAGCTCGATGTCGTAACGTGGTCATGGCAGAAAGTGCTGGGCGGCGAGGCCGCGCACGGCATGCTCGTTCTCTCGCCGCGCGCGGTTGCGCGACTGGAAAGCTACACGCCGTCATGGCCGATGCCCAAGGTATTCCGCATGACCAACAAGGGCAAACTGAACGTCGATCTGTTCGAAGGCGCCACCATCAACACGCCTTCGATGCTGGCGGTTGAGGATTGCCTCGACGCGCTGAAATGGGTTGAGTCGATCGGCGGACTGAAAGCGACGATCAAGCGGAGCGACGATAATTTCGCCGCTCTCGAAGCCTGGGTGAAAAAGGCGGGATGGATCGATTTTCTGGCGAGCGATCCCGCGACGAGATCGCATACCTCTGTCTGCTTGAAGATCACGGATCCGTGGTTCACATCTCTCGCAGACGACGCGCAGCAGGCCTTCATCAAGGACATGGTCAAGCCGCTGGAGAAAGACTGCATCGCCTGCGACATCGCCGGTTATCGCGATGCGCCCGCCGGCCTGCGTATCTGGTGCGGCGCGACGGTGGAAACAATGGACATCCAGACACTTACGCCCTGGCTGGACTGGGCTTATGAGGCCGCGAAGTCTGCGGCGCAGAAGAAAGCCGCCTAGCCACCCAGATCCATAATTACGGAAAATAAAATTCTGTAACAGCCTTGTTGCATTCAATTTGCTGCACCTGCTAAAAAGGGGGCCTGTTTTCTCCAACAAGACAAAATGGAGTGTCAAAAATGCCCAAGGTCCTTATC
>DATJGZ010000118.1:0-6868 GCA_035494535.1 Patescibacteria group bacterium | reverse complement strand
TGCTGTTTCCTGAACCACGCCGCTTCCTGCCACTCGGGCAGTTCAGGCACGTAATGCAGCGCGCCCGTGACGGCCTTGCGGACGAGGCGGTTGGTGATGCCGGCGGTCAAAGGATAGACAGGCTCTACGGTCTGGATGGCGGCGCGCTCTTCCTCGGTGCCGATCGCGTCGGGGTGCGTCATCTGCGGCTTGCCTTGATAAAACTCGATGCGGCCGCTGACGATGACGATCGCGTTTACCGGCAGCTGTTTTTCGATGTACTCGCGGTGGCCGTGGAAGAAGACGAGATTGATCGCGCCGGTCTCGTCGGTGCACCAGACCTTGTGCGGCATGCCGCGCCGGTGGGCGGGGAAATGCTTGTGTACCATAACGGTGAGGGTGCAAATCTGCCCGTCCGGCGCGTCCTTGATCTTGGGCGCGAAGCGCCGGTCGACAAAGCCGGACGGCTTGTGCCAGAGAAGGTCGATGAACCGTTCGCCGCCGCAGAGCTTCTCTAACAGCTTGGCGTTGCGCGGACCAATGCCGGGCAGCTCCGTCACGCGACGGAACAGCGGATCGAGAACGAACGGCCGCGCATGTTTCGGCGAAGCGGCTTGGCTCGCCGCCTGCGGCGTGGCATACTTTTCCGGAGTTCCCATAGCACTATTTGACCAAATTATGAGCCAGAAGCAAAACGAAAACGGTTTCGACCGGATCATCGAGATCGAGCTGAATGCCGCCGCGGTGCTGGTGGGGGTGTTGTTCTGGGTTATGTTATCGGTCTTTTCCGGCTACGAGAACGCGTGGGACGACCCCGTTTACTGGGATTTCGGCTTTCCGGGCATGCTGGTCACCGCTTTCTGTTTCGGCTGGAGCGCCCCCGAACGGCCCATACGCCGGGGAATATGGATGGGCTTGGGTCATGGACTTGGCGCGCTGTTCTGCGGCCTGATTCACGGCTACGGGTTCAATTTATGGCCGCATATGGCCGGCATCGGGGTCGTTTTTGCGGTGTTACTCGGCCTGTCGGCCGCAGTGGGGGGATTTTTCGTCCGCCGCCGCCGTGCTATAAAGTAAATCCATTTCCTCATAGGAGTCCGAAAATGAAAAAACAGATTCTGCTTGCCACTGCGCTCACCATGCTTGCATTTCCGGCTCTGGCCGCCGGCGAAGGTTCTGCGGAAAACAAAGTTGTGGCGGCACCCGCGCCTGCCGCAACGGCGACCGAAGGAACGCCGGCCTCCGTCGTCATGGCTCCCGCCGATAAGGAGTCGGCCAGCCACACGATCGATCTGACCGGGAACAATGGCAAGACGGTCGGCAGTGCGACGGTCACCGACGTGGGTGGCGGAATCTTCGTCGATGTCGGTCTCAAGGGCGTGCTGCCCGGCTGGCACGCGTTTCATATCCATGCTGTGGGCGATTGCTCCGACAAGGCGGCATTTAAGAATTCCGGCGGCCACTTGAAGCACGAGGGCCAGATGCACGGCGCGATGTCCGGCAAAGGTCCGCATATCGGCGATATGCCGAACATCTGGGTCGGTAATGACGGCACGGGCAAGGCACAGTTCTTCTCCGATCATGTCACATGGGCCGATCTTTCCGGGGCGGATGGAAGCGCGTTTGTCGTTCATGCGGGGGCCGATGATTATAAAACCGATCCCGCGGGCAATGCCGGCGCGCGTGTCGGCTGCGGCGTGATTGTGGCGAAGGGTTCGGCATCAGCATTACCGCCGAAAGAAGCCGCACCGGCCGCTGCGCCTGAAACGGCACCCCCGGCCGAGGCGCCAAAGCCGCACTCGGCTCTTTAAGATCAGGCTGACGAGGCCTTGATCATGCGCCCGAGCTTCATCGCGTAGGCGCTGAGGGCGATCATCACGAAGCCGAGAATTATGAGGGCTACCGGCCAGCCAATGACGTGGGCGAAGTATTTGTCGGTGTACCACGCCAGCCAGCCCATTAGCCCGGCAACGCTGACGAGCAGTACTGTGCGGCTGGCCAGGCTAATGCTCAGCCAGACCATGAAGGCATTGAGACCAAGATACGATAGCTCGAGCGACGAACCGCGGATGAGTTCGAAATAGCCGCTCAGCAGACCCGCCGTCCCGATAAAATACCAGAATGGGGCGATGGCGCGGTGGGGCGAGCGGTCGGCCGCGGCGCTCAGACACATAAGCGAAAGGCTGAGCGTAACGGCGGCGAGGTCGCCGTCGATCCGCAACTTGCCAAGAGCCGTGCCGATAAAAAAGGCCCAGAACATGATGCTGAAGAAGGCGAGGCTTGAGCGCCGCCATTTCAAAAATCCGGCGAATTGCTGCGCCAGCATGACGCCCGATACGCCCAGGACCGGCAGGAACATATCGCCCGTCGGCTGCAGGTATTCGTGCATGTAGACGAACATGCCGGTCGGCTGAAGGCCCGCGCCGGCAAGAAAAAACGGGGTCGCCGCTTTCTCGAACCGTTGGTCCTTCAGGCACAGCGCACCCATGATAAAAGCAATAAGGCCGGGTCCGAAGGTAATGATGACCCGTTCGGCGCTGCTCATATCGTCCCACATCATGCCGATCAGCAGGCAGACGCCGGAGAACACGAAGATGCCACCGACATAGCCCATCAGGGTCTTCAGCAGGCTGCCGCCCCCATCGCGCATCACGGACGGTTTGGTCTTGTTCAGGCGCACGGCAATTTCATCGATACTTATGCCGTGTTGGTCGGCCAGCGTAGCGATCTGGTCGAGGGCGTGTTGTTTCGCGCCGGTCATGTCTTGGGCCCGATGATCCAGCCGACCAATTGTGCGCTTATATAATATGTAACGCCGTCCGCCTTGACTGGAACGTTGCGGGCTCCCTTGCGGAGGACATTGGAGCTGTGGTCGTAGCCGAAGCCGAACAGCTCGGGAAAGATGCCGCTGTGATAGTTGTAATCATAAATCAGCTGATAACCATCGGGACTTTCGGCGGTTGTAGAAAGCCGGTTCTTGTTGATCTCGTCGATGGCAGGATCCTGCACGACGCCGTCAACGATATGATCGTAATTGATATTCAAGAGGCTGGCCGTCATAGTCCGGTGGTCGAGGCGATAGAGTTGTGGCTTCGGGGTTACATATCCGACCGGAGGCGTCTTGGGCGGCGTGTAGCGGACGATCAGTTGCTCATTCTCCACGCCGACATGCCATGACGGGTCGCCATAGCCGTTCGCTGTGAAGATAAGGTCGTATTGCGGATCAGCGACGCTAGCGCGGGTGGCGACTTCGGCGATATGGAAGACCAGCATCAAAGCGAGGGGCAAGACAATGCCCGCGATCAGCACGCCGTTATTCTTCAAAAACTGTTTCATGCAACCCCTGGTCGGTATAATAAAGACCATGGTGACTTTAGAAGATATCGACAAACGGCGCAAACGCCTGATCTACCGGTCGTGGCACCGCGGCACGCGGGAAATGGACCTCATTCTCGGACGTTTCGCGGACAAGCATATAGGCGCATTTTCGGAATCCGAACTCGATCAATACGAGACCATTCTGACCTGCAGCGATCCCGATCTTTACGGCTGGGTCACCGGACGCGAGGCCCCGCCGGCCAACATTCGGACGCCGGTTCTTGAGCGCTTGCTGGCGGACCAACATTAGCGCAAATAAGCATTGACATAAATTAAAGAAAAAGCTTTTCTGGACGTCCGGAAAAAGGAGGCTGTGCCATGGACGATACTCAAAAAAAGAAGGTTCTCGCAGGACTTACGCAAATATCGGCGATGTTCCGTAGCATGAGCCCGTCTTCGCAGGCTCTCAGGAACGAAGCGAATGACTATCCGCCTGTTCTGCGAGAGACATTTACTCAGCTTGCACGTGGCAATGCCTTGCCCAACAACAGCGTCCTCGATGAAGAGTGGAGGCAGCATGCAGAACTGGGCAGTTCATATGCCGCGGCCATATTCATCAGTGACAAGCTCAAGGAGATCGACGCGGCGGGTATCAAGGAGTCCGGTCCCCGGAACTTCCAGCATATGGTATCCAACCCGGCCAGCTATAACCCGCCGGGTCCTCGCGGACCGCGCCGCGGTTTTCCGACCTATGACTGATACTTGCATTTAGGCCATTAAGGCATAAATATCCCTTTGCAAAGCGCACTTATGGTGCGCTTTCACGTTTGGACATCATGGAAACCGCACAGAAAAAGCACGTCTCGACCTCGCAGAATATTCTCTTCGGCGCACCGGAGGGGCAGGATGCGCGCATTTTGGCTGACCGGGCCCGCGCGATGATGCACGAGGACCGGGTGCTGGTCCACGTTGCTTCGGATGACGAGCGGGCAGCCGTTCTGCAGGAACTTCTGTCTTTCTTCGCGCCGGACGTGAAAGTTCTAGTGTTCCCGGCATGGGATTGCCTGCCGTATGACCGCGTGTCGCCGCACGGCGATATTGCCGCCCAGCGTGTCGCGGCGCTCTCGACTTTGCTGAAATGGGAAGCGGAGCAGCAGCGCTATCCGCGTATCCTGCTGACCACCGCGGCTGCCGCCGTGCAGCGGGTGATGCCGCGTGAATCCCTTCAGAATGCCGTTATGCATGTGAAAAAAGGCGGGCGGCTGGACATGAAGAATCTGCAAAAATTCCTGCATGCCAACGGCTACCTGCGCACCGACACGGTGCGCGAGGCGGGTGAATATGCCATCCGCGGCGGCATTGCCGACCTGTTCCCGCCGGGGTTCGAGACGCCGGTGCGTCTTGATCTGTTCGGCGACGAGGTGGAGAGCATCCGCAGCTTTGATCCATCTACTCAGCTCACCGAAAAGGACCTGCCGGAGCTGAGCCTTTATCCCGCGGTCGAGTTCTTTATTGATGAGCCATCGATCAATCGCTTTCGCACCCGCTACCGCGCCCTGTTCGGTGTGGCGCAGGCGGATGATCCGTTATATGAAGCGGTCAGTGCAGGGCGGCGGCACAGCGGCATGGAGCACTGGCAGCCGCTGTTCTTCGAGAAGATGGATACTCTGCTTGATTACATGCCGAAGGCGGCGGTGACGCTTGACCACCATGCGGATCAATCCCGCGAGGAACGCAGTACCCAGATTAGAGATTTTTATGAAGCCCGACGGACACTGGAAAAGGCCGGAAAGAAAAAGAAAAGCACCGATGTTTCGCTAAGCGGAGCGGCCTATCACCCCCTGCCGCCGGAGCTCCTATATATAAGTGAGGGCGAATGGCGGGACACAGCCGGAAATGCCGAAACCCTGTCGCCGTTCGGCGGGTCCGAGGGGCAGGCCGACGGCGGCGGCAAAAAGGGCCGGGATTTCGCCGACCTGCGGGCGCAGCCGGATGCGGACATGTTCAACGCGGTTGGCGAATACGTCGCGGTCCAGCGCGCCGGACAGCGCAAGATTATGATTGCCGCCTACAGCGAGGGCTCACGCGAGCGCCTGCGCGGCATGATGGAACACGCAGGCTTTGCCAATTTCAAAACCGTCGATAATGCGGAAGATTTAAAAAGGCTCGAGCCGTACGAGACGGGCATGGCGGTGCTGGCGCTGGGGCATGGCTTCATCGCGCCCGACCTTGCGGTCCTGACCGAGCAGGATATCCTCGGCGACAAGCTGGCCCGCCGCTCGGCCAAAAGAAAACGCGCCGACAATTTCCTGACGGAGGTATCGTCGCTTTCTCCGGGCGATCTCGTCGTTCACCTCGATCACGGCATCGGCAGGTTCGAGGGGCTGGAGACCATTGTTGCCGCGCGGACGCTGCATGATTGCCTGAAGCTGACCTACGCCAACGACGACCGGCTGTTCGTGCCGGTTGAAAACATCGAGGTCCTGTCCCGCTTCGGCAGCGACGAGGGCACGGTGCAGCTTGACAAGCTCGGGGGTGCGGGCTGGCAGGCGCGCAAGGCGCGGGTCAAGAAGGACCTGATGATCATGGCCGACGGCCTGCTCAAGATCGCGGCCGAGCGTGCGCTGAAAAAGGGCGAGCCGATGGCAACGCCGGAAAGCTACCAGGAATTCGCGTCGCGCTTCCCGTGGCAGGAGACCGACGACCAGCTGCGCAGCATTGGCGATGTGCTCAAGGACATGGGCAGCGGGCAGCCGATGGATCGTCTTGTGTGCGGGGATGTCGGCTTCGGCAAGACGGAAGTGGCGTTGCGCGCGGCTTATGTCGCCGCCATTGACGGCGCGCAGGTGGCGGTTGCGGTGCCGACGACCCTGCTGGCGCGCCAGCACTACCAGAATTTCGCCGAGCGATTTCGCGGCACGGGCCTGCGCGTGGAGCAGCTTTCGCGCCTCGTTTCTGCGAAGGACGTGAAACGCGCGAAGGAAGGTCTTTCCGACGGCACGGTCAATATCGTCATCGGCACGCACGCGCTGTTCGGCAAGGACGTAAAATTCGCGCATCTCGGTCTTATGATCGTGGACGAGGAGCAGCGCTTCGGCGTCAAGCAGAAGGAAAGGCTGAAGGAGCTCAAGGCCAATGTGCATGTCCTGACCCTGACCGCGACGCCGATCCCGCGCACGCTGCAGATGGCGCTGGCGGGCGTGCGCGACATGTCACTGATCGCGACGCCGCCGGTGGACCGGCTCGCCATCCGCACGTTCATCCTGCCGTTCGATCCGGTGGTCGTGCGCGACGCGCTGTTGCGCGAACATTATCGCGGCGGGCAGAGTTTCTACGTCGTGCCGCGCATCGGCGACATGCAGGAAGTCGAGGAGATGCTGAAGGAACTTGTGCCCGAGGTGAAGATCATCGCCGCGCACGGGCAGATGAGCGCTACCGACCTTGAGGACCGCATGAGCGCGTTCTACGAGGGCAAATATGACGTGCTGCTGGCGACCAACATCATTGAAAGCGGCCTCGACATCCCGCGCGCCAATACAATGGTCGTCCATCGGGCGGACATGTTTGGTTT
>DATJGZ010000117.1:0-19754 GCA_035494535.1 Patescibacteria group bacterium | reverse complement strand
ACCGGCGTGAACGAGGACATCGCCTGCGGCTCGGGCAACTGCTCGATCATCCCCTACTGGTTCCAGAAGGGCCTCAAAGGGGGCGACAACCATTTCATGACCTACTTCCCGTACCCGCCCGGCCCGCAGGGTTTCATCGGCGGCGTGCAGGAAGTCACCTACGACCAGCAGCGCAACCTCATCACGATCGATTCACAGGCGCGCTACAGCCACGACCTCACCGTGTCGCTCGAGAGCCAGAAGAATCAGAACGACCTAAAAAAAAAGGCCGGGCCTGATTTTCCGTCGCCGTAGAAAGTGATTTCCCGTTATCGGTTGAGTAGTTGGTGTGAGATTTTTTCGATCGCTGTGTTTGGCGATGCGATAGTGTTTTTTATGAATAGTTATGCATGAGAAGAAATATTATAAACGGAAAAAGGGCGGCGGTAGTAATTAATAGTACCCGCGACGGAAGTTTCTCATAAAGTTATCGAAGTTGTAATCTTCGCCTGTCTTGTTTTCCATGTAGGCGCGTGCGCCGCCATCTATGGCCGCACCTAATGCGAGACCAGCCAGACCGAAGAGGAACCAGTCCCACCATTTCATGGTTTCGACGTCGAGACCGTTCTCAAAATTGGCCTTGTAGATTTCTTTACTAAGCGTCATCAAAGTGTCGCGTGTTTTGTCAGGATCGCCCTTCTTGCCATCCAACGCGACGGCAATAAACTCGCGGGTCAGACGTTCGACTTGCGGTATGCCCGATTTCGCCATTGTTAGTCCGTCAATAATACGGCGGGACGACGTATCGATTTCTTGCCCGTTAGCCAACGCTGCCTCAACAATCTGGTAGCCACGCGGACCGGCGGGCGAGGCGCCGCAGCTTGTTGTAACTCTTTCGCTCTGAGCCTGAAATCTTGCGCTATCCCAGACAGGCGCCAAGCGCTTCAATGCCCCATGGGCGGTTTCGATGCGCGGCGTTCGCGCATCGAAAGTTGACCCGGTTTTCCATGTATTGGCAAATGACAGAAATTCGGCGGGGCTTGGCATATGGCCCTTCAGGAGGCGGCGCATGCTTCGTTCAATGGCGTATTCATTATCAGCGTGTGTGGCGCTGGCCGGATGAAGCCTTTCGTCGATGTGCAGATCGGGATGGCGCGCCATGAAGGCGTTCAGCAGGCTGGCGGCCGCGTTGCCATGAGCCGCGTCATAGTCGAAATTATGCACGCTGTAGTCGCAAACTTCGGTTGTCGTCGTGGTGCAAGTCTGAACGCCTTTGCTGTCCGTGCTGCAGTCTGTATGAGTTTCGGTATGGGTAACGTCATAGGAGCTATGGGACCAGCTATTATCCAGTTCGCCGTTTACCGAAGGCAGTTCCTGCGTGCTCCTCACCAGTTTGTCCATGACTTGCAGGGATTGATCGACATCGCCCGGAATTTCCGCCGCATAGGGGGGAAGCTGTGCATGAATTTTCATGGCCGGATCGATACGCTCTTCAAGTTCGCGGGCAAAGGCCTCATTGCTGTTGCCGAACTGAAATGCGATGTTGCTGGATTCCAAGATCTTCATCACGGAATCATTAATGACTGAAAATGTCCGGGTGAGGATAGGTACCTGCAAACCATTGCGCGCGAAATCGCGGACATTCTGGCCCAGTTCGGAGAAGGCGATGGGAATTTGGCCGGCGCGCTGCGCAAGGACGTGATGGCGAGTGCCGCCGAAAGCGAACATCAAGGTGACGCCGCCCAGCACGAAGGGGGGCAGGGAGACGATAAAATTGCGGATAGCACGAAATACGGGTCGCGCTTTGCTCTCCGAAACTTCTTGTTCTGGCGATTTAAAAAGCATGTCGCAGTATAAAAAAATAATAGCAATATGTCAAATAATTCAAGCCGAGTTATTAAATATAATATTAACAAAGCGTTATCTTTAGTTTGTTGTTATGTTGGGAGCCGGATAATGTATTTTCCGAAAATTCACACCCTCAGATATCAATCGGTCCAAACGGACACGTGGTCTCGCCGACCAGATAGGCCCACTGGTGATCGCCGTAGCTGAAGTGCCACCACTCGGCCGGGTAGTTGATCAGGCCTTCCTTCTCCAGCGCGTCCTTAAGAATTTTCCGGTTGCGGACGACCTCGGCGCTCAAGCCCGTCGTTTCCGTCTTCGTGAACTCGTTGAACTCGTGCATCTTCGTGCCCATGTCGAATTCATTGCCCGATGAATCGCAAAGCGAGATATCGATGGCGCAACAGGCCTGATGGCCGCTGCCAATGCCGTTGAACGGGTCGGCGGTGAAGGTCTCGGTCAGCGCGTGCAGTTCCTTCTCCGGCATGTCGGGATATTGCTGGCGCAGGGCGGTGTTCGTGCGGTTCCACAGCATCTTCTGGCGCGCGAGCGGCCGGTAGGCCTCGAACACCATGAAATGAATGCCCTGCGGCAGGCGCTTTTGCGCCTTTTTCATCATTTCATAGACCTGCCGGCGAATGCGGAAATCGTCGGCGACGGCCGTGTTCAGGAAGAAACCGTCTTCTTCCGCAATCGTCACCACGTCCGGCTTGTCTGTGCCGATCTGCTTGATGCTGTGCAGGTCGACGAAAAAGGCATCGAGAGCGGGCTCGGCTTGCGCGGTCATGTTGTCTTCCTTCTATTTCAGGTCGGTCCCGACGCCGGTCCTTGCGGCGCAATCGCGCGCAGGAACATCGGGCGCTTGTCATTCGCACGTATAGCATAGAAATCTTCGGCCGTCGTTATCGACAGCAAACGAGGCTGCTTTCCCACTACCGTGTCGATCTCGACCTCGCCGACGTTCTTAAAGCCGTAGTGGCGCTCGGCCAGCGCGATGGCCTTGGTGTTGTCCGGGTGCTGGGTGGAGGTGAGGGCGGTCTGGCCGAGTTCGCGGAAGGCGAAGTCGATCATGTTGCACAGCGCCTCCGGTCCGTAGCCGGCGCCCTGATGGGCCGGGTCGATGAAGTAGTTGGGCTCATAGTCCACGCCTTCGATGTAATCCACGCGCTGGATGCAGGCATGGCCGATGACCTTGCCCGTATCCTTCAGCACCACGGCCATCATGTGGTTTTCGCGCATGCCGGTTTTCGGATCCGGTTTTTGCGTGCGGATGGCTTCCTGCACGAATTCCTCCGCCTTCTCGCGGCTGCCGTCGAAGCAGTAGTAGAAGAAGCCCGGGGTGCGGGAGATTTCGAGAATGCGGTCGACATCCGACGGTTCATGCTCGCGCAGGATCAGGCGCGGCGTCTCGATCCTGACGGGAAATTGCCCCGGATGGCGGCCGGCATTGGCGAAGGCGGATTGCAGCTGGTTGTCGTCGTGCGAGTCGAGGCTCATTTTTTTCTCCGAATTTTTGTGCAAAAACTACCCGTCGCGCGGATTGTCTTCCGCGCGTCAAAATTCCCTTCAGCGATGTACTCTGGCTGTTTTACAGGTCGGCGCTACCGGACGGGACGGGAAACACTAAACACGCCCTGCCGTCGAAAGCCCACTGCTTAAACGAGTCTCATATTCCTGTGTTTGCAGTGCGTCAAGCGCGATTTTGAAAAATCAGATATCAATCGGCCCGTAGGGGCAGGTCGACTCGCCCACGAGCCACGCCCACTGGTGATCGCCGTAGCTGTAGTGCCACCATTCGGCCGGATAATTGACCAGCCCGACCTTGTCGAGCGTGCCTTTCAGCAGGCGGCGATTCTCCTGCGCCTTCTTGCTGATGACCTTGGAGTCCGTCCGCGTGCGCTCGTCGAAATCCTGTATCTTGCAGCCCATGTCGAACTCATTGCCGTCCTTGTCGCACAGGTTGAGATCGATGGCGCAGGCGGCCTGATGGCCGCTGCCGATGCCGTCGTATGGGTTGGCGATGAAGTTCTCGCAGATTTTCTGCTGCTCGTCGGCGGTCGCGTTCGGGTATTCCTTCTTCACCTTGGCTTCGACCATCTTCCACAGCTTGACCTGCCGGGCGAGGGGCCGGTAGGCCTCGAAGATCATGAAGAACACGCCCTTGGGCAAAAGTTGTTGCGCTTCCCGCATCCGGTCCCAAATGTCGCGGCGAATGCGGAAGTCGTCGGCCAGCGATGTATTGAGAAAGAAGCCGTCTTCCTCGGTAAACGTCACAATGTCCGGCTTTTCCGGCTGCGGGGCCAGCTTGATGACCGTAAGGTCCATGGGCGCCAGCTGAAGCGATCCGACCTGCATGATGTGCTCCTCTATTTTTTCAGACCCGGCATGTAGGTCTGGTGGTTGCCGTTGAAACCGTGCGGCTCCAGACGATACCACAGCCGCTCGTTCTTGCCAGCGGCGCTCTCAAGATATGTCACGTCGCCCGTCTCCTCGAAGCCCACGTGCTTTAGCAGCCTGCGCGAGGCCGTATTGTCCGGATGAGCGGTGGCGACCACCTTCGGCGGCGCTACGGTGTCGAACAGTGCTTTCAGGAACCCGGTCGCGGCCTCGGTCGCGTAGCCGAGTCCCCAATGTGCGGGGTGGACGAAGTAAGCGAGGTCGTAATCGTCCGGCGCCTTGTCGAGCATGTCGACCGTGACGTGGCCGATCAGGGCGCCCGTAGCCTTGTGCTCGACCGCCATCATGAAGCTTTTGCGCAACTGGCCGGGCAGGGGTGTCTGCGCCGCCACGGCCTCGTCGATAAAAGCCTGCGTCTTTTCCCGGCTGCCGTCGAAGTAATAATAATGAAACTCCGCATGGTTTACGAGTTCCTGAAAGGAATCGACATCATCGGGCCGGATTTCGCGGATCAGAAGACGATCGGTTTCTATCGGAAAGCTTCCGACTAGATTCTGTTGCCTCTCGAGATGAGAGAGTTCGGGATCGTCGGGCAAAGGCAAATTATCGAACGGCATTTTAAATCTTTCTCTGTTGCTTCCCCGTAGGGAAATTGCGGCACGGCGACTGAATAAATCGCCAACGGTTAAAAGGGCCGTCCTTGTCGCGTTGATTTCAGGGAAGATGAAAAATGCGCGGAAGACGGAGCCCGAGCTAGCTACGTCGGGTCCGGCGCGTGAGATCGATTCTATAAAGCGGTTCGAAAGTCATAATTCATAAAACCATGACTGTTGCTTGCAGGTCAAGGTTTTTACCTAACGTTGCCGTTTTCATGATTTTGCGGTATGATGCGAGTGTAAAACAGGGAAAAATCAATGTCTGGCAATGGGATAACCATCAGGCCCCTCGGCTCGGACGACTGGCAGCTTTACCGCGACATGCGGCTGGCGGCGCTCAAACACGATCCAGGCGTGTTCTTCGGCAACTATGAGGAAGAAGCGAGCCGCTCGGCCGATGAGTGGCGGGCGGAGGTTTGTGACGCAAACGACGGTTTTCTCGGCATGTTCGACGGCGATCGCATCATCGGCACCGTCGGCGTCACGACCGACAAGGGCAGCGGCTTCATCAGAAATGAGATCGCGTCGCATCCGCTGACGGCCCTGCGTAGCGTCTTCAACGCCGTCAGCAGTATGGGGCTGAAAAAGGCGTTCGCGTGCGCCGTCGAATCGCTCACCGGCCGGACCGCATGGCTGGGTGAGATATTTATCGATCCCGAATATCGCGGCCACCATCTGTCGACGCCGCTCTATCAGGCGGGCGTCGACTGGGCGCTGGCGCACCCCGAGTTAAAAGGCCTGATGGCGGCGGTCCGGAAAAGCAACGCGGCGTCGAATGCGGCGATCCGCGAGCATGGCTTTGACCGTTTGTACGACGCGCCGTTCACTTGGCCCGATGGCCGCACCGAACCTGATGTGGTCTACCGCATCGATCTTGATCCGCTGCGCCGCAAACTGGCGACTGCCGCTCAGCTCGCACCGGCGTCTGCACCCGCAGTCATTTAATTAGATACTGTTCTTGCGCGGATCGAAGGCGTCGCGCACGGCCTCGCCGATGAAGGTCAGCAGCGAGAGCATGATGGCCAGGCTGAAGAACGCGGTGAATCCGAGCCAAGGCGCCTGCAGGTTGTTCTTCCCCTGCAGCAGCAATTCGCCGAGCGACGGCGAGCCCGGCGGCAAGCCGAGGCCTAGGAAATCGAGGCTGGTCAGCGCGGTGATCGATCCGGTGAGAATGAAGGGCATGAAGGTGATGGTTGCGACCATGGCGTTCGGCAGCACGTGACGGCGGATGATTGTCAGATTGTCGACGCCCAGCGCATTGGCCGCGCGAACATAGTCGAAGTTGCGTGCGCGCAGGAATTCGGCGCGCACGAGATCGACTAGGTCGACCCACGAGAACAGCAGCAGGATCAGCAACAGCGTCCAGAAGCCGGGTGCGAAGATCGCGGCGAAGATGATGAGAATGTATAGACTCGGCAGACTGCGCCATATTTCTATGAAGCGCTGGAGCATCAGGTCGCGCCAGCCGCCGTAATAACCCTGCACCGCACCGACAGCGACGCCGATAATCGAGCTGACGATGGTTAGCGTGAGGCCGAACAGGACCGAGAGCCGGAAGCCATATAACATGCGCGCCGCAACGTCGCGGCCCTGATCGTCCGTGCCGAGGATATTATCCTTGGTCGGCGGCGAGGGGGCCGGGACCGGCAGGTCGTAATTGATCGTATCATAGGAAAAGCGGATCGGCGGCCATATCATCCAGCCTTTCGCACCGATCAGTTCCTTGACATGCGGGTCGCGGTAATCGGCCGACGTCTCGAAGTCGCCGCCGAAAGCCGTTTCAGGATAATCAAACAGGACTGGCACGTAAAAATGTCCGTCGAACTCCACCAGCAGTGGCTTGCTGTTGGCGATGAAATTCGACAGCAGGCAGATCGTGAATAGGACGAGGAATATCCACAGGCTCCAGTAGCCGCGGCTGTTGGCGCGAAACTGGCGAAGGCGGCGGCGGGTGAGGGGCGTCATCTTCATGATGACAGTCTACCAGCCGTGAGCCGCCGGAAAAGTCCTATTTTATCAGCCGTTAATGGAACTCGGCTCTGAATTGCTCCGGCTTCATCGGCTTTGCGCCATCCAGGTATTTCTGTATATCGACGGCCGAATCCTGCTCCATCGGCATCGGTGCGTCGGGAACCGCGAGGGCGTTGATGATTGCTTTGACTTCCGCTGCCTGAGGTGTGCTGGCATCGCCGAAGTCATTCACAAGGTTAGCGGCACGCAGGGCGGTTTCAGGGCTGCTGGCCTGCACGGATTTCGCAATGTCGAACGCCTCGCTGAGCGCCCTTGTCTTCGTCGCTGCCTCAGGATCGCGGTTGAGGACGAAGTCGAGCATTTTAACCGACTCGGCGGCATCGATCGTCTTGCCATCGGCAGCGATGTCCGTGAGGGATGTGGTGGCCTCGCTCTTGCGTTGGTCGTCCTCAACGTTATCAGCTATGTATTCAAAAATATCGCGTGCGAGGTCAGGCCGGGATTTGCGAACTTCCTGCCCGAGAGTCGCCAGTTCCTTCACGGCATCCTCATTGCCGCTGTCGATCTCCTCAAGGATGTGCTTGAGACTGGAAAACGCATTATTGGGGTTCGCCGCTTTCTGCACCTGTGCGATGGACACATAGGCGGATATGGCATCCGTCTTTTCCTGACTGTCGTCGCCCGCATTTTCGATCGTGTAGTCAAGAATATCCGTCGCCAGGTCGGGATTCTCCGCGATCTTCGCCCGGGCCAGCGTCACAAATTCCGCCCATGCTTTTTCAAGCGCATCGTCGTCCGAACTGTTTTCGACGACTTCCTTCAGCCACTCGAAAGCCTCACTGGCGTCCGTCGCCGCCTGCGCTTTGGCGAGGTCGACCATCTCTTCGTAAGCTTTGCCCGGTTCGTCGCCTTCGTCGCTTGCGGTGTCGATAATGTGTTTGAGGGCTTCGTAAGCCAGATCGGGGTTGGGCGCCATCTGCGCCTTTGCCAGATCGTGCAGCGCTTCGAATGCGTTGTCGAGAACGTCATCATTTTCGGAATTCTCGATAACCTCTTTCAGCACATCGAACGCATATTTGGCGTCGGTATCCTTGTGCGCCTTGGCGAGGTCGACCAGCCCGTCATCGGCGTTCGCGGCCTCGTCGCTGTCCGAATCGGCATGCTCTCTGACATAGGTCAGCACGTCGTGCGCGAAATGGGCATTGTCCGTCATATGCGCCTTGGCGAGGTCCAGCATTTCTTCCCAAACTTCTGCGGTCGTATCGTCATCGGTGCCGTTGTCGATCAGCTCCTTGAGCAGGTCGAACGCATGTTCCGGCTTCTTGTCCTTCTGTGCCTTGGCCATTTCGACAATCACACCGTCGACCTCGCTTGCCAGATCGTGGTCCGAGTCGATATTATCCTTGACGAATTTGACGACGTCCTTGGCGAATTCCGGATCCGATGACGCCTGCTGCTTCGCGATCTCGATCAGCTCACCATAAACGTCGTTGTAAACGTCATCGGTCAGCGAATCTTCCGCAAGGTGTTCGAGAATCTCGACGGCATGCTTCGGATTGGCCGCTTTCTGCGCCTTCGCGAGATCGACGAGACTGGTATAAGCTTTTTCCTCAATCTCGCTCTCCTCGTCCGATTCCTCGCGTATATAGTCAAGAAGCTCGTACGCCGCTTCGGGCGCCGGCGGCGGCTGTTTTGTCGCCAGTGCGTAAAGTTCGTCGAACGCCTTGTCGCGGGCATCGCCGCCGGCATTCTCGGCCAGATATTGATACATGGTGACGGCGAATTTCTCGTCCGCGGCCGACTGTGTCTTTGCGAAGTCCATCAGCTTTTCAGCACCCTTCTGGCGCGCATCGCTGTCCTCCGATGCACTTTCCACAGCGTACTTATAAATATCCGCGGCGAAATCCCTGTTCGTGGCCTGCACGGTTTGCGCGAGCTCGGCGAGTGTGTCGACCATGGCGTCTTCATCGGTCGCACCGATGACCTGACCGATGTGCTTGAATTCTTCGAAGGCCTTGCGCGCGTCGTCATCCTTAATGCCCTTGACCATTTCGATCAGCAGATTTCCTGCATCCCTTTTTTGCGCACTGTCCGCGGGCGCCGAGGCCGCGACGAACGCAGCCGTCTTTAGCGCCTGATCGAGGCTCGTTTCTTTCTGCGTGCGCGCGAGATTCAGAAGCCCGCTAAGGGCCGTCGCCTTTTGTTTACTGTTTGCCGGCGCATTTCCAGCTACGGCGCGCAAGGCGCTTTCGGCGAGGTTATTATCCTGAGTGCGGCGCACGATATTCAACGCTTCATCGGCGGCTTTCTCCGGCAGCGGTCCTGTCTGCGGTGCGCGCTTCATCACCGTAGCAAGGCCGCTGATCGCCAGAGCCGGTTTCGTACGTGCGATTTGTGCCGACAGGTCGATGATCGTCTGCAGCGCATAGTTGCCGAGATCGGAGTTCTCTTCCGCGCGCGCGATGCTGATGGCGGTCTGGTAGGCCGGAAGCGTATTTTTCCATCCCGTCATATTTTGCAGCGCTGCTTGGATAACGGGGGGCACGTTCTTGTCCGCACCATCTGTCTCAAGCACGTATGAAACCAGAGCCGGAGTTGCAGCCTCATCCTGCGCCTTGAGGGCTGCGGCGAGAGCGCCGATGCGCGTGTCCCGTTCCTTGGTAGTACCGAAGATATATTCCAATCCCAGCATGGCGCTTTCCTCCCGGTCTTGAATCCGTGGACATTATCGCAGGGCAAAAATTATGTCAAAGTTTTGCGGAGACTGCCCGTATGTTGCTGATAAATAAAGGCGGATCGGTTTTCGTTGACATAAATTCTGCGTTTTTGCTAAACAGGTGCGGGTTTAAAAAATCTTTGTGTCCCGGACACCGATGAAACAACAAAGACCTTACGAACTTGCCATCGAAAGAACGCTGTTCCGCGACGCCGTCCTGATGCAGCTTGCTGCGCGCTTTTCCGACATGTCCGCAGGAACTTCATGCCATCGCAAGAACGAGGACGATGACATCGAAGATGAACTGGACGCCGCCGCAGCCGATGAAGATAACGATCGCAGTCTGCTGGCCGGTGTGTTCAACGACCCGGTGACGCGCCGTCAACGTGAGGTCCTTACGGCGGCCCTTGTGCGCGAGCAACAGCTCGTCGGGCAACTCCGTCAGAAATTCGCGGGCTGGTCGGCTGGCAGCCGGAAGCCCTGCCCCAAGCATGACGACCGTGCCTATCGCCCGTCCGCATACACGATGGATATGCTGGGGCTGCGGAACATCCCCGTTCCGACGATGATGCTCAACTAGTTTTCTTATCCGAACCGCTGCCGGAACTCGTCCGGCGTGACCGGCTTTGCCTGATCCTGATATCCCTGTGCGCGCGTCTTGCCGGCATCCTCGTCCTCGCTCAATGCGTTCTGGAACGCCTCGGCCTTTTCCTGCCGCGGGTCGCCGTCCGGCATTGCGAACAGGGCATCGCGCATGACATCGCGCGCGAAGTCGGGATCGGCTTCGCGGTATTGCTCCGCCAGCGTCATCAGGCTATCGATGACGCGGTCCTGCAGCGGGGTGCCGTCGTCCGCCTGCCGCCGCAGCACGTTCAGGATGTCCTGGGTTTCCTGCGGGTCCCGTTCCTGCGCCCGCGCGGCGAGATCGAACAGCTTTTCCACCGCCTCGGCGTGCATCGCGCTGTCGTCAGGCGCTTCCTGTAAGACGGAGGTCAGTCCGTCTTTGGCCCGGCTCACGCTTCTCTCGGCTATTTGCGACGCGAGGTCGAGCAGCGCACGCAGGGCTGTGTCCTTGTGCGGCCCCTCGCGGCGCGTCCAGTCGGCGACCTCGCGGCATGCATCGAATACGGCATCGGGCTTGCCCCAATCTTTGAATCGCTTCAGGGCGGCATCGATTGCGCCGTCGATGTTCGCATCGCTGCCATGATCGTCGAGCAGGTCCTTGATCAGTTGAACGGCAGCGGCCGAATCCTTGTAGGTCAGAGCCTCGCCGAGCGCCCCGAGCAATTTGTCGCGCTCGGCGGCTTCCTCGAAGGCGCTTTTGGGTTTGTAAGCGGGCGGACTCCAACCGTCATCGTCCCACCAGCGGTCGGGGCTGCCCCCGTCCTCATCGAATTCGTCTGACATTTTTCTTCCCTGTTCGTTCTTCGTTTTTTTTAGCCAGCCCTTATCAAGGCTTGGTTTTTTACAATCCTATAAGGGAAAACAGGGCCGTTCAAGGCAAGGTTCCTCGCCCGCTTCACCGCAAATTTGCAGTAACAGATAAGTTATGTTAATTATTCACCCCATGTCATGGAAAAAGGGCGATCTTCTTCGGGCGTTCAATTACGCATCCGTTCCTCTGTATGGTCTCGGCAAGGGGATCCAAAAGGGTGCGGCCTGGCTCAGCGACCAGGGCTATCACATCTACAGCATCATGCCCGATGCGAACCGTTTCATCCGCCACCATTTCGCGAGCTTCTGGGGCGCTTACGCGTTTGCGTATCTTGCGGGCGAGGCGTTGCTCTACGCGGCGGAAAAGTTGCCGCGCATTTTCGGCAAGGCGGCAAAACACAGTACGGAGCTCAGCACGGCATTTTCCGCCGCCGTCCTCACCGGATGGGAGCTGACCACTGGTTTTCGCAACAAATTCGACTGGGGCGACATGGCCATCTACGGTGCCGCCATGGGCCTGTATTACTTCCTGAACCGCAGCCACAAAGATAAAACGCCCGCGCCGGCAGAGACCGACGCAGGCGGTAAAGAACTTCCTAATCCGAACGTTACTTAGTTGCCGGAACGGTCGGAGCCGGTGCCGTCTGGGGCGCCGGCTGAACCTGCGTGACACCCGGCTGCGATCCGTGGGTCATTTCCTTAAGCGTATGACCTGCCGACCATTCCTCAAACGAGGCAACCAACAGGAAAGCGAGCGCGAGGCCGCCGATGACGTGATGATGAGACATTATTGACCCTCCTCAAATGAAACGAACTGGCCTCGCAATAGCATGCCCGACCAAATTCTGTCAAATTCCGGAAATTCTACTTCATGCCCGAGGGCGACGGGACGACCGGGGCCTTCAGGACCGCTGGTGCCGCCTGCGGTGATGCAGCCGCCGGCGTTTTGTCAGCCATATTGACGTTGGCATGGTGGCCTATAACGCCTTCTTCCGAGGCCAGGATCAGGCCAAAGCATACGCCTAATGCAATCGTAATGACGTCCGGTCCGTCTGACATGATCAAATCTCCTTTTCCAGTATCGTGCCGCAGCCAATAGCACGCTTACGTAAACACTGTCAAATTTAAAGCGATCGTGCTTCGAAGTCGATTCGCGGGTCGACCATGACGTAGACGACATCGCGCAGCAGTGTTGTGATCAGCCCGAGAAGGGCAAACACATAGAGCGTGCCGAGAACGACCGGATAGTCGCGGTTCATAACGGACTCATATGAAAGCAGGCCGAGGCCATCGAGAGAGAAGATCACTTCGATCAGCATGGCACCCGTAAACAATATGCCGAGGAACGCTGCGGGAAATCCGGCGATGACGATCAGCATGGCATTGCGGAAGATGTGGCCGTAAAGCACGCGGTTTTCCGACAGGCCTTTGGCGCGTGCCGTCAGCACGTACTGCTTGTTGATCTCGTCGAGAAATGAGTTCTTGGTCAGCATCGTCAGGCTGGCGAAGCCGCTGATGGTTAGCGCCGTGATCGGCAGCGCCATGTGCCAGAAGTAGTCGGTTATTTTATGCGGCCAGGTCAGGTCATGCCAGTTATCGGATACCAGGCCACGCAGCGGGAAGATGTCCCAGTAGCGGCCACCTGCGAAAAGAATGATCAGCAAAATGGCGAACATGAAGCCGGGAATTGCATAGCCGATAAAAACGGCTGCGCTGGTCCAGACGTCGAAGGCTTCGCCGTCCTTGACCGCCTTGCGGATGCCGAGCGGAATCGAAATCAGGTAGATGAGCAGCGTCGACCACAGGCCTAGGGAGATCGACACGGGCATCTTTTCTTCGACAAGTTTCATCACTGAGGTATCGCGGTAATAACTCTCGCCCAAATCAAAACGCGCATATTTTTTTAACATGATCCAGAAGCGGACATAGGCCGGCTGGTCGAAGCCGTACATTTTCTCGAGTTGTTTGATAAATTCCGGATCGAGCCCCTGTGCGCCGCGATACTTGCTCATCTCGCCGGTGGCTTGCGGCATGTTACCCATCATCGTTTCGCTGCCGCCCCCGGAAAAACGCGCCGTGCCCGACGTATTATGGCCCTGCAATTGCGCGATCATGCGCTCGACCGGCCCGCCGGGGACGAACTGGATGATAACGAAATTGATGAGGAGGATCCCCAACATGGTCGGGATCATCAGCAGCAGTCGGCGAAGGATATAGTTGAACATGGCTCTCCTTTACGGATACTAGTACAGGTCGGGGGCTGAAAAAATTCCGAAATTCCAGCCAGATTTTTATTTACATAACCAAAAAGATCGTGCTAATGTTCTTATCAGCCGGGTAAGCCAACGCCGGGGAAAAGGAAGAGTATCAAATGCTTGCAGCAATTTTTGCCCATCTCTATGCCCTTGTGCCTGTCCTTTCGATTATGGCCTACACGCCCCAGATATTGACACTGGTGCGTTCTCCCGGCCCGGCGAATGATATCTGCCTGCGCTCATGGCTTATCTGGGCGATCAGCGGCCTCGTAACCCTTGGCTACGGTTCCTATTGCCTGCATGACCGCGCGTTTTGCGTGGTGACCGTTCTCAGCCTCCTGCCGATGCTCATGATCCTCGGCATTGTCATTTATAAGCGCCACGTCCGGGTCGAAAAGCCCGGCAAAATGGAGCCTCAACCGGTCCGGGTTCGAACCGATCCGTGAGTTAACATAAATTTTACAAGTCCCGGTTAGTATGTATATAGCCGGGACAATGAAGAAGCCCGGTCTGACCGATAGAGGGGAACAGACCATGATGGCCAGTCTTTTTGCATTCCTTTACCCGATGATGACCTTTATCTCGCTGAGCGGCTACGGCCCGCAGATCAAACTGCTGGTCAAGGCTTCGCGCCCGGTTGAGGATATCTGCCTGAAAACATGGGCAATCTGGACCTTCAGCAACATCGTGACCTTCGGCTACGCGACCTGCTGCCTGCATGACACCATGTTCTCGGTCAGTGCCGGTTTAGCGCTGGTGTGCACCACAACCATCTGCTGCCTGATCGTGCATAATCGCTATATCCGGTTCGGCAATGGCGTCCGCAGCGCGGTTTTCGGGCTTGTTCCCGTCCGCGTCCAACGCCATCCGCACAGCCGCTAATTAATTGACATAATATTGAAACTATGCCACAATCTGCGTGGAAAACGCAGATGAGGCAATGGTTTGAGCCCCTTTGAGCCGGAAAAAAACAACGATTACGCTCCCAATGCGGTGCAGAAGGAGTTCATCCGCCTTTGTGCGGAAAAGTACTGGTATCTCGCCTTCGGAGATTCAGATCATGCAATTCCGGAACTGAAGTCATTCATGCTCAGCGCGCCGGTCTTGG
This sequence comes from Patescibacteria group bacterium, assembly GCA_035494535.1. Classification (GTDB taxonomy): domain Bacteria; phylum Pseudomonadota; class Alphaproteobacteria; order Micavibrionales; family Micavibrionaceae; genus JACQIJ01. Next base: position 5,393 of record DATJGZ010000117.1, on the reverse strand, counting down.
ATGCGCTCGAGGAGGCTGGGAAGAAGCATTACTTCATCGAATGGGACCCGCGCGCGCAGTATTATTTTGACTACGTGCGAAAACTCGACGAGCCGCGTCCGCAAATCTCGACTATCGACATCGAGAGAATCACGACGAGCCAGAAAAGTTTCGGTATGGGCTGGTTCGAAGGCGATGTGGCCAAGCAACTCAGTCGCGTATTTGAGCGCAATGCGCGGACGCACCGGGACATCCGTTTCATAGCCGCCGATCAGCGGCACGCGGATCACGAGCAAAGCGAGCAATTATTGAAGCGCTTGCGAGTTGCCGAGCTGAAGGCGCTGGGATGGGAATTCACGCTACGGGCCTTCCATGCCGTTACCGGTCGGTACGGCGATACCGCCCACCGCGCAGCGCGGCTGTTCGCCAGCAATCCGGTGAAAAACGTTATCGACATAGCCTGCCAGGATCGCGATACAGCTTCCTACATCAAGTCCTTCGATACGCCGTCGGTTCTGTATTACGGCATGGGGCATTTTTTCACCCCGGCGGATGAGCCGCAAAACCCGCATATGCTCGGCTCGCTGCTGCCCCGGGACGGAAAAACGATGTGCGTGCTCAATGTATATAAGAATCAGGCAGGACGCGACAGGGATTGCGAGTTCGAAGAATTGATGCCGGCGGACAAATACGCTCGGGTGTACAAGCCGGCGGACGCCGAATTATTTGTGTTTGCCGACGAAGCCAATCCCGATGGCATCAGGATAAACAATGCGGATCTTCTGCCGCTCTATGACCAGGCGATCAAAAACGTTCAGGCGGGCTTGACGCCCCATGAGATGACGCGCCAGTTCTTGCCGTCGTAGTCCATGCGGCTCAGGGTGCCGGTTGCCATCTTCAGCGCGTGAATCTTGCGAAACCCCTCGAAATCCCCGGTCAGGTAGGGGGCGAAACGCGCGGTTCCGTTCGATGTCACGATCAGGATGCGGTGACCCTCATACTGCTCTGTCATGCGCTTTGCGAAATCCTGCCAGTTCTTGATCAGCGCCTGCGGATCGACCTGCCAGCCCGCCGGCACGATGGCTTTCTCCTCCCAGTCCTTCAGCGCCTGTGCGCCGATGCGGGCAACGACCTCGGAATCGGTTTTGTTCTCGTCCGGTCCGTGGTCAATCTCGTTGAACATATCCTCGGTATGGACATCGAGCATATGCCGCGCCTCGACCAGCGCCAAAATCGCGGTGTCGCGCGAACGCTGGAGGTTGCCGCTGAACACGGCAATGGGCAGCGTTTCGCTTTCTTCGAGATAACGGCCGATCGCGCGCGCCTGCAGGCGGCCTTTATCGGTCAGCGGCAGGTCCGTGCGGGCGCCGACACGCCGCGGCGTTTCCTTGTCGTCGAACGTATTGCCGTGGCGGGCGATGATCAGCGTTGTCATGGCGGCTTCCCCTTGTCCTTGTATTCCTGCTGGACACGTGCCAGCGGCTCCACATGCAGCAACAACTCACTATAAGTTTTTGTTAATTCCCCTTCATAAGGGTAGCGCAGACCCGCCGACAATACCATATCCGCGTTCAGGGCATCGCCCTTGGCCAGATAAGCCTGTGCCAGTTCCTGCCGCGCCCGGAAATTCATGGGATTCTTCTTGATGGCGATTTGCCATGACTTAAGGGCATATTCCCTGCCATCGCGGGCCCACTCCGCCGGCGCATTGTAATAAAGGCGGGCGCGCTTGCGGTCGATCTCCGACCATGCGGGGTTCAGCTTCTCCGCATGATCGAGCAATGCGCCTGCACTGTCGAACATCGTTCTGTGGTCGGATTCGGCGAATCCGGCGACCGGGTTGGCCAGCATATCGATATAGAAACCCGCCAGTTGCACGTCCGGATCGATATAGGTCGCCGGGCCGAATCGCCGCGCCTTTTCGTTGGCATCAAGAAAGCCGTTGATATCGCCGCGCGCGATCGCCGTCTGTGCCTGTGTGCGGAAATACTGTCCGGCGGCGCTGCTGCCGCCGCACAGCGCGATCAGACCGGCGGCGACGATGACGGTCGAGGTAAGAAATGTCCGCTGCCAGCCTGCGACTTCAATGACCACCGAGCGGCTATTGGTCAGTTTATGAAGCGCTGCCAGCCACGTGCCGCATACAATCAGTGTCGGCATGATGTAAAAATCGAATTCCATGTGCATGTGCAGCGCGACTGCGAGCAACCCGCACGACAACCCGGCAATGACCGGCCGTTCAACAGGCAATGCCATCCGCATGGCCTTCGCGCTGCGCCATGCGGTCGTGAAAATCAGTCCATAGAGCAAAAGGGGTGCTATGGGTCCGGTCTCAGCCCACAGCTGCAGTGGATCATTGTGCGCCCAGCTTCCCATGGAATCATCCGCCGGCAGACGGAAGGCCGGATAGTAAAGGTAAAAGGTGCCGAAGCCGGTGCCGCGCCACAGATGCTGTGCAATCATGCCCGCCGTGGCCTTCCAGATGGCGAAGCGCGCGCTGACGTTTGGCTCATGCGCGCCGAGCGCCATCAGGCGTTGAGCCAGCGGTGCTTGGGCATGAAGTTGCATGACTGCGAATAGCACAACCCCGGCAGCGGCCAGCTTGAGACAATAACCGCGATTGGCACTGATGTCTGGCCGCAGAGTGATACAGAGCGGAACAGAAGCGGCAAGAAAACACAGAAATCCCCCGCGGCTTTGCGTGGCGACGACGCCCGCAAAGAAAATGGCGGTAAGGACCATGTATCTGCGCTCGCGCTGCGCGACGGCCAGTGCGACGGCAGGCAGCAGTCCGAGATTGAGCAGCGAGGCCAGATTATTCGGATCCGCCATCGGCCATGCCGGCCGCTCGGAAATAAAGGACTGAATGCATGTCCAGAGCGCGAGGATAACCAGCCCCGCGGTCAGTGCGGCACGCGCCGTCGCGACCGGCGCCGGATCGACCGGCATCGCGAACATGAAAAAGCACAGCGGCAGCGACAGGAATACCAGCCAGGTGATGAAGCTCGAGAACGGAACCGTGCTCCAGGTCAGGCTCAGCGTGATGTAAAGCCACAATCCGAAAAGAAAAACGGCAGGCGCCGAGACCGGAATACTGACGCCGAGGCGCAGAGCCGGAATAACAACGATGCAGCATAAAGCCAGCAGCGCCATAATTGCCGGAAAATACAGGATCTGCGAGTAGCCATTGAAGAAAAGCCCGGTTGCCCATGCGGCAAGGATAAGAATAGTAACGAGCAGCGCCTGCGGCGAAAATTTAAGCGGCGCCGCGCCGGCCATCAGGCAGCTTCCCCGCGCGCTTTCAGGATGGCCTCGGCGCGGGCGACATCTTCCGGGGAATCGATGCCCGCCTGCGCCGTCCCGGCGTCGACGCCGAGCAGGACAGTATGAATTGAAATGCCGTTCTCCAACAGGCGCAGCTGCTCCAGCCCCTCAAGCTGCTCGTACCGGCTCTGGCGCAGCCTAACGAACTTCTCAAGGATGTCGGTGCGGTAGGCATAGAGGCCGATATGCTGGTAAACGGGCGAATAGACATCGGTGCCGCGTAGTTTCTGCTCGTCCCTGATCGCGGGAATGATGTTCTTGCTGAACCACACTGCGCGCCCCGTTTCATCTACGATCGCGGTCGTGCCGCTAAAGGGCGTTTTTTTCTTGGTCTCGCGCAGGGCGTCCAGTTCCTCCCAGCGCAGGCGTACGACCGGCGTGACCACCTCGTGCTTGCGGTTTTTGGCGAAGGCCTTGAGCAGCTTGGCGACCGCTTCGACCGGCGTGAAGGGCGCGTCGCCCTGCAGGCTCAGCAGCACTTCATATTGCCCGCCGTGACGCTTCACGGCCTCAAGCACGCGGTCGGAGCCGGTAGGGCAGTCCGGCGAAGTCATGACGCAGGTCGCGTTGATCTCCTTGCAGTGCTCGGCGATGCGCTGGTCGTCGGTCGCGACCAGCAGCGTAATGGCCTTGTTGCCTGCCGCGGCCTCGGCGCCGATCTCCACCACGCGCTGGAGCATGGATTTCCCCGCCAGCTTGACCAGCGGCTTGCCGGGAAAGCGGGTGGAGGCGTAGCGCGCCGGTATGACGATCGCGGCTTTCATTTTTTTTCAGGCGTATGCCACCAGGTGTCGGCGATGCCGGGACTTAATGGTGACAATATTGACGGTTTCTCGATACCTTTCCACCAAGCAATTCGCCAATAATCTATGTGATATTGGGGGATGACGTAGAAGCCCCATTGCAACACACGATCAAGAGCATGTGTGTACGCAACGAGTTCCTCACGGGACCGGGCATGGACTAGCATATCGATCAGTTCATCGACTACCGGGTCTTGGATGCCGACATAATTGCGTGACCCCGGCGCGTTGGCCTTATCCGAACCCCAAAATTCTCTTTGCTCATTGCCCGGCGAGTTTGATTCTCCCCAAGACGAGATAATCATGTCGAAGTCAAAATTGTTCAGTCGATTCTGATATTGCGAAGGATCAATTGAACGTAAATGTACCTTTACGCCGATTTTTTGCAAATTTTGAATGAACGGTAGTGCCCAGCGTTCGAATGCCGGCTCATAAATCAAAATTTCAAATTCTAATCGCTGACCAGTCTTCTCGTTAACGCGGACGCCATCCTCATGCATTTTATATCCAGCGGCGTCGAGAATCTTTACTGCCTTCAGTAGATTCTCGCGGTTGTTGCCGGTCCCGTCGGTCTTGGGCGGGAAGTATTCGGTAGTGAACACCTCGTCCGGAATCCGGCCCTTGAACGTGTTCAGTATCTCGAGTTCCTTGCCCTGCGGCAGTCCAAACGATTCAAGCTCGGAGTTTGAGAAGTAGCTGCGCGAGCGCTTGTACGCGCCGAATGCAAGCTGCTTGTTTTCCCACTCGAAGTCGTATGCGTATGCGAGCGCTTCGCGCACGGCGCGATCCTTAAATACCGGCTTCCTTATATTGTACGCCCATGCCTGCATACCCTGCGGTTGTTTGTTCTTGATTTCCGCCTTCGTAATTCGGCCATCTTTGACGGGCGGAGCATCATACGCAGTCGACCAAAGCCGGGAGTTGTTTTCTTCCCGGACATCGTATTGGCCCCCGATGAAAGCTTCGAGGGCCACATCGCCGTCCTTATAGTAGTCATACGTGATGCGATCAAAGTTCCAGCGGCCTTTATTGATCGGCAGTTTTGCACCCCAGTAGTTTGGGTCGCGCACATATTCAATAGAATGTCCTGCCTTAACCTGACCGACTTTGTACGGCCCGCTTCCAACTGGTGGATCGAGCGTCGTCTCTGCGGAATTATGCCCCGCCATTTCCCAATAGTGTTTGGGAAGAACCGGAAGCGCGCCGAGAATAAGAGGAAGTTCCGTGTTGCCCGCATGTTTAAAAGTAAATTTGACGCGCAGGGTTCCTGTAGCTTCGGCTTTCGTC
>DATJGZ010000116.1:0-5524 GCA_035494535.1 Patescibacteria group bacterium | reverse complement strand
CATTCACTTCCATTACAAGCGCGCCATCGAGGCGGCACAGAACGGCGCTGCTTGCCTGCGCATCAATCCGGGCAATATCGGCGATGACGCGCGGGTGAAAGAAGTCGTCAAGGCGGCCAAGGACCATAACTGCTCCATGCGGATCGGCGTCAATGCCGGCTCGCTCGAGCGCGACCTGCTCGAGAAATACGGCGAGCCGTGCCCGGAAGCCATGGTCGAATCTGCCCTGCGGCACATCAAGATTCTCGAGGACAACGACTTCCTCAACTTCAAGATTTCCTGCAAGGCGTCTGACGTGTTCCTTGCCTGCGCGGCCTACCACCAACTGGCTGAAGCCTGCGACTATCCGCTGCATGTCGGCGTGACGGAAGCGGGCGGCCTGCGCTCGGGCACCGTCAAGTCAGCCATCGGCATGGGTAGCCTGCTGTGGGCGGGAATCGGCGACACGATCCGCGTCTCGCTGTCGGCCGATCCCGTGGAAGAGGTAAAAGCAGGATTTGAAATATTAAAAAGCCTCGGACTGCGCCACCGCGGCGTGAATGTCATATCCTGCCCGTCCTGCGCGCGGCAGCAGTTCGACGTCATCAAGACCGTGCAGGTGCTGGAAGAACGGTTGGCCCACGTCACCACGCCGATGACGCTCTCGATCATCGGCTGCGTGGTCAACGGCCCCGGTGAAGCGCTGATGACCGACATCGGCCTGACCGGCGGCGGGAAGGGCACGCATCAGATTTACCTCGGCGGCGAGACTGCGCATCGCCTGCGCGACGGGGACGAGTCTATCGTCGACCACATCGTCCGGCTGGTCGAGGAAAAGGCCGCCGCCATCGCCTCCAAGAAAGAAGCCGCCTAGGGTCTCAGCTTGAACCAGCCGAATTCCGTACGCTCGTGCAGCGGCAACCCGTCCTCGTCTTTTCCTTTTTTCATCTGCATCAAAGATTCGTAGTTTTCGAGGCCTTCCGGTGTCGGCAGATGTTTCAGATGTTCCGGCCGCGGCGGCGGAGGCGAACCTGCCCGTACATCCATGCTTTCGGCGAATATCAGGGCGAATTCCTCGCGCGTCAGTTGCACGCAGCCGGGCGGAGAATCAACCTCGCCGATATATGACGGGAGGAAATAGAGAACGGCGTGCTGCTTGAGCCCGTCCAGCTTCTCGACCTTCATCTGATCGTAGCTCTTGTTGGAATAAAATTCGAAGAACCGATCCATTTCGTTGCTGAAGTACGGTTCGTACGGCACATCGTCAATCGCCGCAGATATCGCACGCCCGTTTTCAGTGTCGGTTCGCGGCTTGAGGGTGAGTTTCGTGCGGTCCTGACCATATCCATACCCGTTATGGGCATAGACGATCGTGAAGCGGTCTTCGATAAACGGCTTGAGTTCAACGTATTTCGCCGTCTGCATCGTGATTTCAAGCTCTCGCGGTGCATTTGTCTTATACGGACGCAGTTCGAACTCGTCGACAACGAGGCCGGGCGATTCCGACTGCAACAGCGCCGTTAAATGCGCTTCAAATGTTTTGTTTCCGGCAATATAGTCGCCCATCGCCTGGTCGAATTTGGTGACAACATTATAAGCCTCGCCCTCGATGCGGAAGACATGGCTGGGCGGGTTTTCATCTGTTCCCGCGAGAGCGCGGTAATCGTTAAGGCTCATCGGGCTGCAGCTTTCGGGCGTGTTGACAGTCCGGATGTTCGGCGGCAGGCGGAACACCAGCAGCTTCACGTCGCCGCCGTCGAAGCGCTCGATCTTCATATAGGGATAACCGCTGATCTTGTCGTTGAACTCGGCGTGGTTCTGCAACGACGGACGCTGTTCAAACCCGAAGCTGACCGGGTTGACCGGGTGGGGCGGCACCTTTGCCAGTGCGGCTGCGATCTGTTCGCCGAAGAATGTATCTTCGCGCGGCACTAGCAATACCTCGCAGCCGTCCATCGGCTTCGGGATAAACTCCTGCAGCGTGAATGCTTGCAGCAGGTCGTCCTTCATGACGTTCCAGTCATCGACGCTCAGGCGGTCGAAGCTGACGGCCCGCTTGTCGCCCGGTTTCGTTGGCTCCTCGATCCAGCTGTTCAGCTTTTCCGCGTAAGGTGTGAGGATCGCCAGGATGGGAGGCATCGCCTTGTCCCGGAACTCCTGATAGACCATCGGCCAGTCATAGACGGCCTTGTCGTAGGCGACGAGCTTGTCATGCGCCTCGCCGGTCACGAGAAACGCGTGCGTGAAATTCAGCCAGTCCGCCAGCGCATAGTTCTCGGTCTGGTGCACGGCGGGGTCGAAATCGGCGGGTGTCGGAACGCCCTCGTCGTAGGTGCGGTAGTACTCGAATGAATCCTCGTCGGGATCGTAGGCGGCGAATTCCTCGTCGGTCAGCTTGACGGCGCCCGGCGGCGCGAAGTGCTGCCCCTTGTAGTCTTCATAGGATGTGTAGATGGCGATCCGCTCCTCGGGCGTCCGGTCGCGCTGTTTGACAAGGTCGCCGAGGCCGAAATTCGCCTTGGATGTGCCTGGATTCATGGCCAGCTTCGGGAAGACGTGATACGCGCGATACAGAATGCCGTTGCCGTACTTGCGCACCTGAATGGTCGGGTCGGTAAAGCCGAGCTTCTCTTTGTAACCGCGCAGCTGCGCCGCCGTGAAATAGGCGCTGAGCTTCTGGCTGAGGACGTTCGCGTCCTCCTCGGGCCCCGGTCGGCCGGTCATTTCGGCCAATTGCTTGCGGAAGTCCGACATGCGGAAGTCGGTCATGAGGGTGTCGTACTCAATGAGGCGATTCAGCGCCCCCAGACTTTCCCCCGCCAGACGATAGTAATGCCGTTTCCCCAATATCCCTCCCGATAAACGGTCAAATGTACGGCGGACGCCTATATTCTGTCAAATAAAACAATGATTAATGCGCTATTCTCAAACATTGCGGAGGAGGGGAGTGGCGGCTATATAACCCCGATGTCTTTGCGACGAAAATTGGCAGCTCTAAAGGCCAGGCACGAGGAAATCGCGGCCCTGATGGCTGCTGGCAACCTTAGTGGCGAGAAGTTCGTCGCCCTGAGCCGCGAATACGCCGAGCTTACGCCCGTCGTTGAAGTGGCGGACGCCTATGAAAAGGCGCTGAAGGAGATGCAGGACCTCGAGGCCATGAAGGACGACCCCGAGATGGGCGAGATCGCGCGCGAGGAATACTATGCCCTGAAGGAAAAAATCCCGCAGCTCGAGCAGCAGATCAAGGTCGCGCTCATTCCGCGCGACACAGCCGATGCTCGCAACGCCATCCTTGAGATCCGCGCCGGCACGGGCGGGCAGGAGGCGGCGCTGTTCGCTTCGGATTTGTTCGGCATGTACCGCGGCTACGCCGCCGCGATGGGCTGGAAGTTCGAGGTGGTGGAGGCGAGCGAAAGCGATCTCGGCGGCTATAAGGAAATCATCGTCGAGGTATCCGGCAAGGACGTGTACTCGAAGCTTAAATACGAGTCCGGCGTGCATCGCGTGCAGCGCGTGCCGGTGACCGAGGCCAGCGGCCGCATACATACCTCCGCCGCCACGGTGGCCGTGCTGCCGGAGGCGGAGGAAGTCGACCTCAAGATCGAGGACAAGGATCTGCGCATCGACGTGTTCCGCGCGGGCGGGGCGGGCGGCCAGCACGTCAACAAGACCGAGAGCGCGGTGCGCATTACGCACATCCCGACCAATATCGTTGTCGTCATGCAGGACGAGAAGTCGCAGCACAAGAACAAGGACAAGGCAATGAAGATCCTGCGCACTCGTTTGTACGACGAGCGCCGCCGCAAGCTGCACGAGGAGCGCTCGGCCGACCGTAAATCACAGGTGGGCTCGGGCGATCGGTCGGAGCGCATTCGCACCTATAATTTCCCTCAGAGCCGCGTAACCGACCACCGCATCAACGTGACGCTCTACAATCTTGACGCCATGATGAAGGGCCCGCCGCTGGCCGAGATCGTCGACCAGCTCGCCGCCCACGATCAGGCGGAAAAACTGGCCGCGCTGGAGTTCTGAAACTCACCGGCAGAAACCCGGTCCGGAAGCAGGAATTGCAACTGAATCCCTGCCTCATGCGTTTTGGCAGTTATGACGTTTTCATCCTGCGTCCCGAAACTACCGTATCTTTCCGCTTGGCGGTGCTTTCCATCCGCCGCGTCTCAAATGCAGCATGGCATAGGCGGCAATCGCCGTAACCGCGATGGTGGCAAGATTGATCACGAATATCTTCAGGTGTTCAGTGACGACGGGCGCGGCGGGAAAACCGATGGCGGCCACAACGCCGAGCCAGACCGGGAATATGGCGAGCTGAACGGCGGCCGCGACGCCGATGAGGTAGCGCCGGCCGGTGTCGTCCGCGTTCGACAACCCTGCCGTAACGCCGATGATCGCGGATATCGCAAAGCTGTGCCACGCGCTCTGGAAGTCCGAAAACCGGACCGGCCCACCTTCGAGAAAACCCACGATCAGACCCCCCGCGAGGGAGCAGAAGATGCTGGCGACAAGGGCGCGCAGCCCTTGGCGTATCAGGGCTCCGTCCTTGGCCCATGCCCCGAAAGCGATGGCCAGCACCTCCGAAAGGAAGGGCAGGAACAAGGCCGCCACCACGATCGCGACGGGGTTGTTGTCGATGATCCCGGTGGCGAGCAGCGCGCCGCCCGACGCGGCGCGCGCGATGTAACTCGGGGTCACGTGGCTGAGCTGCCACAGGTCCTGGATCACGTCCGGAAACGGCTCGCTCGTCGGGCGGGTCAGGTCGGAACGGCCATCGCCATTGATAATCGCACGCACCTCGCGGGACGTGATCGAAAATTCAGAATCCCGCAGCGCTTTTTCGTTGAGCACCATATCCACGAACGCGCGCGCCTTGGGCGTGGAAGTGCAGACGCAGACAACTTTCATCGGCGCATCCGGCCCGTACTCGAACACGTCCATGACGGTGATGCTGTCGATGGTGCTTTGGCGCGCCAGATCGATCATCTGCCCCGCAAATGCCGGTTCAACCGTCACCCGGATTTCATGCATGAACAACCTCTAACGAAACAGGACCGGTAATGCCCAAGATCGACAGCCTTCCTAACGAACTGGACATGAACGAATGCACCTGCCGGGCGATCATCGAAACGCCCAAAGGCTCGCGGAACAAATTCAAATACGACCCGAAGACGAAAATGTTCATGCTGGGCGGACTTTTGCCCGAAGGAATGTCATTCCCGTTCGATTTCGGGTTCATTCCGTCAACGATCGGCGGCGACGGCGACCCGCTTGACATCCTTGTGCTGATGGACGCGCCGGCCCATGTGGGGTGCCTCATCGAAGTGCGGCTGATCGGGCTTATCTGTGCGGAACAGACAGAGGACGGTGAAACCGAAGAGAATGACCGTTTGCTCGGTGTTGCCATACATTCCTACAGCCATCAAAAGACGAAATCGATCAGCGAGCTGGACAAAAGCATTCTGGACCAGGTCGAAATGTTCTTCGTCTCTTACAACAAGCAGCGCGGCAAAAAGTTCAAGGTCACCGGCACGGG
>DATJGZ010000115.1:0-2632 GCA_035494535.1 Patescibacteria group bacterium | reverse complement strand
GTTGTCTTTCTCCGACTGCGCCAGCGCGCTCATGCGTGTATCCTGCCCGGGAGGCTTTTCATGGCTGACCCAGACATAGACATCAAGATTATGCCGTGCGGCATAGTCGGCCGCGCGATCGAAATTGAACGACGTGGGATGAAGGCTGGTCGGCTTGATCGTGTCGATGACGGAATCCAGATAAGACACGGTCAACGACTTGCGCCTCTCGGCACCGCCGGTAACGGGGTGGAGCTTCAGCGGCAGCGCCCAGCGCCCATAGGTCGAGCCGAAGATGAGGCCGATCTTCGCCGCAGGGTCCGCCTGCCGGAGCTCGAGCAACTGGCCATGGTCGAAGGACGAGAAGACGATGCGGTCGTAAGGGTAGTTGTTTTCGGCGCAGAACTGCTTCGCCTGCCGCCAGACCTCTTCCCAGCAATCCCGGCCCTTGATCTCGATATTGAGCAGCGGGTGGCGACCGTCGGCTACGGCATTGTTGAACACATCGCGCAGCGAGACATAGCCCAGCGTGCGCAGCTCGGCCATCGTTTTCTGATGCACGTAGCCGCCGGGCACTTCCTCATCGTGGCTGACGGCAAGGTCGCCGTCGGCGGTTTTCATGACGTCGAACTCGATACCGTCGGCTTCCGGCGGCATCGTCACGCTTTTATGGGCGAGGATCAGCATCCCCTATGCTGCGCAGCCTCAGTTGAAGAAGTCAAACGGGTCCCGATAGCGGGGCTGTGGCTGCGGAATCGGGCGGTAACGCGGTTCCTGCGGCCGGGGCGGCGTCTCCTGCGGCGCCTTGAATTCGTCCAACAGCTGCGCGCCCGGGCTGCCCGGCTTGAGCGTGGCGAAGGATATCGAAGCCGCCACAAGGCTGTTGCCCTGATCGGGCAGCGAGATCTTCCAGTCGCCGTCCATCTTCTTCTCGCCGAAAAAGGCGGGCGTCACGGCGATGGCCTCGCGGCTGGCGCCGAGACGCTCCTTGTAGATGAGGGGTACGGTCAGCTTCGTGCCCGACGGGCTTTCGATCTCCGCCTGGATGGGGATCGCGCCACCGGCGCGGTTGAAGGTCAGGCTCAGCGTCGTGTTGACGATGGTGCCCTGCCGGCCGGCATCGACCTTCATCGTATAGTCGTTGCCGTAGCCGTCGCGGGTCGTTTTCGTTTTGGCGTCGACGATCTGCGGGTCGGAAAGTTGGCCGTTCACCGTAGTGGGCGAAGCGGCGCGCAACTCCCACACGCGCTTGATCTTCTCGGCCAGCGCGTCCTCCTTGAGAACGCCGAAGCCGTAACGCAGTGTTCCGAATCGCAGGCCTGCGCCATTGGTCACCTGCGCGACCGTCACGTTTCCATACCGCCCGATCGGGTGTGTCGGCGGTGCCGACATCTGTGCCGCGAGAAGAACAGCCGGGATGACGTCATAATTCTTGATGCCGTCGAAGTTTGCCGTCGCGTGCATGATCATGCGGCCCGCCTCGGGCGTGGCGAAGGACGTGCCCTGCATGGCTTCCTTGCTGCCTTGCGTCTCTTGCGTCGGGAAATAACGCGCAAAGGTGCGCGCGTCGTAAGCGTCGCCATCGCGTTCCATCTGGAACGCCTGCAGTTCGCGGATCGTCGGATAGAACTGCGCTGAGAGGTCGCGCTTGGTCAGAGGATTCTCGCACATGAAGGCGGGGCCGTCGGCGTTGGAGTGCGCACTCGGCATACCGTTCGGGTCGACCTCACCCACGCGCAGGAAGCCGGGCGCATAATGCACCGGGCCCGCCGTGCGCATGACGCCCGATGTGCGCTCGTCGTCGCCGAAATTGCCGGCGGCCGCAAGGATGGTCAGGCGGTCGGCCGCGGGCAGGCGGCTGGCATTGTCCTCGTTGATTCCTTTGACCATCGAGATCGTCATGACCTTGACGGCCGGATTTGCCGCCACGCGCGCCAGCGTGTCGCGCGTGTAGGGGTCGGCATCCATCTGGTAGCCGAGAAACGATTCTTTATTCCCGTCGGCGGCGCCGCGCAGGATGGCGGCGCAGACCATGCCGTGCTTGTTCGGCGGCTCGGCCTTGCCCGGATTGTCGAGCCCGAGGCTCCACATATCGCCCGTGTCCTCGACATGGACGGCGACAGGCTTGCCGGGGTTCTGGCCCTTGATAATTTTCAACAATTCCGGGCTGGTGAAATAATCCTTCGGCGCTTCGTGCTGTTCGGGCTCGGGCTCCCGCTCAAACCAGCCGCCGCGGCGGGCCTGCCCGAAATCATGAAAACTGCCCCATAAAAGAGGATTATTGAAAATAGATCCCAACAGCGGCTGTCCGCCGCCATCATAGGCTGCTTGAGATGACATCGACCTGCTCCCTTGTTCTTTTTTTTGTTATTGAGCGGATCGTAGCATATTTCGGCCGCGAATGCGAATTTCGCGACGGGGTCAGGCGGCGCGGGCGCGGACCGCTTCGGTAATTTTCCCGTCGCGCACTTCGAAGAACTGCGCCGTCGCGGCGATTGAGGCGAAGAGCGCCGCGTCGGTGCCGGTCATCCACACCTGCCCGCCAAGCGCTTGCAACAATGTAAACAAGCCATTGCGACGCGACTCATCCAGATGCGCCGCGATCTCGTCGAGCAGCAGCACGGGCGGCGCGCCCTTCTCCGCCGCGACGAGG
>DATJGZ010000114.1:0-2609 GCA_035494535.1 Patescibacteria group bacterium | reverse complement strand
ACTCTGCACGCGTCCGGTGACGCCGAAGGTGCCGTCGCGCATGTAGCGTCCGGCCCGCCCGGCAATCTGCGCGATCTCCGCGCGGTCGAGTGAGCGCGCATAGTGGCCGTCGAACTTGCGCGTTGCCGCCAGCGCGACATGGTGGATGTCCATGTTCAGTCCCATGCCGATGGCATCGGTGGCGACGAGGAAATCGACCTCGCCGCCCTGATACATCTCCACCTGCTTGTTTCGCGTGCGCGGCGACAGCGCGCCGAGGACCACGGCCGTCCCCCCGCGCTGACGGCGAATGAGTTCCGCAATCGCATAAACATCTTCGACCGAGAACGCCACAACGGCGCTGCGCTTGGGCAGGCGCGTCAGATTTTTGAACCCCGCGTAGGTCAATTGCGAGAGGCGCGGCCGCGCCATGTATTCAAGCTTTGGCACGAGTGACGCCATCAGCGTCCGGATTGTCTCCGCGCCCATGAACATCGTTTGCTGAATGCCGCGCGCGGCCAGCAGCCGCTCGGTGAAGACATGCCCACGCTCGGGATCCGCGCAAAGATGGATTTCATCGACAGCGAGAAAATCAAACGGCCGATCCATCGGCATGGATTCAACCGTGCAGGAAAAGTATCGCGCGCCGGACGGAATGATTTTCTCCTCCCCGGTGACGAGCGCGACCTTATCGGGGCCTTTGAGCTTCACCAGACGGTCGTAATTCTCGCGCGCAAGAAGGCGCAGCGGAAACCCGATGATGCCGCTGTCAAAGCTCGCCAGTTGTTCGATCGCGTAATGGGTTTTGCCCGTGTTCGTGGGCCCCAGCAGCGCCGTAACCCGGCTATCTGTATGAACCGCCTTGCTGGATACCCGCATTGCAGCAGTAACCTTTATCTGGTAAAAATTGAGGACCGTATTTCCTCAGGAGAGATTTAAACATGCCCCGCATTGGCCGTACCCGTCTATTTTTTATTATAGCAATAATTATAGGTCTGTCGCTTTCAAATGGCACCCCCGCCCGCGCTGCAGCCGCTGTTGATGCCGCCGGTGCCGCACACCTGAAGACGGTTTTTACCGACCTTCTGAACCAGAAAGCCGCGCAGACGAAGGCCGGCGGCACGAAACTCGTTCAGGACGGGCAACTCATGGTCGAACCTTCGGGCACCTACTACGCCATCACCCTGCCCAAGCTTTCGACCGTCGCCGCGGACGGTTCGCGGCTTGATATCGGCATGATCTCGATAAACGCCATGCCGCAGGACAAGCCCGAGGAATGGGTTATGACCGTGGCTCTGCCGGCGACGATCAAATGGTTCGACGCCCAGGGCGCAGAGAAGGCATCAATCAGCATCGGCAAGCAGAACTGCACCGGCTTGTGGAACGAGAAAAGTGAAAGTTTTCTCAAACTCGATGCAAAATACAGAGACATCAAGCTCGACACACCGGGTAAAGAATTCCTCGCGTCGATCCCCGAAGCTTCCTTCATCATAGACCTCAAGCCGGATTCATCAGGCAATTGGTCGGGACCGGGACGGTTTACGGCCGAGAATATCGCCGTGGCGGCGTCCGGCGGCGGCGCGGTCAGTATCGGCAAGCTGGAATCCGAGACGGATATACAAGGCTATGCGCTCGATAAGGCCAGCGCATATCGCGATAAAATGACCGCCGCGACCTCCAAAATGACGGCCGGCGTTATGGGGGGCACGGACGCGGACAAAACAGGCCTCTACGATCTTATCACTTCCATCATCGGGGATGTTTGGGACGGCGCGACAATCAAGGTCGGCATCGAAAACATTGTCGCCACCCAGTCCCCTCCGGGCGGTGCGGCGGGATCGAAATTCAGCCTTGGCAGCGCCGGTGTTGATCTGGCCTTCAAGGATATGCGGAAGGACAAGATCGGCGCGCAAGCGGGATTGCACTACAGCGGGTTCGCCATGCAGCCCGCGTCTGAAACGACCAAGCTGGTCCCCGACCAGCTCAATTTCGTGGTCAGCACCGAAAATGTCCCCTACAAAAAGCTGGTTGAATACGGCAGAACGCAAATCACCGCCTCGGCACCCGCCAAGCAGACATCTCTAGCGCAGATCATGCAGGATGCCGGCATGACGATCACACTTCAAGATTTCTCGCTCGGCAACGGCGTCTACAATTATTCAAGCAATGGCGTCCTCAACAGCGATGCGAAGGCCGTCGAAAGCTTCGTCGGCAAGATGCATGCCGAGATTACAGGGCTTGAAGCTTTGGGCGCCATGCTCATGAGGGATATCCAGGATCCCAAAGTTCCGGACGCGGAGAAAGCGAATCTCCAGCAGGCGGTGGCGACCATGACCATCCTGCAGATGGTCGGGCAGCAAGGCGCGGGCAAGAACGGCCAGCCAGCGCGGATTTATAATCTGGAGCTGACCGAATCCGGACAAAAGCTGGTGAACGGCACCGACCTGAACACAATTTTGGGCGGCGGCGACCAACCAGCAGCCGGCACACCGGGCCAAACAGCGCCTATGAAAGCGCCGCCCGCACCGTCCGCAACTCCTTAATTCAACACGGATTTTATCAAGTCTTTGGAAACCCTTGCCTTTTATTTTTATTATGTAAATATATTTTTAACCATTCCGTTCTACGAT
>DATJGZ010000113.1:0-5885 GCA_035494535.1 Patescibacteria group bacterium | reverse complement strand
GAACTCCATGCGGCGGCGGACGAGCCCGGCAATTTCCTTCGCCGCACGCTCGTCGAGATCGGTGCGGCGCGCGAGCAAATCCTGCACGGCGGCGTCGGCAAACGCGGCCAGCGTGCGCGCCATGGCGGGCGGCAGGGCCTTATGCACGGCGATGGGCTGCTGCCACTCCGGGTACTGCTTCGACTTCTCGACGATCTCCTCCATCAGGTCGGGGCTGATGACGGCGCCGGTGTTCTTAATCAGGATCAGGCCGGCGATGCGGTCGGCAGTGGCGATGACGGCGCGCGCGACCTTCGCGCTGACCTTTTCCCTGCCGGCTACGGCCTGCACGGCCCAGTCCGCCGGGTGTTGCTTCAATATGTCGAGCAGGTCTTCGTCCGCCAGCGCGGCGCAGAAGCGCAGGATCGGCTCGGCCACCTCGCGCTCGAGGTCACGCGCGAGCTGCCCCGCGACCTTGGGCGGCGTGTTGGCGCTATCCTTGAGCGCGCTCGAGAGCGCGCGGCGGATGGCGAGCACCTGGTCGAGCGCCAGCGTGCCGAGCGCCTGCGCGACGAAGCCGTATATCTGGCTCTGCCGCCCCGGATCGAGATCAGGCAGAAGTTTTATCAGCCGCTCGGCCAGCGCCATGCGTACGTCTTCATCGCGATCAAGCGAAAGAATATGCGCGGCCTGCATCGGCGTCGTGGCGTTGCGCGCGACCGCCTTGCGGATGCGCGGATTTGTATCATGCGTGGCGAGTTAGTAGAGGATCTCCTGATGCGTCTGCGGACTCTCGGCCAGCGCCATGCGCGCGCGCGTGTCGGTACCCTCAGCGATGTCGCGCTCGGTCTTGTAGCGCTCGGGGTCGCGCGCGGCCTTCTTCTCGCGGCCTGTCAGTCGTGCCAAAAAGCCCATATTGAGAAAGATAGTATAGAAAAGGAAGAATTTGAACCGCAGAGATCGCAGAGGACGCAGAGAAGGCACAGAGTTCTTATGTTATCGTCATACCGGCGTAAGCCGGTATCTTTCTGATCAATGGCAGGAAGATCCCGGCTTTCGCCGGGATGACGAAAATCTTCTCGGCGATCTGTGCAGGCACTCGCGGTTAAAACTTACTTTTGCTTCAGCCACTCGGCTGATTGCATTTCTGTCAAACGGCTGACGGTGCGCTGGAACTCGACTGCGTGCTGCGTGCCGGTGTACAGCGCGGGCGGCAGCGCGGCGGCGGTGACGATCAGCTTCGTGCGCGCGTTGTAAAGCTCGTCGATCAGAATAATGAGCCGCTTGGTCTCGTTCCTCAGATCGTCGTCGAGCAGCGGCACGTTTTCGAGGAACACGGTCGGATAGGCGCGCGCGAGGGTGATGTAATCCTCGGCGCCCAACGCGGTCTCGCACAATTCATGGAACGTGAAGCGCGCCACGCCCTTGGCGGCGGTGACATGCAGCTTGTGGCCGCGCACATCGATATCCTCGCCATGCGGCTGCGCGCCGTGGGTGAGCACGCCGTAGAGTTTCTCCGCCTTGGCCTTTGTCGCGGCGTCCAGCGGCGCGAAATAAACACCTGTGTCCTGCAGCGCACGCAGGCGATAGTCGACGCCATTGTCGAGTTCGACCACCTCCAGCTTTTCCTTAAGCAATTCGATGAACGGCACAAACAAATCGCGCTGCAAACCGCCCTCGTACAATTTGTCCGGTGGCCAGTTGCTGGTGGCGACGACGGCGAGGCCGAAGCCGAACAGCGCCGTGAACAGCCGCCCCAAAATCATGGCGTCGGCGATGTCGGTAACGTGGAATTCATCGAAACATAGAATCTTCGTCTCGCCCGCGACTTTGCGCGCGTATTTGAGCAGCGCGTTCTCGGCCCTGCCCGCCAGCCTGGCCTTATGCAGTTCCTCCTGCACGCCGATCATGAATTCATGGAAATGAACGCGGCGCTTGGCCACGCCCGGCGGCAGGGCGTCATAGAACATGTCCATCAACATGGTCTTGCCGCGCCCGACGCCGCCCCAGATATAAAGGCCTTGGGTTTTATATTCATGCCGGCGGCGGCGGAGCCAGCCCGGCTTGGGCGCGGTCAGGCGCGCGCGCAGCTCCTCCAGCCGCGCCCACACCGCCTTCTGCGCGGGGTCGAGTTCAGGCGGCGCGTTCATTGCGCCGGACGAGATAGATGGAGATTTCGTACAAGCCCAGCAGGGGCACCGCGAGGATGATCTGGCTCATGACGTCGGGCGGCGTCAGGACCGCCGCGACAATGAAAATCAGCACGATGGCGTAGCGCCGCTTGTCGACGAGCATTTTCGAGGTGATCAGCCCGGCGCGTCCCATGAGCGTGAGCAGCACGGGCAGCTGGAAGCAGATGCCGAAGGCGAAGATCAGCATCATGACGAGGTCGAGATATTCGCTCACCCGCGCCTCGAGATGTATCGGCAGGACGGTAGGTCCCCCCATGCTCTCGAAGCCGAGGAAGAACTTCCACGCCACCGGCATGACAAAAAAGTACACGAACGCGCCGCCGAGAAAGAACAGCGCGGGCGTGGCGATCAGGAAGGGCCGGAACGCCTTGCGCTCGTTCTCGTACAATCCCGGCGCGATGAACTTCCAGATCTGGATCACGAGGATCGGACAGGTCAGGAACACGCCGGCGAAGAAGGCGACCTTTATATATGTAACGAATGCCTCGGTCAGGCCGGTGTAGATAAGGGTGTGGCTGGAATCCGGGCCCATCGCCTGTGCCAGCGGCGCGACGAGAAAACCGTAGATGTTGCGGGCGAAGAAGAAGCAGAACACCGTGCCCGCAATCATGGCCGCGAACGACCAAAGCAGGCGCGCGCGCAGCTCGATCAGGTGCTCCATCAGCGGCCGGGCGCCGGCGTCCGGGCTATTCTCGTTTCCTGCTGTCTGTTCCATTGTCATTCCGAGCGCACGCGAGGAATCTTCTCGGCAGGGGTTTCAGAAACAGATCCCTCGCTTTCGCTCGGGATGACAGGTTTGTGATACTCCTCGTCCGCCTCGATCTCGGCCTTGTTCTGCGCCTCGAAATTCACGGCTGAGGGCAGGTCGTCGAGGTCGTGCTCCTTCAGGAAATCCTCGAACTGCTGCGACATGGCGAAGCGCACGTACTGGAGCCGCCGCGCGACGCGGCCGAGCTGGTACATGACTTTAGGGATGTCCTTAGGGCCGATGACGATCAGCGCGACGGCGGCGGTCAGAAAGATTTCGGCCCAGCTGAATCCGAACACAGGGCCCTATTCTTTCGCCGGGCCCGACTTGTCAGCCTCGACCTTTTTGGGCTCGTCGTCGTCCTTCATGCCCTTTTTGAATGCCTTAAGGCCCTTGGCCAGGTCCTCCATCGTGCCGGGCAGGCGCTTGGTGCCGAACACCAGCATGACGACCAGCAGGACGACAAGGATGTGCCAGATGCTGATCCCCATTATTCGCCCTCCCCGTCTTCCTCGTCGTCTTCATCGTCCTCGAACTCCTCGTCATCTTCGGAAAATTCATCCTCGGATTCTGAAGCAGTTTCGGATTCCTCTGCTTCCTCTTCGTCCTCAGACTCCTCATCGTCTTCGTATTCTTCTTCATCCTCGGCTTCCGCTTCGGCGTCTTCGGCGGCGGCGATCTCGTCCTCGGGGAACAGGCTGCCCGTCGTCGGCAGGGCTTCCAGCGCCGGGCGGCGGTCAAGCAGGCCGGAGGCCTTGAGGTCGTCGAGGCCCGGCAGGTCGGTCAGGGCTTCGAGCCCGAAATGGTCCATGAACGACGTGGTGGTCACCCATGTCACCGGACGGCCCGGCGTTTCACGGCGGCGGCCGGGCTTCACCCAGCCCGCCTCGATCAGCACGTCCAGCGTGCCGCGGTTGGTCTCAACACCGCGGATATTCTCGATCTCCGCGCGCGTTACCGGCTGGTGATAGGCGACGATGGCCAGCGTCTCCATCGCGGCGCGCGACAATTTGCGCTTCACGTCACGGCTAATTTGTAATGCCTCGCCGAGGTCGGTGGCGGTGCGGAAGGCCCACGCGCCGTCGAGGTCGACCAACGTTACTCCGCGCTTGGCGTAAGTCTGCTGCAATTCCATCAGCATGCCGCCGACATCAGCGTCGGCAGGCAGGCGCTCGCGCATAGCATTTAGCGTCAGCGGCGCGGAGGAGGCAAACAGCATCGCCTCGAGCACGCGGATCGATTCCAGACCGCCCGCGGATGCGACGACTTCGGCAGCCCCTTCGGTGCTTTCAATCGTTTGTTCCTGTGTGTCCATGACGAGAGGTCCTTTCCTTCAAATCATTCAGCTGTTTCCGCCGCAGCCACCGGAGTCTCGTCCGGCTGGTCGTTGGCGGGTGTGTTGGGGTCGCCGTCGGTGGCGCGCAGGTAGATCGGGCGGAAAAGTCCGTCCTGCCGGATCTCAAGCTTGCCCTGCTTGACCATCTCAAGCCCGGCGGTGAACAGCGAGGCCATCGACGAACGTGCGTAAAGCTTGTCCTTGATCTTGTCGGGAATGAAGCTGGTGAGCGTCGTCCAGATGCTGTACGGCCCCTTGCGCGGCAGTTTGCCGAGCATTTTGGTCATGCGCTCGACCGCCGTTTCCATCGACATCAGGTTGAAGACGGGCAGTTCGTAGTTGTTGCTCTCGGCGCGACGCTGGATGTCGCCGTAAGCCTTAAGCAGATCGTAGAGGCTGACGTCCCAGACCGGGTTGGCAACCGTGCGCAGCCCTTCGGGCGCGCCGCGCGGGAAGATGTCCTGCCCGAGCTGCGGCAGCGAGAACAGGTCGAGCGCAGCCTTTTTCATGGCCTCAAGGCGGCGCAACTGGAACTGCAGCGCGTCAGCCATGGTCTGCGCATCGGGGCCGGGACCGTCATTCTCGCGCGGCAGCAGCAGGCGTGATTTGAGGTAGGCGAGCCACGCGGCCATGACAAGGTATTCGGCAGCCAGCTCGAGATGCAGCTCCTTCGCGCGATCGACGAAGGCGAGATACTGGCGGGCGAGTTGCAGGATGGAAATCTTGGTCAGATCGACCTTCTGGTCCCGCGCCATCATCAGCAGCACGTCGATCGGCCCTTCATAGCCGTCGATGTTCAGCAGCAGTGCGTCGGCGTCGTGCTCGCCCTCGGGCAAAGCTACGCGCGGCGGATCTTCCTCAAAAGGGACGGCGTCGCTCATGCGGCGTCTTTCCTCATAAAATTCCTCATGGAGGTTACGGAGCGGTTATAGCGCACTACAGCCTCGTTTGTCATTATCGGCGCGGTATTTGCCACCAGCTTCATTTCCGCCAGATCCCCGTTGCAATGAAGGGCTATATCGCACCCCGATTCGATCACCTTGACTGCACGGGCGGCGGCGTCGCCGTATTTGTTCAGGGCGCCCATCGACAGGTCGTCGCTGAGCAGTAAGCCATCGAAACCAATGGCTTTTCTAATGACGTCCTCAATGACTTTTTCGGAGCAGGACGCGGCCGTGCCGGGGTCGACGGCGTCGAAA
Organism: Patescibacteria group bacterium; assembly: GCA_035494535.1. Lineage (GTDB taxonomy): Bacteria > Pseudomonadota > Alphaproteobacteria > Micavibrionales > Micavibrionaceae > JACQIJ01. Next base: position 431 of record DATJGZ010000113.1, on the reverse strand, counting down.
ACCGCGTGGCTGACCATGCCCCACGCGGCATCGGCGAAGTCCTGCTTCAGCATGTGCTTGAAGGGCACAAAATCGGTTGTCTCCATGTCCGCCAGCGTCGCCGTAACGGAAGGCAGGTCGTGGTGCGTATCCAGATGCGCGCGGCCGAGGCCCGGCAGATGCTTGATAACAGGGATAACGCCGCTTTGGAGGAAGGCGCGGCAGGCCTGCGCCCCCTTCTCGCCCACCTTGACCGGGTCGGTCGAGAAGGCGCGGTCGCCGAGCGAGTTATGCGTCTGCGGATAGCGCACGTCGAGCACCGGCGCGCAGTTGACGTTGATGCCGAGGTCGGCAAGGTCGCCCGCGATCTCGGCGCTGATTTCGCTCACCTGCGCGCCCTGATCGGCGGCGGCCGGCTGGTGTTTCCAGTGCGGGGGCTTGAGGCGCTCGAC
>DATJGZ010000112.1:0-4245 GCA_035494535.1 Patescibacteria group bacterium | reverse complement strand
ACGCGCATGCCGCATTTGCTGGTCGCGGGCACCACCGGCTCGGGCAAGTCGGTCGCGGTCAACACCATGATCCTTTCGCTGCTTTATTCCATGTCGCCCGAGAAATGCCGCTTCATCATGATCGATCCAAAGATGCTGGAGCTCTCGGTCTATGACGACATCCCGCATTTGCTCTCACCGGTCGTCACCGAACCGGGCAAGGCCGTCGTGGCCCTGAAATGGGCGGTGAATGAGATGGAAGAGCGCTATCGCGCCATGTCCAAGCTCGGCGTGCGCAACATCGACGGCTACAACGAGCGCCTGCGGCAGGCTCGCAAAAAGGGCGAGACGCTGATGCGCAAGGTTCAGACGGGCTACGACCCCGACACCGGCAAGCCGGTGTTCGAGGAGCAGGCGCTGGACATGACCGAGCTGCCCTTTATCGTCATCATCGTCGACGAGTTCGCCGACCTTATGCTGGTGGCGGGCAAGGACGTCGAGAACGCGGTGCAGCGCCTCGCCCAGATGGCGCGTGCGGCGGGCATCCACCTGATCATGGCGACGCAGCGCCCGTCGGTCGACGTCATCACCGGCGTCATCAAGGCGAACTTCCCGACCCGTATCTCTTTCCAAGTCACCTCCAAGGTCGACAGCCGCACCATTCTCAACGAGGGCGGCGCGGAGCAATTGCTCGGCATGGGCGACATGCTTTATATGGCCGCCGGCGGGCGCATCACCCGCGTGCACGGCCCGTTCGTCTCGGACGAGGACGTCGAGGCGGTCGTGCGCTTCCTGAAGTCGCAGGGCGAGCCGGCGTATATTGACGATGTCACCGAAGGCACGGTCGACGGCGGGTCGGAGGTCATGTCCGCGCTGTTCGGCGGCGGGGGCGATCCCGAGGGCGACGGGCTGTACGAACAGGCGGTCGCGCTGGTCGCGCGGGAGCGCAAGGCCTCGACCAGCTTCATCCAGCGGCATTTACAAATCGGCTACAACCGCGCTGCGCGCATCATCGAGGAGATGGAGAAGCGCGGCATCGTCAGCGCCGCCAACCATGTCGGCAAGCGCGAGGTTCTGGTCGGCAATTACTCTGACGCCTGACCGGTCCCTTAACGAGAAACCGGCGGTCTTGTCCGCCGGTTTTGATGATCAGTTGATGGTGGCACCCGGCGGCGGTGCGGTCGCCGGCCTCACGATGGTTCGGGGAATATAGAGCGGCGAGACCCCCGTGGTCACCGATTCCTTCGTCACCACGACCTTGCCGACATCCGGCCGCGACGGCACCTCGAACATGGCGCGCTTCAGCACGTCCTCGAGGATGTGGCGGAGGGCGCGGGCGCCCGTGCCGCTGACCTGAGCACGCCGGGCGATCTCCTCGAGCGCGTCGTCTTCGAATTCAAGCTCGACCGAACCCGTTTCCTTGTTGCGGAACAGAGTCTGGAACTGCTTGAGCACGGCATCCTTCGGCTCGGTCATGATGCGCTTGAGATCGTCGACCGTCAGCGCATTGGTATGGGTGCGAATCTGGAGGCGGCCGATCAGTTCGGGCAGCATGCCCGCCTCGGCGAGGTCTTTTTCGGTCGCCTGGCTGATATCCATGTCGTCGACGGTCAGCTGCTTGCCGCGCATTTCTGCGCCGAACCCCAGCGTCGGACCGCTTCGTTCCCTTTTGAAGCGCTCGAACATGACTTCCTTCAGGGCAGTGAATGCGCCGCCCGTGACGAACAGGATGTCCTTCGTGTTGATCTTGACCGGACGCCTGAACATGGGCGGCATGCCCGGAATCGGAACCGAAACCTCGATGGTGCTGCCTTCGAGCAGCTTGAGCAGTGATTGCTGCGCACCCGAGCCGCCGACATCAAGGTCGTTAATGCCGCCGGTTTTGCGCATCTTCTTGTCGATTTCGTCGATGAAGACGATGCCTTTTTCAGCGCGGCTGACGTCGCCGCCCGCAGCTTCAAGCAGTGCTTGAATGATGTCCTCGGGATGATCGCCGACATAGCCGGCGGAGGTCAGCGTCGTGGCATCCCATTTCGCAAAGGGGACATCGAGCTGCCGGGCAACCGTTTCAACCGCATGCGTTTTCCCGGTGCCGGTGGGACCGACAATCAGGATGTTGGCTTTCCCGAGCTCGGCATCGCCGGCTTTTACCTTGCCGGATTCTCTTTGCTTGACGCGCTCGTAGTGGTTGACGACCGAAACCGCCAGCGTCATCTTCAGGTCTTCCTGGCCCAGCACATATTCATCGAGCTGCGCCTTCACGGCTGCTGGCGTCGGAATCTTGACGTCGGGCGACGCGAGGCCGCTACCGGCGTGTTGCGCGAAACGGCCAGCCGCTCCCGTGCGTGTTTCTTTGCGTTCGGGAACGGGCATTCCCATCATCGCGTTGATCTCGTCGACCTGTTCCTGTATTTCCTCACGCCGCTCTTCAAGAACATCGTGGAATTTGTCCACGCATTCGTTGCAAATCGCAGCGTCTCCCTCCTGCGGGCGTATCAGCAATGTGAAGTTGACCGTCAAGCCCTGCTTCGGTCCATCCTTCTCCATTTCCTCCGCCCGCTTTTTCCGCGCATCCTCCATGATCTGGTCGACGGTGCGATGGCAGAAGGAACATGTGTTGAATTTTTCCGCGAGCCTGTCTCGGCGCTTGCCAAGAATATCCCACCATGCGCGCTTTTTGGGTCCATGGTCGTGATCGTGACCTTCGTCCTCGTCATCCGGACCGTGAACGGGGATATTAACCATGAGAAGTTACCTCTCTTTTTTACACGCGACGATTTTTAATGGGGTTGAGCTTATGGGAATATAATTTCGGTTGCAACAAAAGAATGAAATTTTATGGCGAGAAACATGAATTAAAAGAATAAATACAAACGGTTTGCCAGTTTTATAAAAACATGGACGAGCTATTTTTCCTATTTTTATGATGATTATGTAAATAAATTGCCGGTTAATCAATATCTTGCTATAATACAGCAGACTTTATCGAAAGGTTTTTTGAGGTTATGGCGACATACCCGCCGCAGCTACAAGCAGAACTCGCCGCGCTCGAGCAGGGCTTCGCGCAGCGCCAGCAATGGTGGGACCAGATGATCGCCCGCGCGCATGCCGCGCGCCAAGCGCACCGGCAGGAGGCGCGTAATAAGGCGGATGCGCTAAAGAGTGCGAAGTGGGCCGTCGACGGTTTCAACGGCGCCCACCGGATCGCCACGAAATACAGCACGATGCAAACCGAGTCTCTGCATGGCGCCTATGGCATGCAGACGCAGATCAAAGACTTCGTCGATAATCCGCTGCGCGGCATTCAGCTGGGCAGCCCCGTTTCGCACAAGACGGCATTCCATGGCCTGTACGGTACTAAATTCTGGCGGAACTACGAGGCGGCGCTCAAAAACGGCCAGCACGGCATGGCGGGGCGCATGCTCAACCGCGGCGATGGTATTCTCCGTACCGTAATAGTGTTCTGCACGGGCGGCCCGAAGGCCGTGCAGAGCTGGAAGGCCGATCTTGCAGCCGCGCGCGCGCAACTGCCGGCGCATAAGCAGGCTTGGGACAAACTGCAGGACGTGAATAAGGAGATCGCCAAGGGCGAAAAGCACGCCGCGAAAATCATTCATAAAATGCTGAACCGCAGCGATCTGAGGAAGACGCTCCAGACCATGCAGCCCGGCAGCGCGCCTTCGCCCGAGCTTAATTTGCTGGCAACGCTCGCCCAATCCGGACAGACGCCGTCAAAGCGGGACATCCGCAAGGTTCTGACCAGCCAGCGCGATGCTATAAATATATCGTCGCTGAAAGGACAAATGCAGAGTCTCGAGGCACAGGCCGGCGCTGCGGTCCGTGCCGGCCGCGATGCACTGAAAGCAGCGCAGGTGCGCGAGGGTCATGCCGCGAGCTTTAAGCACTCGTGTAGTATCGCACGCTGGATGGAGACAAAGACATCGGCCATTCTCGGCGGCGGTGTCTGCCTTAATATGGCGGAAAAACTGGCTGCGCACGTCGCCGGCAATGGCGGCGCTCCTGAGCGCGCCGCGAAACTTTCGCACGCGGCGCAGGTCAAGATGCGGCGCTGGGTTAACCCGGCGATGGTCGAAAATGAATTGACTATCCTCGAACAGCCGGGCTTCGACCCCAAGGCTCTCGGGCGGCTGCCGGCGCATCAGTATATATTCAACACGGCGGGCGGTGCGGCGGGCCGGACCGGCAATGCCTCGGTTGCCGTGCTCAAAACGGCGTTCGATGCGGTTATTATTAAACCGGTGGCCG
>DATJGZ010000111.1:0-5017 GCA_035494535.1 Patescibacteria group bacterium | reverse complement strand
AACGCTCGCCGAACGGATCGAAGTCATCGTCGAGCGTCCGCGGCAGTTTGTTTTGGCCCCAGACTACCGGGGTCCTGACCGCCGCCGTAAGACCGGCGCCGATTATACCGGGCCTGAGCGGCGCGGCGCTCAGAAGGATCTGGTGATCTCGGAAACCGACGTCTTCAAAGGACAGAAGAAGGTTCGCGACGCGCAGTTCCTCACGCCGCCGAACGTCATGAAACAGAAGGTAGGCAGCGGCGGCGTGGCGACTGAAGCCTTGGCCAAGGCCGAGGAATATATCGAGAAAAACACAACGAACTTCAAGCCGGCCGGCATTGCTTTGGTCGACGCGTTGGCCGAGGCGCTGCGCAATACTCGTAATGGGGGCATGAAGAGCGATACCGCCATCGAGTTCATGCTCTACCCCGCCGTCCGCCTGAAATCGCAGGGCGCCCTCTTCCACTATCCGCTCATTAGCAAGATCTCGGAAATTCTGGTTAATTTCCTCGAAACGATCGAAACCACCGATGAAGACGTTTTCGAGATTGTCGAGGCGCACCGGGTCGCCTTCATGTACGTGCTCAATAACGACATCAACGGTATGGGCGGCCCGCAGGAAAAGACGCTGCTCGGCGATTTGCTTGATGCGTGCGGGCGCTATTACAAGACCAGAAATATCAAACAAGCCTGACGGTCAGCTTTGGCGCACGGCCTTTTGACCTGAAAAATACTGGCGGCAAGCCGTGTCGAGGCTGTCGATCAGGGCCAGCGCGTGGCGGTGTTCCGATCCGGCAAGCTTGTATTTCAGGATGGCATGCATCGTGCCATGAAAGGCCTGCACAATCTCCAGCGTCTCACGATCCGGTCGTTCAATCACTTCAAGGAAGCCGATCAACTTGTCGGCAAGCTTTTCCACCAGCGGATAACCGGCGACAGCGGCCCCCGCCTTCAACTGCGCCACCGGCTGCAAGATCCTGTCCACGAGCTGGTCCGAATTCCCGGCTCCAATGGCGGGATTCCTGACATCATCGATAGCCCGCTGCAAAACGTCGAGACAGACCTTAGCCGAAGCGATCTGGGAGTTCGCCAGCTTTGATTCATCGAGACCGCCATAACCGACCTTTGCGCGCAGCATATTGATCGGCTGCACGAATTCAGCTTTGCGGCGCGGTTTGCGGTCGAAATGATCTGCCATTTTTATAGCCTTTTATATTATGACAGATTTTGTAACAAATTTGTATCTTTGAAGCCAGCACGATCTATGCCTGAAACAGGTATTGCTGGACGTCGGAATTATCGCGCCGCCAGAAGGCGTAATCGATGAAGAAATGATGGATATTGATGAAAACCACGAAGGACACCAGGAAGAAATTACGGGTGAAATCAGGCGGCGCCGGGTGGTAGCGCTGCAAAACCGCGTCCATCGCCGCCGGCAGCAGGTACATGAAGGTCGCGCCGAGGACGAGACCGGCCAGGCCGAACACAACCATTGACCGCATCGCCTGCTTGTTTTGCCAAATTTCTGCCGGTGCAATACCGGCTTCCCGCGCTGCCTCTCCCTTGCGGAACTTGTAGACGAACGGCATGTATTGCAACCCATGGAACACGGGCGCCAGAAAATAGAAATTCGGACTTACGCGCATGAGCAGGATCCAGATATATATGCTGCACGCGTAGCCAAGAACGCCGTTCACCGGCAAGCCTCTCCTCTCGACCAGCCACTTCCGCAGAAACACGCCGATCGATAGCACCAGAAACACGGCCGCCGGATACAAAAATGCGTTCGCCTGCGCGCGGCTAAAACCGAAATCGGCGAACGGCACGTCATGGTAAAGATTCGCATGCGGCCCGGAATTGAAGAGGATCCACACATAGGCCGGCATCAGATAGGCGTTGGCGTTCAGGATGAATTTTTGTTTCGGCCCGTAGAAAATGCCCCGATACGCCGACGTTGTGATCAACGTCCCGTAGCCCTGCCGCGCGTAGTGCCAAGCGCTGAGGCCGAGCATGGCGTTCGTGATAACGCCCAGCATTGCCATGCTGTGAATCCCCATCGCAATCCCGAAATAGACAAGCAGTGCGGCGGGCGCAATAATCCCCGCCACAATCATGCGCGCCTTGCTGGCTTGCGAAATTTGCGCGTCTGACAGGCGGCGGCGGAAGCCGTCATAGAACACCTGGTACGAAAAAGCGAAGTGCGGCGCATTGAGGGCGAGCACGACCGCGAGCGACCAGCCGGCAAGGCCGAGCCCGGTATGCAGGCCGTTCCATTCGGGAATGAAGACAAGAACCAGCGGGACCAGCAGCGACAATCCGCCCAGCAGCCAGAAATCGGCCTGCGGCGATATAAGGGCACGCTTTGCGGTTGGCATGGGGTTTTCCGGCTCCGGTTGCAAGCGGACTCTAGAACATTTTTGTTTCAGATAAAATGCTGAGAATAAGCTATTAATAGACGATGTCATCCTGAGCGTAGCGAAGGATCTGATTCTAGGAACCAGATCCTTCGGTCGCGTTGCTCCCTCAGGATGTCAGGGAATTTTGTATGCTACTCGCCGCGGGCCATCGAGAATCCGATAGATCCTTCGATCCACGTATCCTTGTCCTGAATGATGGCCTGCACGGGCAGCTGCGGCGTCTTGACCGCCACGCCGGTGGTTTTTTTGACGGCCGTGCCGATGGCGAGGAACTCGATCAGGTGCGGGCCGAGATTGGCGATATAGGTCTTCACGCCGACCACCTCTTCCGCGCCGAGGTCGGCGGCTTCGGTCTTCAGCCGGTCGATCGCGACCTCGCGCGCGTCGTGGATCAAAGTGGTCAGGTCGCTGATTTCGCCCTTGGTGAACGATTTGAGCGCGCTCTTGAGTCCGCCGACCACGCCCAGTGAATAGACGGAAGCCGAGATCAGAAGCTTGACCGGCGCGAAGCCAAGCTGCGTCAGCGCCCACAACTCTTCGCCCGTCAGGTCGCTCGTGACCGGAGTGGCGTCGGCGGTAGCGGGCAGCGCCCCATTGCGCGAAGCTGTGCCGGTCATCAGCATCTCGTGCGTGCCGTGCCAGTACATGATCTTGGTGCGGATGCCCATGACCGAGTTGGCCTTGCAATGCTTGGCCTGGTTGACAATCCGCTCGAGCGCCTTGTGGCGCGTATGATTGAAGATGTCGCTGAACTCGCGGATCTCGCCGCGCGCCATGGTCTTGAGGCTGCCCATCAGCCCGCCGCCGATGCCCATCATGTACGAGATGTTGCCGAAGGCGTGCTGGACGGGCGCGTAGCCCGCGTCCATGTGGCAGTACAATTCCTGCGCGTTTCCGGCGCTGGAGAAGAAATTGCCGGTATGCGAGCCGTCCTGCCCCTTGCCCTCGACGCAGGAGCCGACAAACAGGAACTCGGTATTCCCCGTGAAGTCGCGCAGTTCGCCGGTCACGCCTGTGACCCCCGTGGCGCCGTGCTGCTTGGCCTCGGTGATCATGCGGTCGAACGCGGCGAGCCGCCCCTCCTCGATCGCCTTGGTCACCTGCGTGATCTCGCCGCCGACCATGCCCTTGAAGCCGGCCGCCATGCCGCCGAGAAAGCCCATCGAGTTGACGCTGTTGCCGACCACAAGCTCACCCGCGCGATAGTTCTTGAGCGAAAGGCAGTAAATCTCGTTGCCCGACAGACCGGTGACTTTTGACATGTTTGAAATCCCCTATGATAAAATAAGCCTATTGTTAGCGCTGCGAATCTGAAGAAATCGTAAAGGTGATTACGGATAACAAAAAGGAGCCTTCCGGCTCCTTTTCGATTTCGTATGCGAACAACGCTTACTGTGCCGGCGGGGTGGGCGCGTTGTCGAGGCCGCTGCCCGAATTCGGGTCGTAGGTCGGCGCGTTGCTGAGGCCGCTGCCGCCTTCGGACGGTGTGCGCGTGTCGACAACCGGCGGCTGCGCGGTATCGAAACCCTGATTGGATTCGGACTTGGCGGTCTCATCGCTCGATGCGCTCGCGGCAGCCGCGCCTGAATCGGCGGCATCGCTGGCCTGCCCCAAAGCGCTGTCGTCGGCATGCGCGGGCGCTACGGGGAAATTGAACGAGATCAAGGCCAGGGCGGCGCCCAGCATCAGTGTCTTTTTCATTGATAGGATTCCTTATAATTATGATTGAGCCTAAGTGCGGGAAGTCTCGACAGCAATTACGTCAAAATTGTGGGCAACGAGAAAATGAGATCTCATTTTTCACAGATTAGCGCGACCGCGTCATCGAGCGCCGCGTCGCCCGCCGTGTGGCCTGTGAAAGCCTCGGGCCGGACGTAGTGCGGATTGGCGCGCGCGAGCGTATCGTTGATGAACACGCCGGGGTGGCTCAGCAACCCCTGCCGCACCATCTCGCGCGGCAACGTATCCGCGTGGTACTGGCAGACGCCGCACAGGGCCGGGTGGCCGCGAAAGAACTCCTCCAGCCGCCATTCATATTCAAGCAGCTGCGCGGGCGTGCAGTGCGCCCCGAGCTCCCACGTCATGTCGCCGCTCGCCCACAGGCCGGCATAACCGTCGGCCAGCGCCTGGTCGTGCGTTTGCGCCAGCAGCCCCATCATCCTGTCGACGTCGAACTTGCCGTCGATCAGGTGACCCTTGTCCGAAGTCAGAATCAGGCTGCCCTTCGCGGTCTCATGCGCGACATCGACACCGGTAGCCGAGAGGTACGAGCGCATGCCCGCCACCATCGGCGGGCTGTTCATGTACAGACAGCGGAAATTCTTCGCCAGCCGGCGTTTGGTCATCGCCGCCAGCGCGGGCAGATACCGCGACGGCGAGCCGCTGTAGACGAGGCATTGATGGCGGAGATTGTCGTCCATATATAGACGATCATATCATGGGATGGACAAAGAACATATAATGTATGAGGGTTAAGGTCGCAACGCGCTCTGTTAAAATTCTTGACAAAATAGGATTTAGGTCCTATCATGCATCCATGAGTAGTCTCGATGATCCCAAGGATGGGATCGGGACTGCGGAGCCAGCGTTTGATGCGGCCTCCCCAGTTCCACAGGCAGCGC
>DATJGZ010000110.1:0-11781 GCA_035494535.1 Patescibacteria group bacterium | reverse complement strand
ATCAAGCGCGCCGGCGAATGGATCGAGGGGTTGCCGCCGCAACTCAACAAGCAGCAGGCTGCCATCGGCGAGCGCATCCTGAAGGAGATCAACGAGCGCCTCACGTTCCTGATGAACGTGGGCCTCGAATACCTCTCGCTGTCGCGCGCATCCGGCACACTGTCGGGCGGCGAGAGCCAGCGCATTCGCCTCGCCTCGCAGATCGGCTCGGGCCTGACCGGAGTGCTTTACGTTCTGGACGAACCCTCCATTGGCCTGCATCAGCGCGATAACAACCGCCTTCTCGAGACATTGCAACGCCTGAAGAATCTCGGAAATACTGTAATTGTTGTCGAGCACGACGAGGACGCCATCCGCGCCGCCGACTGGATTATCGACATGGGCCCCGGCGCCGGGACCCATGGCGGAGAGGTTATTGCCGCCGGCACGCCCACGACGGTGATGAAAAATAAGGACAGCATCACCGCGCAATACCTGACCGGGCGCAAATCGATTGCCGTCCCGGCCCATCGCCGCAAGGGCAAGGGCACATTTCTTGAAGTGATCGGCGCGACCGGAAACAACCTCAAGAACGTCAGTGCAAAAATCCCACTGGGTGCCATGACCTGTGTGACCGGCGTATCGGGCAGCGGCAAATCGACGCTCATTCTCGATACGCTCTATCCGGCAATCCATAAGAAGCTGAACAACACCAAGGACCATCCCCTGCCCCACAAAGAGATCAAGGGGATTGCCGCCATCGACAAAGTCATCGACATCGACCAGTCGCCCATCGGCCGCACGCCGCGCTCCAATCCCGCGACCTATACCGGCGCCTTCACCCCGATCCGCGAATGGTTCGCGGGCTTGCCCGAAGCAAAAGCGCGCGGTTACGGGCCAGGGCGATTTTCATTCAACGTCAAGGGCGGGCGCTGCGAGGCCTGCGAGGGTGACGGCGTCATCCGCATCGAGATGCATTTTCTGCCCGATGTCTATGTCACCTGCGAGGAATGCAAGGGCAAGCGCTACAACCGCGAGACCCTCGATATCACCTTCAAGGGCAAGTCCATCGCCGACGTGCTCGATATGACGATCGAGGAGGCGGCCGATTTCTTCAAGGCTGTGCCATCGATCCGCGACAAGATGGAGACGATGAAGAATGTCGGCCTCGGCTATCTCCATGTCGGGCAGGCCGCGACGACGCTATCGGGTGGCGAGGCGCAGCGCGTGAAGCTGGCGAAGGAACTCTCACGCCGCTCGACGGGCAAGACGCTGTACATTCTCGACGAACCCACCACCGGCCTGCATTTTGAGGACGTTCGCCATCTGCTTGAGGTACTGCACAAGCTGGTCGATCAGGGCAATACGGTGTTGGTGATCGAGCACAACCTCGAGGTCATCAAGACCGCCGACTGGCTCATCGATATCGGCCCCGAAGGCGGCGACAAGGGCGGCCAGATCATCGCGACCGGAACGCCCGAGGATGTGGCCGCTAATCAAAAAAGCTATACGGGTCAATATCTTGCGCCCATTCTGGGCACGACCGAGAAATCGAAAAAGCGCCGCTCCGCCTGAGAATAAGCTTGCCCAGACATTCAATCTTATGTTAAATTTCCTGTCAATTCAGGAGATTTATGTATGTCCGATCCAAGGAAACTGCCCTTCATGAGTCGTTTGTGGCCACGACTCGCTGTCGCCGCAATCATCGCATTTCCCGCGATGTGGATCATGAACATGCACTACGATTATTCGAAAGAACATCATTACAAGGATGAGGAGAATCCGCTTAGCTACACCGCCTATGCCTTGCAGCATGGCTACAACGACGGCGTCAGCGCCTACAATAAAACCATGAAAGCGTCCGATCACGTCGTGGCAGACCTTAAAGGCGAACCATATCCCGAAACCGTGGAACCCGAACGTCACCTGCCGCCGCGATATATACCGCGAGAGTATGCCCAGCGGGAGCAGCAACCAGCTCAGACTTACATGCCGCAAGCGGCATCCGTCATGGTCTGTGTTCCCAACGACCTCGTAGCGATGTGGGATAATACGGCGGCGTACCCGAAAATGAGCGCGTACAAGGATCTGATGGCAACCTTTATCAAGGCGAATGGCCGTGCCGGTAACGAATATTTCGTCGGCAATTTTGATATTTACGAACCCGGTGTCACCGATCCCAGCGTTCTGGTGTCCGCAGGCGATGCGCGGCAAGGTTGCCCCGTCGGCTTCCAGGCCTATAACCTGCCGCTCAATCCCAAGTAATTATGAACCGTCGTAAATATCTCTGATTTCGCCACCCGTCAGGGCGCGGTTATAGATACGCACCTCGTCGATCTTGCCGTCGAAGGCGCAACAGGTGGCTCCGGATACTTCATTGCCTATGGTTACCGCCTTGTTATTGAGAATCGACGCCGTAAGCGCATCCGTGCCGATCGTCATCGTCTGCAACACGCCATCCACGTAAATTTGAACACCCGACGCGGCGGAACTCCCGCTGTATGTGGCGGCAACGAAATGCCATGCGTTGAGAGAAACGGGAGTTGCGGTCGTTACGCTTATCTTGTTTGTGCTCGTGTTTAAAAGGTCAAAGATCAGGTTATTGGACCCCACATCGAACCAGAGCGCCCAGCCGGTTACCGTAGTTCCGTCGTATTTTTCTACGATGTCGTCTTCCGATGTGTTCGACTGGCGGTATATCCACGCGGTCACAGTGAACGGGTTCGTTCGGTTGAAATCGAAATTCGATTCATTGGCGATATCGACGGAGTCATTGTTGTTGTCGAACAGGATTCCATTGGTATTTTTTCCCGTTGTCCACGCGGCGCCGTTCGCAAGTGTGCCGCCGTTGCCGCTGCCGGATGAATCCGCGGTAGAGGTGGTGCTTCCCTCATCCAGCTTCCAATATCCTATCAGGCCGCTCGCGGACGGCGTGCTGGGCGGCCCGCCGATCGATATCCACTTTGTCCCATCGCAATATTGCATGACCTGCGACGCACTGTTGTAGAGCATATGTCCTTCGCTCCCCGCCGGGCTGGAGCATCCGCCGCCGCCCGTACCGGGCACGGGCCCCATCGGCCGCCAAGTCGCGCCGTCGCAATATTGCATGACATGATTGCTGCCGCCGTTATAGACAATCGTGCCGCGATGCGACGCGGGGCCGGCGCAGACGTAATAGCCCTCGTTGTAAAGCTTGCGCACATCGTCGTCCGTGAGGGCGCGGCTGTAGATGCGAACATCGTCGATCGAGCCCTTGAATGGGTCGCTGTCCGCACTAACGCCTGAGCCTCTCGTAAGCCATTCGCCGTTATCGCCGATAGCCGTGTGGCACGCAACCGCACAGTTCGCGAAAGAGAACACGGTTGCGGATGTTTCCTCGAGGATGCCGTTCACGTAAAGCTTAGTGTTAGACGCGCTGGCGACGGCGACAAGATGCGTCCATGTAGCCAGCGGGGCGATGTACGTGAAATTGATGCTGGCGTTCGACGAAAAGAGCCCGACTGCCCCCGTCGAAAGAGTCATCTGCCATTGCAGGCGCTCGGTGCCTGATCCGCCGATATCCCTTTTTCCGATGATGGTGCGCCAGTCGGTATAGTTCGTGGGCTTGACCCAGGCGGACAGCGTAAATGGGACCGCCGGAAAATCGAACGTCGTCCCCAAATCGAGTTGCGGGTTGTTGTCGTCGTTGCTGTCATCGCTGCCGTCGATGAGAATAGCCCCTCCGTCCTTGCCCCCGGTCGGCTGCCATGACGGACTGTTGGCGAACGTGCCGGGGAAATTGCCCGCCGAGTCATTGGCCGTCGTGCCGCTGCTTTCATCCATCTTCCACCAATTGACCAAACCGGTCGTGATGTCGCCCGTTGTGACCGGGTCGGCATCCGCAAGCGCGCCGTTGACGGTGAAGCTAGGCTCGCCCGTGACTGTATTCGTCTGCCAACTCGACAGCGGATTGGTCAGGAACGCTTCGTTGTTGACGCCATCGATCAGTTCGCCTATCGCGCCCAGATACACCGGATTGCCGCCCGTGCTGATGAATTTTTGCAAGTTCGCGGCGACTGAGAGATCGATATAGAAGCCCTCGTCCAACCAAAAATCGGCGAGGTCGCCCGCATATTTTGCGCCTCCGGCACTGGTTGCACCGATCGAATTGCGCGGCGTCGCCATGGAGAAGTCGAACGTCTGGCCTGTATTATATGTGTTCCACGTCGGCGAATCCGCAACGCCATCTATATAGATAAATCGTTTGGCGTTGTTAGATAAATCAAGGCTGAACACAATATGATGCCAGTTTGAATCCGTGAACGTACTGCCGGTCGTTACACTCAACACAGCTGTACCGGATTGGTTGCTGCCTTGAATCTGAATCTTGTTCGTCGTCGTGAATTGTATAAGGACGCGGAGATTGGCGGCGCTCACCGTCGCTGTGTTATTGGCGCGGAAGACGGTCTGCGCCGTCCCAAAGTTAAGCGAACGCCGGAACCAGAAGCTGACCGTCAGCTTGCCATCGTCGGCGGTATTGAAGTTCGACGTCGACGTCAAGTAGTCATTCGTGCCGTCGAACACCACCCCCTGCGGCTGGTAGGTGGGCTTCGCCATCGAAACCCAGTGGAAATTGTCGCAGTACTGCTCGGTGCGCCAATCGCGGTTGAAAATTGTGTCGCCCGCACTGCCTGCGGGGTTGATACATGCAGCCCACGCCGCCGCGGGAAGTAGCAGCGCTGCAAGCACTACGATTAAATATAGATTCCGCAAACGCGCTAAATACAAAACGATCCCCGGGAAATATTGTTACAAAAAAGCATAATCCCCTTTTATATTATAGACTTGGCGCAGTTAAGAAAAGGCTTACACTGCAAATGCCGCTTTTGCTGTGAATAGCTCATTCTGGAACTCTAAATCTTTGTCCCTCCGCTATAAACTCTGATGATGAAATATCTCCTTCTGACAATCGCCCTGCTCATCGTTGCGCCCGCGTATGCTGAGGTTCTCGTCGGGAACACGGTACCTGCGGTCGTCGGCAACGACGCAGGCGGCCATACAATTCACCTTAGTGACTACCGCGGTCACGTTATTGTCCTCGAATGGACAAGCCCGGCTTGTCCCTATAGCCAGTACCGCTACGAGGCCGGCGCGATACAGGCCTTGCAGAGGCAAGTCGTCGGCAAGAGAGGCATCTGGCTGACGATTGATTCAGACGGACGCAATGGTGCGGGTTATATGACGAAGCTGCAGGCGCTGAAATTTATAAAGAAACACCATTCAGCCGCAACCGCTCTCATCCGCGACACCGACAGCCACATAGCCGCCCTGTTCGGCGTGAAAACGACGCCCTACATCGCCATCATCGACCGCAGGGGCAGACTGGCCTATGCGGGCGCATTCGATTCAAATTCGGGAGCCCAAGCCGCAGACGGTATTGTGCGCGACTATGCCCATGATGCGCTCGAAGATTTGTGGACGGGCCGGCCAGTTCGTACAGCCGTGACGCGCACGTTCGGCTGCATGATCAAGTACGCACATTAATGTGACGGGCGCACGCCCGTCGCGACGATCAATACCGTGACTTCGTCGCCAATCTTGCGGATGCCCAGACGATCAAGGCCGTAGTAATTCCTGAAGTCGGAGCGCTTGAATTTGCCGTAAGCGGAGAATGCGGCCAGCTGCCGGTCGTTTGCTGTTTTTCCTTGATCCTTGTCGAACGTGACTTCCATCGTGAAGGGATGCGTTATGCCCATGAGTGTAAGGTCCCCGTTGACATCGGCTGTGAAATCACTCGTTTGTTCAACCTTGGTGCTTTTGAAAATGATGACCGGATATTTCTCGACATCGAGAAAATTTTTCCCCTCGATGATGGTCTTGATCGCCTCGCCCTTGTGCATCTCTTTGCTATACACGCCGCTGCGCGCGTCAATCGTCACTTCGACGCGTGATTTATCGGGATGCTCCTCATCGAACCAAATAGTGCCTTTGACACCCCGGAAATCGCCCATCAGCAGGTCGGCTTCGCACATTTTGTCGGCGAAGCGGACGTGACTCTGGTCGGGATCGAGTTTGTAGGCGGCGGTCGCCGCCTGTGCCGAAGCGGGCAGTACACACCCCACTAGGATAAGCAAAAGTTTTTTCATGGCGTTCCCCTTCGCCCCACTGTGAAGGAACGGACCGTCCTGTCAATCGTTGGACAGGGCGAATGAAGAAGAAAATCTGTCAAAGGATATTCTTTTCGTTCATTGAAGCCTTCCCGGCCTTAAAACCGGGGAGGTTTCAAGTTTTCGCGGGCCTGCGTTCTCGTTCGTAAGTTTTCCGGAACAAATCCACAATTCCGCTCATTGGATGCGGAAAAATACTTAACAAACAGGGAGACGTTATGACCGAGACCTTCAAGAGCTATAAACCGCTCGAGCATATCTTTTTACTCACCGAAGACGTTATCCAGCCCGATTTTACGACCAAAGCCCAGCCCGCCGAAAACAACGAGACAGCCGTCCACAAGATCGCCTTGCGTGATACGAAAATACGATCTTCGCGTCCCTGGATATATTAGGTCAGCGCGTAGCTGAGAATGCGGTAGCACAGCTTCGCCGTCAGGAAGTCGCATGCATGGAGCCCTTCTTGGGGGGCGAGCTCGACAACGTCAGCGCCGACGATATCGGCCTTGGCAGCGACGGCAGCGATCGCGTCCATCGTCTCGTCCCAGAACAGGCCACCCGGTTCGGGCGTGCCCGTGGCCGGGATCATCGATGAATCAAAACCGTCGATGTCAAAGGTCAGGTATACAGGGCCGGCGCCAACCGCCTTTGCGATGTCAGCATATGACCATTTCTTTTTGTCCTTCGCCCAGAAAATCTTGATGCGGTCTTCGTTTTCCTCAAGGAACGGGATTTCGGACGCCGAGATATTGCGGATCCCCACCGACACCAGCCGCACGCTGTCATGGTCGAGGCAGCGGCGCATGGCGGCGGCGTGCGAATATTTCTCACCCTCGTAACCGTCGCGCAGGTCAGCATGAGCGTCGAACTGCAGGATGGTTAGAGTCTCATGGCGCTTGAGAAACGGACGAATGGCGCCCGGCGTGATGCTGTGCTCACCGCCCAGTGTCAGCGGGAATTTCCCCGCAGCCAGCGTCTCCTCGACCAGCTTTTCCAGCTGTTCGAGCGCAGGCTCGACCTTGTGGTGGATTTCCGGTGCCGCCATCGTCGCAACGCCATAGTCCCGGAAGGCTTCCTTCCAGAATACGTCGTCGAACAGCTCGACCTGATGCGAGGCATCGAGAATCGCGGCCGGCCCCTTCTCCGTCCCACCCCCGTAACTGACCGAACACTCGAAGCCAAAGGGAATAACCCATGCCTTCGCTTTTTCGGGCGAGACGGCGTCCTCGGGCGAAAGACCGAGGAAGCCCTGTTTTGCAGGCATGAACTTTGGAGCCGGATTTGCGGCTTTGGTTTTGAGTGCGGGCTTGGCCATGGCTATTTATCCAGCTGCTTAGCCAGTTTCCACTTCTTGCGCTTCTTCCAGTGGCCGGTGTGGTAAGCGTCGGACGCCAGCAGCGGCAGCACCGAGGTTGCCTCGGCATAGACCATCTGCTCATAGGTCACGTCGACCTTGCCCCAGCTGCAAGCTTCCTTCAGCGTCGAGGAACTGCACGCGCCATCGCGCACATCAGCAACGGTGAGCTGGATCGCGTATTTGTGCATCGGCACATCGTGGCCGAGAATTTCGGCGCACACGACCGTGTCCTGCGCGAAGTTCTTCGGCACGCCACCACCGACCATCAGCAGGCCGGTGACGCCGGCATGGATCTTAAGGTCGGTCAGCTCGCGGAAGTCGGCGATCGAATCGATCGTCATGTGCTTCTTCGGGTTCTCGACCTGGTGCTTGACCAGACCGAAACCGGCCGAGGAGTCCGTAAAAGCCGGGCAGAAGATCGGCACGTCGTGCTCGTAAGCCAGCTTGACCAGCGAGTTCGATTTCTTGCCTTTCTTCGTCAGGTACTTGCCCATCTCTCTGATGAACTCGCGGCTTGAATACGCGCGCGGCTCAAGGCTATTGGCGATGTCCAAGATGGCATGGTCGCAGGCCTGCAGATCTTCCTCGTCAATATATGTGTCGTAGATGCGGTCGATATACATGTCGCGCAGTTCACGGTCGTCGACGCTGCTGTCGGCCTGATAGTGCTTGAAGCCGAGGCCTTCGAAGAAATCCATGTCGACGATGGTGGCGCCCGTGGCGACGATGCAATCAACCATGTTGTTGGCGACCAGATCGGCGTACAGATTCATGCAACCGCCCGCAGACGTCGAACCTGCAACCGTCAGGATGACGGAGCACTCCTTGTCGGCCAGCATCATGTTGTAGATCTCGGTCGCCTTCGCGAGGTCGCGCGAGGTGAACGACATGCCGCGCATCGATTTCACGATGGGGCGCGCGTCGAACGACTTGATGTCGATATGCTGGACGGTTTTTTCCAGCAGCTGTGCTTTCCGGTTCGCGACCGGCTTTTTCTTCGTCTGTGCCATAATGATCTCCTAAGGCCTATGCCTTTATTCTGTGCTCGAACAGGCTGATCGTGTCAGCGATGCCGAAGCCGTTGAAATTGGTACGCATGCCCTGAGAATAGACCCCGATGTTGCCAATTTCAATCCAGTCGCCCATTTGCATGTCAGCCGGCAGGACGAACGGTCCTTCCATCATATCAAGCGAGTCGCAGGTCGGGCCGGCAAACTGGAACTCCGCCATTTTTCCCGAAAAAGGACCGGCGGGGCGGATGCCGCGCACCGGGAAGCGTGCCTTCAGCGCACAACCGGCGTCGAACAGGCCCCCGTAGGTGCCGTCATTAATATAAAGGGTGTTGCCCTTGCGCAGTTCCACGCGCACGACGAGCGAGCCACTTTCGGCGACCAGCGCGCGACCAGGTTCGGCCAACAGCGGCATATGGTCGAGCTTGTGCTCTTTCGTCGCGGCTGTGATCGCCGCCACGCAGGCCTCGATCGAGGGCGCTTCCTGACCCGGATAGGGCACGGGGAAACCGCCGCCGACATCGAGGAAGTCGACCTTCACGCCGCAGTTTTTAATAACCTTCGCCGCCACGCCGATGGCTTTCGCATAAATCGACGGGTCGATCGTCTGGGTGCCGACGTGGAAGCAGATGCCGAGCGCGCGGGCCACCGGCCGGCACTTGGCGAGCAGCTGCGCGGCCTCTTTAGGCGCCGCGCCGAACTTGCCGGAGAAGTCGATGGCAGCGGTGTCGTTCTTGGGCAGCGACAAGCGCACGAACAGCGTTAGGTCCGTAGCCAAGCCCGTTTCGCGCATGATCTTAAACAGTTCGTCCTCGGTGTCGAGAACGAAGTGTTTGATTCCATGGGTATAATAGGCTTCGCGGATGGCTTCGGGAGATTTGACCGGGTGCATGAAGAAAAGACGCGCTTTGGGCAGCGTACGTCGGAGCAGCCGCACTTCCTCGATCGAAGCGACGTCGAATGTGTGGATGCCGGCGCGGTTCAGATGCCGCAGCACGGTCTTGTCCGGGTTGGTCTTGACGGCGAACATGGTCTCGCCCGGAAACGCCTGGCGGAAATGGCGGGCGGTATCCTCGATGCGCTCGGGCCACAGGACGTAGAGCGGGCGCTCGGGGCGCAGCTGCGCGACGGCCTCTTCGACCGTAGTCGGAAGCGGGCCCTGGGGGACGATATTCGCGGTGCGTTTGCTTTGCTGACTGATCAGCGGTACGTGTCGTGTCACTTCATGAAATCCTTTATCCGGTGGTTAAGGTCACACGTTTTTCGGGGTCGAAAAACGGGGATGCTCCGCCCTAAGCTCTATGGGGCGGGCCTTGCCTTACCGGATACGGATTCCTGAAAACGCGGTGTTCGTCTTCATAACGTAAACCCTTTTCAAAGCTTTGGGCACGATTGCCCGGTGGTTCAAAAATGTTTACGCCGTTGCATAAACTCAGCCATTGGAAATGGCGGCCAGAGACACGTGCGCAATTTAATTATAACGCATATACCGTTAAAAACTCAAGTGTCAAGCATGATTTAGCTGCAATCCCTGCCTGCAAAAACGTCAGAACGGATTGCGAAGGTTGAGCGCCGTGAAAGGGCTCTTGTTACGGACCTGATGCTGCAGTTCGTCGACCAGCCCCGCGAAGGATTTCTCGAAATTTTCGATGCTGTAAGGGTTGTGGGCGGGGTTGGCCTTTGCCATGGCCGCTTCGTACTCCGCATCCGTCATCCGGCCATGGTCGTGGGCCTCCTTGAATGCCTTGCTCAGGCGCACCCGCTCCTGCTCCTGCCGGTTAACCTCCGCAAAATGCTCGTAATCCTCGTCCGACATTTGGCCGAGATTGTGCAGGTTGTCGATCAGCATGGCGTGCTCCCGCAGCACGTCCTCCTGCTGCTCCCTTAGCATCCGGAAAGCGGCGTTGATGATGTTCAGCAAGTTCTCGGGAGACGCGTCGAGCACGTCGCGGCTTGGCATCTGCCCGACTTCGTCCGGCGTCCGGGGTACGAGGCGCGGCGTGAAGCTGAAGATATTGTCCTTCTCCCCGCCGTTGCGTTTTTGCAGCAGCAGGCGCAGTGGAAGGTTCGTGACCGTCTCGACATACCGGCTCTGCTCCGACATCTCGGTCTGGTTCATGATGTGGCCGAGCACGCCGTCCTCGACATATTCGTGCTGGATCGCCTTGGCCCGTTCCTGCTTCTGGTCGGCCGTCAGGTTTTTCCAGTCCTGCTTGCGGTCGCTGGAGCCGAGATAGTCGCCCGTGTTGTGGAAGGTGAACTTGATCGGTATGTCGTCCGGCGAGTGGTACCAGAGATCCATGGCAAAGCTCAACGCCGGCTGGAGTTGACCCTTATCGGTCAGGACCTTTTCCGAATCCGCCGTGATATAGGGCTGGTAGCCGAACGGATGGGCGGTCGTCCCCATAATGACATCCTTCAGCAGGTCGTTGCCGCGCGAGACAGTGCGCGGCGTGTTCGGATCGTCGCTCAGGAAGTCCGACGGCCGGCACATGAACAGCTCGGCCGTCTGCTGGGTCAGGTTGTAGGCGTAGACGTAAGTCGCCCTGAGGGCGTCGGAAAGCCGCAGGTCGCCGAGCAGCTGATGATAGGTGTTCTTGGGCACTTCCGGATTGAACATGAAACTGTGCGCCCAGCGATTGCGAACGATGTCCATGGCATGCATTACTTCGCGCCGGAACAGAGTTGATAACAGCCCCTTGGTCTCGCGCTGGACGAGGATGGTCTCGATGGCATCGGTATGAGGCTTGAGGTCAGGATGATCTCCGGCCAGTTCGCGACACAGATTGACCGCCTTTTTCTTGTCGCGCGTGGTCAACCAGCGCGAGCCGGCCACACGGGACAGACTGTCGACGGCCTTCTTCCAGTCCGGCGGCACCTTCTGCGCCAGTTCCGCGCACAGCTCCTGCACCCGGGCAGCGGCCTGCGCGTTTTTGCGGTCCGGATCGAGAAGCTTCTTCTCGACGAGATTGAAGAACTGCGAGAGAAACATCTTTGGCGCCCGCATCGGAATCGGCTTGAAAAAGTCCTGCGCCCGCCGGGTGAATATGGGAACGAGTTCGGTGGCGGTGAAGCGTGGCTTACGAGGATCCTCCGGATCGGGCGCCACCAGCGCCACGGTGGGAATCGCGCCGCCCGAACGTGCACCGAAGGCCTGATAAAGCGTGCCGGCCGGGCGCCCGCCGGTCAGCAGTTCGTCATAAGAAAGCTTGATGATCTGGATAAGGTCAAGGACGCCCCCACCTTCCATGCTGGAGGCAATGATCATTCCTTTACGCTCTGGCGTTTC
>DATJGZ010000109.1:0-8258 GCA_035494535.1 Patescibacteria group bacterium | reverse complement strand
TCGCGCATGCGCGGCTGGGAATGGAATTCAGCGATGTTGGTACGCGCGACGCCGTTCGGGTTGACCTCAACGCGATAGGGCGTGACGCGCTTGCCATCACGCGTGGTGATGGTGCGGTCCGCGTTCTCCCGCAGGTCGCGGTCGAGCACGAAATTCCAGATCATCCGCAATGTCGAGACTTGTCCGCCTTTGGGCATGACCTACGCCGGTCCGGCCGTTGGTCCCGGCGGCGCTGCTGCCGGTGAGGAGGCAGGCGCCGCAAGCTTCTCGATCTTGCCCTTCACGTTGTCCTCGATGCGGTGGATCTTGTTCGACATCAGGCGCACGCCCCAGCCGCACAGCGCGGCGAGGGTGGTCGAGATATAAGGGATGTCGGCGGCGTTGTGCTCGAGGCCGGTCTTCACGCCGCCCGCGGCGGCAACGACGCCGAATACGCACAGCCCCGCGATCAGCCAGCCCCAGTTCTCGCGTGCGCCCGAAAGCGAGTTGAAGGTCGCGCTCAGGCTCTCGTCGTCGCCCTTGTAGACCTCGCGCACGTCGCTGAGGTCGGCGCCGGTGCGGTCGGCGATATAGGCGCGCGCCTCGCTCATGCTCTCGGCATGGTCGGCGGCGGCCTCCGCCGCTTTTTCCTCAGGCGATTTCGATTTGAACCAGGCCATTATGCGACTCCGCTGTATGTTTTTGTTGTTGCGATGTCGTACCGCGCCCGCCGATTGTCCGCAATAAAAAAGCGGAAACGGCGGGCCGCCGGATAACGCCCTGAAAAAAAGACAAATTCCTGCAATATTTGACATATTGTGCATTTGGGTTTAAATGTTCACGCAGCAGGCACAAGGAGAACACCATGGCCGAGACCGAAAAACCGACGAACGTTTTTGAGTTGATGGCGAACGCCAGACCCGAAGTGCTCGAAGCGATTTTCGAAGGACTGAAACCTTTCGTGCAGGCCATGAACGCCAGCGAAGCAAAGGCTCCGGCCGCCGCTGCGTCCGCGCCGCAACCGGGCAAGAAGTGAACATGACTATACCCGCCGACAGAACCGAACACGACGCGGGCTCGATAATCCGCCACGGCCTGAAATTCGAGGCCTATCCGCCGACCGCCTACAACACCCTCCGCTAGACCATCCCTGATTTTTATTCATGCGTTGTCGCCCGTGCGGGCGGCGCGCGCCTTCCAGACATCAACACGAAGACTCGGGCCAAGGAGAACGGCTATGACAGGTATAAATGAACAATTCACCCGTGCGTCCAAAAGAGCGCAGGCGGTAGCTAAATACTTCGAGACGGAAGACTACCTTCACGAATTCTGCGACAGGATACAGGAAGGGATCATCGAGAATGGCCGGGGCTGGATAGCGCGCGAGCTGTCCGTGCCGGGTTCATGGAGCGCGCTGGGCGCGGCTCCGCAGGACGCGGTGTATCTGAAAAAGATGGAGGCGCGCCTCAAGGAGATATTTCCCTGCATCGACCACCTGCGATTTTCGGGCGGGCCCGATTGGAGCGTGGTGGTGGTGGATACGAAACCCAATACGCTGCTGCGCCGTGTGCTTGTCTCGCCCAATTCGGATTTTTACTGAGAGGCGAACCGACATGACGCGCAAGAATCCGGTCACCGAAAACCAGCAGTCATCAACAGCAAGGAGTTATTTGTCATGACAAGTTTGGAAAATCCCTCGACTGCCGCGCCGAAGCCGGTGGCGGCCGGCACCCGGCGCGCTTTCGCCGCCGTAGCGCTTGTGCTCATCAACGGCTGCATCGGCTATGCGGGCGGCTATGCCCAGCGCGACATTTCGGCGAGCCGTGAACTGGAGCAGGAAAAGCTCAGGAGCGTCGAGCGGCTGCGCGAGGCGTTTGCGTGCGATTCCAAACCGTCGGCGCCTCGCTGCGCATGGCTCGATTACGAGCGGGACCAGATCCGTTCCGGCTACACCATCGGGGCAACGCCGGGGTAAAGTGGGTCCGGAGAAAAAAAGAAGACCCCTCTGGCGGGAGGGGTCTTCAAACCGTGGCGTTCATTCACACGGTTAACCGGTTGACGGACGCCTTTGCGGCGCACCGGATTCCGGATTCAGAGTTTATTTCGGTGTCGGTGTTTTGCGGTGTGTGTGCGAGGAGAAGAACGCAAAACAGCCAGGAACACACGAATTCGGTTCTGGCTGCTTTTGCAGGTTGTGCGGGGAGTCCGGGGCCACGAAGCAGGCAGTAAATTGGCGCCCGGCAGAAGCACATTGCGTGAGCCCAGTTCTACACGAGCTTCATGAATATGTCAAATATATTTTGCAATCAAATCCCCCTCCCGCCAGCGGGAGGGGGAGAGAGTGCAACAGCCCTCAAACTCAGAGTGAATCGCGGAAATGGAACAGGCCGGTGTCGAAGACGGTGGTCGTGTTGTTGATGATGTGCTCGTTGCGCTCCAGCCGCTGCGCCAGCCAGTGCGCGTGCGCCTCCTGCGGGTGCTGCGTCGTCGCCAGCGCGAAATCGCTGGCCAGCTTGTGTTCGGTCAGCAGGAACACATCGTCCAGCGGTTTGAAATGTTTATAGGTCTCGGTCATTGTCTGGCATCTCCCGCCGGTTGCTCCGGCTTTTCCTGTTCATCCAAGTCTTCGTTTTCTTCATTTACGACCGTCACCTTGATGGCGGCCTGGCCGGCCGCATCAAAGGTGACGTTCATTCCCGGCTCGGGACGGATGTCCCGCGAGAGCCAGTCGGGTTTGGAAAAGATGAATCTCTTGTCGTCGTCCGTCCTGATGACGCCCATTTCCATGTCGGGTGCATAATCGGTCACCTGTCCGCTTTTCATCAGTGCACGCAACGGCGTACGGCCGTCCCCTACTGGCTCCGCCCTTTCTAACGATCCGGCAGGGGTTTTGTTCCGTAAAATAAAGAGAAATTTAACTGTATTTACAGTATGATAGGAAAGGCTGGACCAGTGCGCTGGACGGCCTAAGTGATTGGTGTAAACCACTGACATGCGAAAGGGGAAGGAAATGACCACGACAACCAAAACGCCTTCGAAAGAGACCTCGAAACCCGAATCCAGCAAGGAAACGGAGAAAAAGGGCTCGGGCAGCTGCGGTTCCTGCGGCTGTCATTAGACCGTCTAACACGCAGAAAAAAGCCGGGCCCATGCGCCCGGCTTTTCTCTTTGCACCCAAGGAAATTCTAGTGCGCGTGATGATGATGGTGGTGGTGGTGATGATGATGGTGATGGTGGTGATGGCCGGTCGGGGCCGACATCCGCAGGTCATTGGCTGAAGCCGTGGCGGTGCCCATGATCACCAGAAGCCCTGCTACCAGAATCGCTTTAGTAAGTTTGGTCATTGATAAATCTCCCATTCCTTAATAACCATTTTGACGCATGCGGGGTTAAGGAATTGGAAACGCAGGAAAACCGTGGAACGGCGCGGGTTGCAGCGGACCCCAAAAAGCAGGGGCCCCGGGTTTATTTCACCCCGGGGACCTCAGTGAAGATGGAGACGATCGCACAAGGATCGTAGCCACTCCGCCCCGTCCAACGACTCCCTGTCCATAATGTTCCGGTGATCAGCCAATGAAAAAAGCTTCCCTGCGGGGGTAGGGAAGCTTTTTGGTTTGCTCTTCTGCTGATCAAACCGGCACCGCGATTGCTGACGGTGCTTTCATGATAACGGCAACGTACTCGGATGCCGCCATCGCCCATATCAACGCGCGCGGGCGGATAAAGTTCCCCGTCTCTTGCCGGAACCGCGCTTGAGCGCGACGTGTTTGGCTTCCACAAGCTTCATCAAGGAGATAATGCCCGCATGCCCGCTCCGGACGCACAGAATCCGCGACGACGACTGCCCATCGGGGCGGAGCTGGTCGAGGACGGCGTGCATTTCCGCCTCTGGGCCGGCCGGCACAGCCGCGTCCGGGTGGTCATCGACAGCGGCGAGGGGGCGGAGTACGAGATGAAGCCCGAGGGCGGCGGGTATTTCTCGACGCTCGTGCGCCATATCGGCCCAGGTGCGCTCTATCGCTTCCGGCTCGGCGACCATCCGCAATTGCGCCCCGATCCGGCGTCGCGCTACCAGCCGATGGGCCCGCATGTTTCGTCCGAAGTCATCGATCCCGGTTCGTTTGAGTGGACGGATGCGGACTGGAAAGGCATCCCCGAAGGCGAGCACGTCCTGTACGAAATGCATCTGGGCACCTTTACGGCCGAGGGCACATGGGAGGCCGCGCGCAAGCATTTTCGCACGTTGCACGAACTCGGCGTCACGACGCTGCAGCTCATGCCGGTTGCCGATTTCGGCGGCAAGTACGGCTGGGGCTATGACGGCGTCGACAAGTTCGCCCCCAGCCGCGTCTACGGCCGGCCCGAAGATTTCCGCGCCTTCGTGAATGACGCGCACGCGCATGGCCTCGCCGTCATCCTCGACGTCGTCTACAACCATGCCGGGCCGGACGGCAACTATCTGCGCGAATTCTCCCCCGGCTATTTCTCGCGGGACATCATGACCGACTGGGGCGAGGCGATCAATTTCCGCGGACCGGACAGCGGCCCGGTGCGCGAGTTCTTCGTCACCAACGCGCGCTACTGGATCGAGGAATTCCATCTCGACGGCCTGCGCCTCGACGCGACGCAGGACATCCATGACGACCGCGATAACCATATCCTGCGCGAAATAGCGCAGGCGGTGCGGGCGGCGGCGCCGGGGCGGCGCACCTTCATCGTCGCCGAGAACGAATCGCAGGATGCGCGGCTGCTGCGCCCCGTTGTGCAGGGCGGCTACGGCATCGACGCGATGTTCAACGAGGATTTCCACCATTCCGCCCGCGTGCGGCTGACGGGGCGCAGCGGGGCCTATTTCACCGACTATCGCGGCGCGCCGCAGGAGTTCGTCTCCGCGATCCGGCACGGCTTTCTGTTTCAGGGCCAGCATTATGAATGGCAGGACATGCGGCGCGGCACGCCGACGCTCGACCTGCCTTTGCGGCAATTTTCGCATTTCCTCGAGAACCACGATCAGGTCGCCAACAGTGGCTTCGGCCTGCGCCTGCACCAGCTCACGGCGCAGGGCCAGTACCGGGCGCTCACGGCGCTGCTGCTGCTCAGCCCGCAGACGCCGCTGCTGTTCCAGGGGCAGGAATTCGCCTCCTCCGCGCCGTTCCCGTATTTCGCCGACCACGACGGCGAGCTGGCGACGCAGATCAACGCGGGGCGCATGGAATTCCTTTCGCAGTTCCCATCATTGGCGGCCAAGGCGACGCAGGACGTATTGCCGAACCCCTGCAAGCCCGAGACGTTTTTGAACGCCAAGCTCGACCACGCCGAGCGCAAGAAGAACGCGGCGATGTGGAACCTGCACCGCGATCTGCTCGCTCTGCGCCGTGATGATCCGGTATTCCGCGCGCCGCGAGGCGGGGTGGACGGTGCGGTGCTGGGGCGCGAGGCCTTCATGCTGCGCTGGTTCGGCGAAAATGGCGACGACCGGCTGATGATCGTCAACCTCGGCATCGAGTTCCCGCTGGCGCCGGCGCCCGAGCCGCTGCTGGCGCCGCCGGAGGGAAGGCGCTGGATTCCGCTTTGGTCGAGCGAGGATCCGCGCTATGACGGGCACGGCAACGCGCCGCCGGAAAAAGAAGGCGCATGGAACCTTGCCGGGCAATCGGCGCTTGTGATGAAGGCAGAGGTGGAAGATGGCGGATGATGTCAGCGTGCAGGTTTTCCGAGACGGCGACCCCCGGCCGCCGCCGACGCGGCCTTTGTCCGAGCGCGAATGGCTGGTGACCAACGGCCGGGGCGGCTATGCCTCGGGCACGGTCGGCTGGGCCAATAACTGGCGCTATCACGGGCCGCTGATCTCGGCGGAAGCGCCGCCGCTCGGGCGCATGCTCATGCTGCGGCAAATCGAGGAAACGATCGTGCGCGGTGACGGACGGTCGCTCGGCATCGCCGCCAAGCAAGGGGTCGACGCCATTCCGCTCGCGGAATTCCGTATGGAGGACGGCATTCCCGTCTGGCGCTACGCGCATGAGGATATCGTGATCGAGCGTGTGCTGTTTATGCCCTACCGCCAGAACAGCAGCTACATCGTCTACCGTCTCGTCAAGGCCGGCGGGCCGGTGACATTGGAGCTGCGTCCCTATGTTCAGATTCGGCCACATGATGCCTCGAACGACGAGGCCGCGCCGAGCCTCAACTACGTCGTCACGCTGAACGGCCTGCGGTTCGAGGTCTCGGCCGGTTTCGATATTCCGACGCTGCGCCTGAGCATGAACGTGCCGTTCCGCTTCACGGGTGATGGCGGGGCGCGGCTCGAGCTGTTCTTCGGACAGGATGCTGCGCGCGGCTATACGCCGGGCGCGTCGGCGTGGAATCCCGGCACTTTCTCGCTCACCCTGACGGCCGGGCAGGAAGCGACCCTGATCGCCTCGACCGAGGAATGGCGGGTGATCGAGGCGATACCGCCCGCGGAGCTGCTGGCGATCGAACATGCGCGGCTGAAGGATCTCAAGTCGCGGACGAAACTGGCGGCGAGCGACGACACCGTGGCCCGGCTTACCCTTGCCGCCGAGCAGTTCGTGTTCGAGCCGGTCGGGCGCGTGCGGGATGAGATCAAAGCCAAAGCGTTCGGCGAGGCCGTGCGCGCCATCATCGCCGGCTATCACTGGTTTACCGACTGGGGCCGCGACACATTCATCAGTCTTGAAGGGCTGACGCTCACGACCGGGCGCACACATCAGGCCCGCTGGATTCTCATGGGTTACGGCACTTATATAAAGGACGGCCTGGTGCCCAACCTGTTCCCCGAAGGCGCGGAGAAGGGGCTTTACCATACGGCCGATGCATCATTGTGGTATTTCCACGCGCTCGATCGCTATCTCGCCTATACAAATGACCGCGATACGTTGCGCATACTGCTACAGCCGCTGCTCGGTATTGCGCAGCATCACCTCAAGGGCACCAAGTTCGGCATCGAGGTCGACCCGCAGGACGGACTGTTGCGGCAGGGCGAGGACGGTTACCAGCTGACATGGATGGATGCGAAGGTGGGCGACTGGGTGGTGACGCCCCGGCGCGGTAAGGCCGTCGAGATCAACGCGCTGTGGTACAACGCCCTGCGATTGCTCTCGCAATGGCTGGAGGAAGAGGGCCGCGATGAGGAGGCAAAGTTCTGGGCCAATCAGGCCGAAACTACACGGCGCTCGTTCAATGAGCGTTTCTGGTTCGAATCCGGCGGCTATTTGTACGACGTCGTCGACGGACCTGCCGGCCATGATGCCGCCTGCCGGCCGAACCAAATATTCTCGTTCTCGCTCCGCCATCCCATTCTCGACGAGGCACGGCGGGAGGCGGTGCTGCGCATCGTGCAGGACCGGCTGCTGACGCCGATGGGCCTGCGCACGCTCGAGCCCGGACATCCCGACTACAAGCCGCAGTATTTCGGCGATCTGCGCGCGCGCGACGCCGCCTATCACCAGGGCACGGTCTGGCCGTGGCTGATCGGGCCGTTCATTGATGCATGGCTGACCGAGCATCCGGGCGAGAAAGCGCAAGCGCATGAATTCTTGAGCGCATTTCCGCAGCATCTCAATGATGCCTGCATCGGCTCGGTCAGCGAGATATGTGACGCCGAAGCGCCGTTCACCCCTCGCGGCTGCATTGCGCAGGCATGGAGCGTAGCGGAAGTTCTGCGCGCCTGGATAAAGACAAGTTCTGCGGAGTAATCTTATTCGCGCTCGCGCTCGCGGAGCTGGAAGAAAACGCGGATATCCTCGAACGCCTTGTTGATGTTGGCGGCGGCCTTCCTTTTGCTTTCCGGAGCTGCCGCGAAATCGTTCTCGGCTTGCCGGCAATATTCCGACAGGCGGCGGGCGCCGATCTGGGCGGACGAGCCTTTCAGCTTGTGCGCGGCCGCCTTCCACTGTTCCGCATTGCCGTTCGGCTCCGCAGACTCAGTGAGCATTTTCACGGAGGCCTCCCCGCTGGTCAGGAATACTTTGACGATGGTCCGCTCCATATCCGGCTTGCCATCGGTGCACAGGCGCAACCTCTCGAGGTCGACGACCGGCAGCGACTCCACAGCGACGGACTTGGTTTCGACCTGCGGTTTCTGCGCCAGAATATTTGTGGTGGATGTGCCGAATAATGCGCTGCAGGAAACCTCATATAGCTTCTCCGGGTTTACCGGCTTGCTGACATAGTCGTCCATGCCTGCCCGCAGGCACAGCCCCCTGTCGCCCTCCATCGCGTTGGCCGTCAGGGCGATAATGGGCGTGCGCCTTAGCTCC
>DATJGZ010000108.1:0-7281 GCA_035494535.1 Patescibacteria group bacterium | reverse complement strand
AGGGCCTCAGCTACGCGGCTGCCACCATGCAGCTCATGGCGTGGGACATGCAACTCAAGGCAGGAAAAATCAACGGCGAACAGATCGCGCCTCATCTCGATTCCCTTGAAAACTATATCAGCGACGACGTGCTGACTTCCGAGGAAATCACCGCGTGGATAAACGAGCTTAAAGCCGCCGGTCTGGTTAAGGCGAAGGAATAGTCTTTGCGGATCGTTCTATAGCAACCAGGCCCGGGTCTTATAGCGCGAACATCATGCTGGAGCGGCTCGATCCCGGTGCCCAAGTCTGGACGTCGTAGGTCCCGATGGTGGAATCGGCCTGACGGACGGGTTGCTGGTCATGCACGTGGTTGAGGACCATGATCGAAAGCAAGTAGGCCTGCCCCGCGTCGAGCGGCTTGTCGCTGAGCTTTTTGTCCGCCACGTAGGCACCAATGCGTTCAAGCATGCCCGCCTGAGCGTCGGAGATTTTCACGCTCTTCGTCCCGTCCTTGACTCCTGCTTCGTACAGCGGCGACCCGAGGATCTCGCGTACGATATGGGCCAGCGGCCTTGAGCCGACCTTGCTGCCGTTGGCAACCACCAACTGCGCGCCGCTCGTCTCATCATGAATCAGCCCTTCCATCACATTCATGACGCTCGTATACGCGTTGATGCCGTGGCGCGCCGCGCCGGTGTAGCGGGCGAACGTGTCGGTGAGGGAGATACCGAGTGCCGGAAACGAAGCCTGTGGCATGATGGACCTGCTGCATTAATGGATAACGCGGGATTTATAGATGGTCGGAAAGCCGGGTGTCAAATTTCGCCCGGTTCCCTGATCAGGCCCGCGGCGGCTGCGGAAGCGGGGCGAGACCCTGTGTCCCGTCGTCCTTTTTCGCCGTCAGCTTCTGCAGTTTTTCAAACACCGACTCGATCGGCTGCTTCTCGAGATACCGGTCGTCGTTGAGGATGATCGCAAGATCCTGGCTGCCCCGGCCGAAGCTCCAGCCGAGTGAATACATGGTCTCGCTCGGCGAGGGACCTTCGCCCGCTGTGGTGGCGAGGGCGTTCGACACCGCCCCGAATTTAGCGGCGGCGTCGCTGTGGCCCTCCTGCGCCATTATTTTCCCCGCTTCGGCATAAAGCTCGGCGGCCGCCTTCTTGAAGCCTTCCGCAGCTTCCGGGCCTTCCGAAATTTCGTTGGCAGCATAATACGGGTTGGAGATGTGGTTGTTGACCGAGTCGATCTCGTTGTTCAGCAGCATCTGCGCCGCCATCCAAGTTCCCTGCGCGCGTTGCAAAAGGGCCGGGTCGCGCTCGGAGCCGACAAACTTGAATACCGGGTCGTCATGCGAGACGTAACCCGCATCGCTGATTTTCTCTTTGGCTTCGATCAGTTCCTCGTGCTTCGCGGCGATGGCGCCGGCCTTCTCGGCCAGTGCATAAGTGCGCTCCGCCGCCTGCGCCACCAGCAGCGCGTTCTTCGTATCTTGAGTGATGACCTTTAGGTCCAGCGCCATCAGGCCGGTAGGCTTGCCTTCATATTCTTCCGGGTGCTTGCCGGCGGCGTCGAACAGCGTGCGAACGCGGGCGTCGCCGATAATGTCCTCGATGATCTCGCCCAGGCGCTTGCCCATGGAGGCGCGCGTTTGGCTGACCTGTACTGTCGGATTGAAATCGCTGCTGGACATGTGCAAACCCTCTGTTTGTTTAGCTTATAGGAGAGTTTACAAAAATATGTAAATTAAAACCAATAATAGTTTTTTATATCGACTATCAATAATACTAATATTGTTTCTCCCTCTCCCTTTGGGGAACGGCTCTTATTGTTTTCTGGATTTTCGTCCGCCGCGGTTCCGCTCGTTATAGCTGCGGCAATACGCGAACAGATATTCGCGCAGCCATTTATGCGCCGGGTCGTTCTTCCGGCGCGCGTGCCACGCGGCATAAAGTGCGACCTGCGGCAATTTGAAATCCGTCTCCAGCACCCTGAATTTTTCGTCGGCCATCATCGTCTGGATATCGTCCTTGTCGATGATCAGCAGGAAGTCGGTCTCGCGCAGGAGGGCGATTTCCGACGCGACGTCCGGCACGGATACCAGCGTCTTCTGCAGCAGGCCGATTTTCTTCAGCTTATTATCGATGGTTGTCGGCTCGAATCCGCCCGCCATCTTGATATGCGGCGTGTCGACATATTCCTGCCTTGTGACCTTGCCCTTTTTAAAAAACTTGCTCTTGTCGGAGCAGATCAGGATGTACTCGCTCTCCAGCACCTTTTCGGCGGCAAAATGCTTGGGCAGCTTCTCGGTCACCAGTCCGATGCAGATATCGAGCTGTCCTTTCTCGAGGTAATCGAGCGCCTGCGCCTCGTCGTGGTAATGGATGTTCATGCGGATCGATGGATATTCCGTCATCAGCCTCACGGCCAGCCCGTCGAACAGCATCCTTGACTTCACCAGAGGAATGCCGACGGCGAATTCGGCGGGCGTGGTGCGCGGATCGAAGTCCTCTTTCCGGTATGCCGCCAGAAGCTCCAGCGAATCCAGCACGGCCTTCGTCTGCGCGTAATAGTCTTTGCAGAAATCCGTGGGCTCGAGGCCCGCCGATGTGCGGATGAACAGTTCGTCGCCGGTCAGCGCGCGCAGCTGCTTGAGATACCACGACACGCTCGGCTGTGCGATGCCGAGCTTCTCGGCTGCCAGCACAGTGGATTTATGCTGGACCAGCGCCTCGAGCGTGGCCAGCATCATGACGTTGATCTTGGCGATCCTGTTTCTCATGGCTATAGATTTTACTGATAATCGCGGCGCGAATATACAGGCATTCTTAATATAGGGGATAACCTAGCCGGATTTCTTCCCGTCCATCACGCGCCCTTGCATCTCCAGCGCCTTGGCGCGCGGGTCGTCTTTGCCGACGACGATGGCGTCTAGCCGCAGGCCGTAGGGCGTATCCATGTAGCCGGTGATGATGCGCTGGTCGGGCGTGACGACGCCGAGGTCGGCGTCATGGTCGGGGAAGATGGCGTGCATGTGCTGGTCGACCGCGACGATGACTTGTCCACCGGCGGGGGCTGCGGCCGCCGCCCATTTCTTGAAGGTCGAATAATAAGGCTCCTGCCGCCACGCATCCGGCCGCGCCGGGTCGACATAGGCGGTGAGACGGCGGCCGTTGAGTTCGCCCGCGATCACGATCTTGCTGTGGCTCGGCTTCCATTCGTCGCCCAGCTCGGGAAAGGACAGCCAGCCGCAGTGAAAGCTCCGGCACTCGTTCGGGCGGCTTTCATATATGTCGCAGCTTTTTCGCGTGCTGCAATGGCGGCACCAGACATTGCGCGGCTTGTCGAGCGAGGGGATGCTCAGGATCATGCAGCACATCGCGCAGCCGTCGCAGGTCTTTTTCGCCGTGTTGTCCATGGCACAGATTTAGCGCGAAGCGGCGGCGGCGGGAAGCCCTCATTGGCAATGCCGCATCCCTTTGTTGTGATTAAATTCCTATTTTTATGTTATGATCGGTGCTGGCGTTGTGTTGATGAAAGGATGGAATGAAAAAGAAATATAAACCGGATTTTCAACGCAAAGACCGCAAAGAGCGCGGAGGTTATTCCAGCCTTCTTTGCGTCGTTGGTGCTCTTTGCGGTAAAAAAGTCTTTTATTTTCAAAGGTGCGCACAAAATTTGCGAACACGAACTGTTATGGCGGCCGAACGGGATTTTTAAAAATATGACGAACAGACTGAACAGATTTTATAAAGTTGCCAGCGGGCGCACGGTTTTGCTAAGGTCCTGCTCCTTCTATGTAAAAACATGACCAGAGCGAACGACAACACCAGAATCCAGACGCAGCCCGGGGACATCTTCGATACCCTGCGGGAGGGCTTTGCCTTCGTCGCCGCGCAGGCCGAGAACGTGTATATCGACAACGCGCGGTTGGCGGCTTTTACGGCGGTGCTCCCGTCAAAACCGCCCGGCAACGTCCTCGATGTCACGCACCATTATGTCGGCCGGCCCGAAGACACCGCCGCCTACATCCTTACGCTCGACGCCATCAATTTCGGCTCCGGCTATCGACCGCATTTGGTGGACGAGGGGTGGCAGATGGTGGGCAATTCGCTCTATTTCACCATCTCGACGCGCCTCAAGGAATGGTATGAACAGCGCGGTCCGCTCTCGGCCCGCAAGCTCGGCGAGGCGGAGCCCGATCTCGTCGCCTCCATCCTCGGCCTCGACATCTCAAAAAAATGGAGCGCGGAATTCGCCGGTATCTGCGCGCGCAACATGCAGGAGCTCGGCGGCCTCATTGGCGAGGGCTTCGACGGCTATTTCACCGGCCTGATCGAGGAAGCGCACGGCAGTGCCGCCTATGTGGTCGAGACGCTCGCTCGCCTGCCGAACTATCGCGACATCCATTCCTACAAGGGCCGCGACGTGGCGTTCCTGAAGCGCGCGCAAATCACGGCCGCCGACCTGCACGTCGCCTTCGCGCGGTTGGGAAAAACTTTATTCGACGACATCGACCGCCTGACCATGTTCCCCGACAATGCCGTGCCTCATGCGCTGCATGTTGAGGGCGTGCTGGCCTATGCGCCGGGCCTGTCGTCGCGCATTGCGTCCGGACACGAAATTGCATCGGGCGCGGCCGAAGAGGTTGAGATCCGCGCCTGCGCCGCGCACGCGGTCGAGCTGATCGCCGCGCAAAAGGGCATAAAAGCGATGGACGTCGACCACATCCTCTGGCACCGGAGCGAGGAAGATCCGCGCTATTTGGAACGCCCCACCCATCGCACAATCTCGCGGTTCTACTGACCCTCTTTCCTTCCGGACGCGGGGCGTTTATCTATTATGCTGGCTTCAACGCAAGGGTTCCCATAATGCAAAAGCTCCGCCATTTCCTGCCGCTCTTCGCGCTCTGCGCCATCCTGCTCACAGGCTGTTCGCACGACAAGAAGGACAAGACGCAGGACGAGCAGCCGGTCGAGGTCCTGTACAACAAGGCGGCCGACGCGATGGCCAAGCAGAAATACGACGAGGCCAGCAAGAATTTCGATGAGGTCGAGCGCCAGCATCCCTATTCGCCGTGGGCCGTGCAGGCCGAGCTGATGTCGGCCTATGCCTCCTACAAGAACGAGAAATACGACGAGGCCGAGGCGGCACTCGACCGCTTCATCGAGCTGCACCCGGGCAACAAGGACATCGACTACGCGCTCTACCTCAAGGCGCTGTGCTCGTACGAGCAGATCGGCGACGTCGCGCGCGACCAGGGCCTGACCAAGCAGGCGCTCGACGACCTCGAGACGCTGATTCGCCGCTTCCCGGACAGCCGTTATGCGCGCGACGCCTCGATCAAGCGCGACCTGACGCTCGACCACCTCGCGGGCAAGGAGATGGATGTCGGGCGCTATTACCTGCATCGCCACGAAATCAACGCGGCGGTCAACCGCTTCCTCACCGTCGTGAAGGATTATCAGACGACGACGCACGTGCCAGAGGCGCTCGAGCGGCTGGTCGAATGCTACATGACGCTGGGGCTTAACGATCAGGCGACCAAGGTCGCGGCTGTGCTGGGCTACAATTATCCGGGCAGCAAGTGGTACGCGCGCGCGTACAAGCTGATGGATCCGCGTCAGCGCGAGCAGCTCAAGAACGGCAATGGCTGGATGAATCGCACGGTCGACTCGCTGTTCAAGCCGGATTGATGGCTATTTATTGACGATCTTCACCATCACCTGCATGCCGCGGTGGGTGACCGGGCCGTCGGCATAGCCCATGCGCAGGTAATAGTCGGTACCGGGATTCTTCACCCGCGTGTCGTCGACGATCAGGATGGTGCCCGGCTTGCCCTTCAGGATGTTGCGGGCGATGTGATCCTCGGCGTGGCGGACCATGGCTTTGCCGACGCCGCGCCCTTGCATCGCCGGATCGACCGCTATCCAGCTCAGGCTGTAGACGTCGAAATGCGCGTAGTTCTGCGCGGTCTGGATCGTGCCGACGATTTTTCCGTCCCGCAGGGCGACGAAAGTTTCCGGCCGGTCGAAATGCGCGGCTGGCGAAAGGCTGCGCCCGAGTTCAAGCCGCGCGTCCTTCTCGTACGAGGGATCGAATGCGCGCAGAATGACGGCGACCGCTTCATCGATCTGGTTTTCGGTGAGCGCTTGTATGGCCAGTTTTTGCGGCATCAGCTCCATTATGGCGCGAGCTTGTCGGGCTCGGCAAGCGGGAAGGCATCTTCGTTGAGCGGCTTGATCAGGATCGGATCGCCCTGCGGCAGGCCATCGGTGTTTTGATCCGGGACGTAACCAGCGTCCTCGTAGAAATGCGAGTCAGGCTTCGCGCGCTTGGTGTAGTCCCACAGTCGGGCATAGCCGAACTGGCCTTTGAGCCATTCGCCGCTGATGAACGTCTCGGCCGCGGCCAATAGCTTGTGGCCGATGCCGCGTCCGCCGAATGCGGGGTCGACGGCCAGATCGGTCAGCGCATAGATATTGTCGGGATTTTTGTCGCGCGGTTTGCGAGCGGCAATCACGCCAGCCAGCTTTCCGTTCACCATGGCAACCATGGTTGCGATTCGTCCGTGGATGCGGTTTTCCTCTACCATCACCTCGTCGACGAATTTCCTTGTCTCGCCGGCATCGTTATTGAATGCCTGCGACAGGATGCGCGCGGCATCTTCGCCATGCGCAGCATTCAGGAACTCGATGGTGAGATTGACGGGCTCGCCCATGCTAGGCCCGCAGCGCGACCGGTTCGGCATTGTTCAGCGCCTTGACCATCAGCGGCTCGTTGCCGCATGGCAGGCGGCCGGGGTTGTTGTCGATTTCATAGCCGAGCTTCTCGTAGAACTGCGAATGCGGATTGTCGCGCTTGGTGGCGTCCTTCAGGCGAACGCTTCCGAAGCGGCCCTTGAGCCATTCGCGCGCGATGTAGGTCTCTGCCTTGTCCATTAGCTGCGGCCCGATACCGCGGCCGCGGTAGTCCTCGTCGACGGCGAGGTCCATGATCTCGGCGCTGTTGTCGTTGGCGCAGATAAGCCGCTCGCATGCGACCATGCCGACGAGCTTGCCGTTGAGCGTGGCGCCGAAGGCGATTTTCCGTCCCCTGAACCGGTTGCCGGCTAATACCGCGTCCATGAAATTACGCGCGTTGCGTTCGCTGAGTCTGAAGGCCTGCCGCAGCAGTTTAACGGCCTCAGGCCCTTGCGCGGCCTCGAGAAATTTGATCTTCAGCGGCTTGTTGTCCATGCATTTATATACACTATAAATATGTATTATGTCAATTAAAAAAGCCGGGAAAATATGAGTGAAT
>DATJGZ010000107.1:0-2938 GCA_035494535.1 Patescibacteria group bacterium | reverse complement strand
GCTGAGGAAATGGCGGAGCACTCCGAGATCATGGCCGAGGAGCTCGGTATCCTGAGCGCCGAGATGGCGATGCTGAACGACCGCAGGGCGGCGCTCCAGGATTTCGCGCGCAGGATTGGCAGTCCTTCGGCGCGGTCTTTTGCCACGGCGCTTATTCAGGCCGAGCAGTACGGGACTTCGGTGTCGACTGCGATGCGCGTGATGTCGGACGAACTGCGGGAGCAGAGAATGGCGGCGGCGGAACAAAAAGCCGCATCACTGCCGCCCAAACTGACCGTGCCGATGATTGCGTTCTTCCTGCCGGTCCTGTTCGTGGTCATTCTGGGGCCGGCCGTCCTGAAGTTCCTGCAAAGCAGGCACAGCGGCGGCAGCTAACAGTCCGCGTGCTGAAGGCTAAAGACCCTATAATCCGGAGATCAGGTATTATTGCGGCCGTTCGGAACCACGGCGGGCTTCGTGTCGCTCGCCTTTTCGGCTGTCGGCTGCTTGACGACGGCGCTGTCATCTGGCTTCGCGGCATCTTTTCCGGGCGGAGCGATGGCCATGTCGGACGCGTTGAGCTTCGCTGGCGCGGGCGCTACTTTCGCCTTGGCAACCTTGACGGGTTTGGCAACCGTTTTCGTCGCGACCGTTTTTTCGGCCTTTGCGGGAGCGGCCGGTTTTGCTACCACAACAGGCTTCTCGACGGCAACCGGTTTTATCTCGGCGACCGCAGCATCTTTCTCGACTGGAACGGTATTGTCCGCACGGGTGTCCGGCTTGCGCGGCGGCGGGGGCACGCGTTTGTTCTCGTGGGTGCCCGGCTGTGACTGAAGCGCCAGCACGATGCGCAGGTTGCGCTCAATCTCCGGACGATCCGGCGCGAGCGAAACGGCCTTTTTGAGGGTTTCAACCGCTTCGTCGATAAACCCCTGCGATGCGAGGTTCAAGCCGAGATTGTTAAGGACGGGGGACGGGTCGCCCTGCCAGTTCTGAAGCGCGCTCCGGAATGCCTGCTCGGCTTCCGGATGCTGGCCTTTGGCGTCGAGAGCTATACCCAGCACGTGCCAACCTTGAGCGTTTTTCGGGTCAGCGGCCGTGGCTTTCTTTGCTGCGTCAATCGCCTGATCGTAATTGCCGACCGATGCCTCAACCGACGCGAATTCGACCTGCAGCGGCGCGTTTTTATCGGCCTTGCCGCCGTCCACGAACGGGTTCAGGACCAGAAGCGCCCGCGTGCTCCGTCCGGCGTCCTGCAGCGCCGTGGCGTATTTCAGGGCCGTTTCGGCGTTAGCAGGATCGCGTTTGTACATATGTTCCAGGATATCCAGCGATCCTTGCTTGTTACCGGTATTACTGGCTTCGTCGGCGGCATGTTCGAGCGCGGAGTCGATGCTTTGCTGGGTACTTCCGGGGCCATTATCCGTGGAGGCGCAACCTGCCAGAGGAAGCGCAAAAGCGACCGACAAAAGGAGTGCTGTGATGGAGGTTCTCATTGTCCTTATTGCTCCGGATAAAGGGGGAAATACTGTTCTTTCGGCGGTGACTTATGCGTCCCGTTATCGGCGGGGGCATTCTGCGGTGCGGCCTCGCCGGCATTCGGCGTTGTATTCGCAGGCGTAGCGCCTTCCTTATTCTCGCTTGTATTCTGAGGGATGGGTCTCGGGGCAGGCATCGTATTCATCTGGCCCATTTTAGATGCAAGTATGCCCGTCTCGTGGCACATGTCGGGACAGTAATAAACACTCTCCGGCTCGCAGCTACTACCCGGCACGCCCGTACAGTCACGGCGGATACGGATATATTTTTGCGCTGGAGCGCCAACAATTACATAACGTTCCATAATCGGCTTGCCATTCTGGCCCATAACGGTCAGGTGCGTAGCGCCGGGGTCGCGCGGAACCAGCACCAGCGACCGGGTTGTATCCATAATTGCATTGAGATGCGCTGGATTGCCGACGATGACGCTGCTGGCGTCGGTGTCGAGATTCACGATCTGCGGTTTGTCGGGCGTCAGTCTGATCGGCGGATGTGTCTCTTCGCCCTGCATGTCGTATTCCGGTGCGTTCGCAGCATCGTCCGTCATATCGGCGGGAGTGTCAGCAGCCCGGGCTGCCGGCATGCAAAGCAGCATCGCAGCAGACAGGGCCATAAAGGTGCGCAGCGCCTTTTTCATGTTGATTCTCATGTGTGAAGATTAAGAGAAAACGGGTGACAAAGAAAGGACCACTAAGGATTATTATAACCCCGCGCAGGTAAAAGATCACTTTATTTTTCGCGAGGCTTTTAGGACCGACGAAAATTTACCGAAAAAAAGCCTAAAATATTTACTACTGGATTTTGAAGCCGACTACTTTACTTTTTAGGCGGGCTGTTAGGCTCAATTTTTTCCATATAAGGCGGTTACGGGAGAGCGATCGCAATGACCAGACAGAAATTCAAGCCCGTCCTGATCGCGGCGGGAATCGTGGTCGCGCTTGCCGCATGGCTGTGGTTTCGGCCCGCGGGCGGCGGCAAGTCCGCCGGCAGCCATATGGAGAGCCCACCCGTGGCCGTCAAGGTGGCCTCGGTAACGCGGCAGGATGTGCCGATCCGCCTCAAGGCGGTCGGAACCGTAATGCCCTTCCAGTCGGTCGCTGTCAGATCGCGGATCGATTCGCAGGTTATGGAGGTCAAGTTTCATGATGGCGACACCGTCAAGGCCGGCGATGTGCTGTTCGTGCTCGATGATCGCACCCTCAAGGCGCAGCGGGTGCAGACGCAAGCCAATCTCGAGCGAGACAAGGCTCAACTGGACAACGCAAAACGCCAGTACGACCGCCTGGCAGAGCTGGGCAAGCAGGGTTTCGCCTCCCGCGCCGATCAGGACAATGCGCGCGCGGCCTACGCGACGGCGCAGGCCAATGTCGATGCCGACAACGCAGCGATCGAGAATATCGGGGTGCAACTCGGTTACACG
>DATJGZ010000106.1:0-6706 GCA_035494535.1 Patescibacteria group bacterium | reverse complement strand
GCGCTGCGAAATTTTATTCATCAGGGATACCAACGCGGCCGCCGTTGCGTCCTTATTATTACGGGCACCGGCACAAGACACCGCCGGGACAACGACGAACCTTGGTACGAAAGATCGCCCGGCATATTGCGCGAAAGGGTTCCGCAATGGCTGCGCGAGGAGAATTTTGCGGGAATGGTTCTGCGCTTTTATCCGGCGCAAAGGCGGCATGGCGGCGACGGCGCGTTATATGTCCTAATCCGGCGAAAAAGGGGACGTTGATCAGCCCGGTGTCGGTCCATATTCAAGCGTCATTTCAATTCCGTCCTCGCCGGGGCCGTAATAGTCGGGAAGGTCGTCCGTCCGCGAAAAACCACGCTTCTCGTAAAGGTGGATTGCCGCCGCATTTTCCTTGCGGACTTCAAGCCGGATCCGCTGTGCTCCGGCCTGCCGCAAGCTCGCGCAGACGCGGTCGACCAGCAGACCGCCCAGATGGCGGTCACGCAGATTCTCCATGACAGCGACGCTTACAATATGACCTGTGCGGTCGTCTTCCATCTCGCCAAGAACATACCCGGCCGGATCGCCCTTTTTATCGGCGGCAGCGTTCTCGAAAGCCACCAGCAATGGCGTCCGTCCATCTTCGAGACTCGCCTGGAGGTACTCGTCCATCATGCCATCATCGTAACGTTCGCTGCCGAAACAGCTATTCTCGACGATCATGATGGCGGGGAGATCCCCTGCCCGCGCAGGACGGACAACCCCATCAAATGACTTTCTAAGTTGTTCTGTTCTCGTGCTCATATGTTTTATGGGTAAATTATATTTACAATCCGCCGCAATTCCAGTAATTTCCCGCCTGATTTTAGATGTATTAAAATCTTTTTCATAAACACATTAACTTTTCACTGTTCCCGGGTCGAAGTATGAAAAAGGCGAGATCATTCAGCCTTAAAGGCGAATTTGAGAAAGTCGTGCGCGCAGCGGACGTTCCCGAATCCGATCGCCACAAGCACGATTTCAAGTGCCTTGATCCGCATTGCGACGCTCACTTCCATCTGGTGAAGAGCCATCGACGCAAGGAGAACACCGAGAAAATCGAAGCGACGTTCGCTCGCAACGCCGGCAGCAAGCATCGCGAAGGCTGCGACTACGATTACGAAACGATTGCGAAGAAGCACCGTTACCAGAGCTTCGTCAAGGACGGTAAATTTTACCTGCGCGTGAACTTCCCGCTCGGCGGCAAATACTCCGATCGGCATCCTGAGCGCGGCGGCCTGACGCGTACGCAGAGGATTGCCGCAGAGCATAACACCGACAAGAAACCGGTCGCCTCAATGGAGGCGCTGACAAAATTCCTTGAGAAGGAGTTTGGCAGTCTGCAAAGCGAAGCTCTTGAAAATCTGGTCCTCGACTATCAAGGTAAGTCCTATCCATGGCCGGAAGTTTTTACGAACGCCGATAATTACGAACGCCTCCATAGCGAAGCGGCGAAGCAGGACGAACGCAATGGTCTTCTGGTTACGGTTGTGCCCATGCGCGCCGGCTCGGAAAACAGCAAAGGCAAATCGCGGATACTTTGTGAACCTCAAGATGTCGAGCTTAACGGCCAGCATCAGATTATTCAGCCGGTTATCGTTTGCGAAACTGCTGAACTTGCGCGGAAGATCAAAATGGGACAGGCGCTGCTCGTCGCCACGCGCCCCTATGTATCGCCGGAAGCCTTATCGAAACCGCCGGAGCCGGGGCAGAAACTCAATATATATTTGTACGTCCATGATGACGCTCAGATCGCTCCTGTGCGCAACAACGTGCTGCACAAGCCGCTCCTCATGGCTACGCAAACCTCACGCCAGCTCGACCTGTTCGAAGCAAAACCCTAAAGAATGAATTTACTGAGATCGGCGTTCTTTGCCAATTCGGAGACGTGCTTATGGACATCGGCGGCCGTTATTGTGACGGCCTGACCGCTTTTATCCGCGGCGGAGAAGCTAAGCTCCTCAAGCAATTTCTCCATGACGGTCAGGAGGCGGCGTGCGCCGATATTCTCGACGCTCTCATTAACCTCGAACGCGACGCGCGCGATCTCGTCGATGGCGGCGTCCTCAAAGGACAATGTCACATTCTCTGTCGCCATCAGCGCCTTGTACTGGACAATCAGACTCGCCTCGGTCTCGGTCAGGATGCGCTTGAAATCATTCTGCGTCAGCGCCTTGAGCTCGACGCGAATGGGGAGGCGCCCCTGTAGCTCTGCTAGCAAATCCGAGGGCTTTGCGTAATGGAATGCGCCGCTCGCGACAAACAATATGTGGTCGGTTTTTACCGGGCCGTGCTTGGTCGCTACCGTCGTCCCCTCGATCAGCGGCAACAGGTCGCGCTGCACCCCTTCGCGGCTGACGTCACCGCCTTTAAGGTCTTGCCGGGCCGTGATCTTGTCGATCTCGTCGATGAAGACGATGCCGCCCTGCTGCACGAGATCGAGCGCCTGCGCCACGACTTTTTCTTCATCGAGCAGTTTGTCGGATTCGTCCTGCATCAGGACTTCGTATGATTCCGCGACCGACATTTTTTTCCGCTTGGTCCGCGCGCCGCCCATCGCTTTGCCCAGCATGTCGCTGAGGTTGAGCATGCTCATGGAAGCGCCCGGCATCCCCGGCAGCTCGAAGCTCGGCATCATGTCGCTGCGGTCCGCAACATCAATCTCGATCTCGCGCGCATTCAGCTCGCCCTTGCGCAGCTTGTCGCGAAAAGCGGTGCGCGTGCTCTCGGACGCATTTTCACCTACCAACGCGTCGAGCACGCGGTTCTCGGCATAGCTCTGCGCCAACGCCATCACGGAGCGGCGCTGCTTTTCACGCACCATATGAATGGCGACTTCCATCAGGTCGCGGACGATCGATTCGACATCCTTGCCGACATAACCGACCTCGGTGAACTTCGTCGCCTCGACCTTGATGAACGGTGCTTGCGCGAGCTTTGCCAGCCGGCGCGCGATCTCCGTCTTGCCGACGCCGGTGGGGCCGATCATGAGAATATTTTTTGGATAGACCTCCTCCTGCAGGGACGGGCTGAGCTGGAGACGACGCCAGCGATTGCGCAGAGCAATGGCAACGGCCTTTTTGGCGGCCGCCTGACCTATAATAAAGCGATCGAGTTCCGAGACGATCTCGCGCGGAGTCAGGGCCGGAATTTCGATCTTTTCCTTAGTTGCCATGGCCCATTTACATGCGGTTTAGGCATCACCCCGTCAAGTATGCTTTTATTTACCATATTATATTTAGCCGTGCGAAACCCCGAAAGAAAAACAGCTTTTTCGATTCAGATTGCGCCTGCGAAACACCTTCTGATATAAAATTTTTATAAGGATTTATGGACTGCCCATAAAAATATGATAAATCCTGTTCGGTTTTCTGGTCCCCACACCCTACGGTGCGTGAGCGAAGCGAAAATCCTCCATGTTGATCAAAGGCAACCAGTCTGCGGCGGCGCAGTTTCATGCCTCCGCGCATACCCAGTCCGAGCATGAAGGCAGCTTCTGGCTGCTGACGCTGGGCAGTCTCGGTGTTGTCTACGGCGACATCGGTACAAGCCCGATTTACGCCTTTCGCGAAGCGGTCTTGCGCGCGGCTGACGCCGGCACCCCCGGCGCACCGGAAATCTTCGGCATACTTTCGCTGATTCTGTGGTCGCTCATCGTTATCGTCACGTTGAAATACATCCTGTTCCTTCTGTACGTGGACAACCGCGGCGAGGGCGGCATGCTTTCACTCACCGCGCTGGCGCAAAAAGGCCTGAAGTCGAACGCGGCGCTTATCTCGTTCCTCGGGATTGCGGGCGCCGCGCTGTTTTACGGCGATGCCTCGATCACCCCGGCCATCTCGGTGCTCTCGGCGGTCGAGGGACTTGAACTGGTGGCTCCGCACATGGCCCACTTCGTGCTGCCACTGGCCATTGTCATTCTTGTGGCGCTGTTCATCCTGCAAAAACGCGGCACGGGCAAGGTATCGGTTCTATTCGGCCCGATCATGACTTTATGGCTTGTCGTCCTAGGCCTCGCCGGTCTCGCCCACATCATCGACAATCCACACATCCTGCTGGCATTCAGCCCGCATTATGGCGTCCGGCTTCTGATCGCCCACAAGAGTCTTGCGC
This sequence comes from Patescibacteria group bacterium, assembly GCA_035494535.1. Classification (GTDB taxonomy): domain Bacteria; phylum Pseudomonadota; class Alphaproteobacteria; order Micavibrionales; family Micavibrionaceae; genus JACQIJ01. Next base: position 2,575 of record DATJGZ010000106.1, on the reverse strand, counting down.
TGCTTATCCTTGGCGCGGTGTTCCTGTCGATTACCGGCGCCGAAGCGCTGTATGAAGACCTCGGTCACTTCGGCCGCAAGCCGATCCAGACCGCTTGGATATTCCTGGTCTTCCCTTGCCTCGCACTCAACTATCTCGGCCAAGGCGCGATGCTGCTGACCGACCCGAATAATATCAGCAACCCCTTCTTCCTGATGGTGCCGGGCTGGGGCCTACTGCCGCTGGTGATTCTGGCCACGCTGGCTACGATCATCGCCAGTCAGGCCGTCATCACCGGCACCTACTCCCTCACCCGCTCCGCCATACAGTTGGGCCTCCTGCCCCGCATGGAAATCCGCCACACGTCCGAGGAACATGCGGGCCAGATCTTCATGCCTAAGGTCAACCGCTTGCTGATGTTCGCGGTGCTGTTCCTGATCCTCGTCTTCCGCTCGTCAAGCTCCTTGGCGTCGGCCTACGGCATCGCGGTCACCGGCACATTGCTTGTAACCTCAGTCCTCGTCTTCATCGTTGTGTGGCGCACATGGGACCGCCCGCCGCTCTTTGCAGCCTGTCTCGTCGTGCCTTTCGCCCTCATTGAACTGGTATTTCTCGCCGCCAACATGCTGAAGCTGCTGGACGGCGGTATCGTGCCGCTGATCTTTGCGAGCTTCCTGATCATGCTTATGAGCATTTGGGTGCGAGGTTCGCGCTATCTGGCGGTGCACGCGCGAAGGCAGACGATACCGCTGACCGAACTGATCGACACGCTGGATGCCGAGCCGCCGCAGAGGATCCCGGGCACGGCTATCTTCCTGACCGGGGACTCGCAGAGCACGCCGGTCGCATTGATCCAAAATCTGAAACACAACAAGGTGCTGCATCAGCAGAACATCATCCTGACCGTGGTCACCACCCGCATCCCGAAGGTGCCGGAATCGCAACGGATTGTTGTCGAGCGCCTCGCTTCCTATATGACCAGCGTGATCCTGAACTACGGATACATGGAGAGCCCGGACGTGCCGCGGGCATTGGCTCTCGCTCCCAACCTGAACATCGATTTGCGAGAGGTCTCCTACTTCCTCGGCCGCCGCACCCTCGTCTCCGACGCCCGCCGGGGCCTGCCGGAATGGCAGGATCACCTGTTCATTCCGATGGCCCGCTCCGCCGCCAACGCCACGGACTTCTTCCGCCTGCCTCCGGGCAAGGTCGTCGAACTCGGTGTCCAGGTTGTCATATAATATTTATAGACTCGTGCCGGGCGGTCGCCTAATATCCCGACGGACAGGGATAGAGAATGAACAAATTAGCACGAGCACTTGCTGCGGTTTCATTATCGGCCGCGTTCTCGCTGGCCGCCTTTGGTCAGGCGCCTGCTGCCCTGCCGGACGCGCCAGTACCGCAGCCGCAAAGGCAAACACAGCCTCTGGCGCAACCCCTGCCCGATGCGCCAAAGCCGCAAATACCGTCTGTACCGCCGGCCACGAAACCGACCGGCTTTATTCCTCGCGCCATCGATTTCTTCAGCAAGCGTTCGATCGTGAATGATTCCGCCCACATGTATGATTTCGCGCTCCAACAGCCGATCCTGCAAAGACCGGGCATCACATTTTCCATCGAGGGCGGCACGCTGAGCGGAAACTTCGGTAATCCAAAACTGGTTGCGGATCGCGACATGTTGCGTTCGGTGATGGGCATACGCCCGGGTGAGCCTTGTACGTTGTGCAGCACCCTTTACCCGAGCAATGGTGACACCAATCACGCCTCAGGCGTCGCTTTCGGCATCAGGCTGACCTTCGGCCGCTGATCAGGCGGCCTGTTTTTTCATCGCTTTGGTTTTTGCGGGCACGAATGGCATCGGCGCAATCTCGGCCGCAATCGGCTTGTCGCGCACGACAACCTCCACCTTATTGCCGATGGCGGCAACGGACGAATCGACATAGCCCATGCCGACGGCTTGCTTGAGCGTGGGCGAAAAACTGCCGCTGGTAATTTTGCCAACGACCTTGCCTTTGGCGTCACGGATCTCCGCCCCCTCGCGCGCAATGCCCTTGTCGGTAAGGCGGACGCCAACGCGCTGCCGCGATGCGCCCTTCTCAAGCTGGCCTACGATCGTCTTGCCACCGATATAGTCCTTATGCGCCTTAGCGATCACCCAAGAAAGGCCGGCTTCGACCGGCGTCGTGTCCTGATCGATGTCGTGGCCGTACAGGCAATAGCCCATCTCGAGCCGCAGCGAGTCGCGCGCGGCGAGGCCGATCGGCTTAACAGCTTTGTTCGCGGACAGTGCCTTCCATACGTCGACGGCCTTCGCGGGCGGAACGCTGAGCTCAAACCCGTCCTCGCCGGTGTAGCCGACGCGGCTGACGAAGATGTCGGTACCATCCGGCAGCTTCGCGGCTTCCAGCCACATATAAGGCTGGTTCGAGGCGTCGATCCTGAATGTCTCGCGCAGGACAGCTTCGGCTTTCGGCCCCTGCAGCGCAATCAGCGCGCGGTCGGACAGGTTCTCGAATTTCACGCCTGCCGGCAGGTTCTTTTTGATCCAGTCGATATCCTTGTCCTTGCAGCCGGCGTTGATGACGGCGAAGTACTG
>DATJGZ010000105.1:0-4504 GCA_035494535.1 Patescibacteria group bacterium | reverse complement strand
CACGCCGGCAGCGGTTGCGGCGGCCAAATCGGCGGAAGAGATGCCTGATCCGTTTGCGCAATACGAGAAGAAGAACGCGGCTGTATCCGCCGGCGCGCCCGCGGCGATCGCAGCGGCGAAATCTACGGAGGATATGCCCGACCCCTTTGCGCAGTACGAGAAGAAAGGTGCCCCTGCATCCGCCGCGACTGAAGATCGTGCGCCGATCCATGCGCTTGCCATGAGCATGGAAGACCTCAAGCCCACCGAGGAGGAACTGGATAGCGACAGTTTCGCCGAAGCCATCAAAAAAGGCGAGGAGCTCGAGCGTGAGCAAAGGGCGCAGGAGCCATACGAGGCGTATGAACAATACGAGCCACAGCCGCCGCCGGCAGCGCCGTCTGCCGCGGCGCCGGTTGAGCCCGCGCCTGCCGCGAAGCCGGCAAATGGAGAAATTATTTTCGACAAGTCCGTGCTGGGCGACCTGCGCAACAGCATCGACAAAAAGTCTTTCGACGACATGATCAGGGGCCTGCTCGACAAGGCGGATGAAATCGTGGTCGCGCTAGGACAGGCGGCCGCCAACGGCGATCAGAAGGCAATGACCGCGCGCGCGCACGAGCTCAAAGGGATGGCCGGCAATTTCGGGCTGAAGGAGCTGAGCAGTGTGGCCGCCCGCGCTGAAAAGGCGCTGAAGGAAAACCAGACGTCGGGGCTGCAAGAGCTTCTCGACGCGCTGCCTGACGCGAATATGCGGGCGCGCACCGAACTCGAAAAATGGATGGCGAGCTAGCGCCTAGCCGACAATTTCCTCAGGCTTGAAGAACTGCGCGATCTCGATCTTGGCGTTCTCGGGGCTGTCGGAGCCGTGCACGGAATTGGCGCCCTTGTTCTCGGCGTGCTCCTTGCGGATGGTACCAGGGGCGGCTTCTTTCGGGTCGGTCGCGCCCATCACCTCGCGGTATTTTGTGACGGCGTTGGGGCCTTCGAGAACCTGGACGACCACCGGCCCTGACGTCATGAACTCCACCAATTCGCCATAGAAGGGGCGGGCCTTATGGACCTCGTAGAATTTCTCGGCCTGCGGCCGGCTCATTTTGATGCGCTTCTGGGCGACGATGCGCAGGCCGTTTTTCTCTATGATGGCGTTGATCGCGCCGGTCAGATTGCGGCGGGTGGCGTCCGGTTTGATGATGGAAAAGGTGCGTTCGGCCATGGCAAAACCCTCATTCTTCGTTGAATCTGAGGCGGTTATATAGCCGGAATTGGTCAAAACGCAAGCGGGGTATCGAAAAAAAGTTTCAAGTTTTACAGGAAACTATTGATTTTTGTACATGTTTCCCATAAAATCTTAACAATCATAACAAATTGGGAATTGAACAGGCGCATGCTGGTAACGGTATTCAACAAGAACACCAGTCACTACGAGAAGGTCGGCGAGGGCAAGGCATTGCCGCATCTTCGCCAGCCGTTCAGCGGAATTGAGCAACTCCATGAGGTTGCCCCCCTGTTCCGTGACCCGTTGCGTGTTACGGGCGAGGAGCTAGCGCACGATATTGGCGCGTCGTTCGTCCTTGCCAAGAATAAGACATTGCAGCGCCTTCAGGACAAATCCGAAGAGGAGGCCAGCAACGGCGACACCATCACCGATTATGTGCGCGGCTCGATCATGATTGGTCACTGGAAGCAGGTCGAGGCGCTGCGCAAACTCATCGAGCCGACCGAGGGCGGCGATGCCATCGAAATCGCAGGAAACCGCCTGATCTATTACGTTGACAATTTCGCCGAGCCGCTCAAGAACGGCATGCGGCGGGTCATGCAGAAATACGACATCGCCGCAAACGACAATGCCGGCCATCATGTCGGCGAGATCCAGGCGCGCGTCGCCGCGATGCAGGACGCCGAGGCGCTGACGCATCGCATCTACCGCATGAAGCGCGACTTCAACCGCTTTGCCGCCAAGTTCAGCGCCACGGATTACCGCCTTGCTCACAGGATGGCCCTGTTGGCTGGGTACTGCGGCGATCTGATTAAGCCGATCCATGACCTCGAGGCGATGCGTCACGGCTATGACGTGCTGCTGACCATACCTTACGACCGCGCGATGGCGCCGAACCCGAACAATCCGATCCTGAAGATCCTGATGCGCGAACATGATGCCGCCGCGCAGTTGCAGCCAATCCTGAAGATGGCGCACGATCCCAAAATGACCGCGAAGACGTACATCATCGGCTAGGCTTTCGCGCCGTAATCAGGCATTCAGTTTTATCGTTTCTTTTGCCGATGGCGTTGCCGGCAAGGGACAGGCCATTTCGGGCCCGCCCTCGATCCGATAGTGCGCGGGCAGATTGACGGGGCGGTAAGACGGATCCCTCTCCATGCGCTCAAGCACAGATGCATGTATTAATGCGTTTTCGGGTATGTGCCGGGGCTCGCCTGCGGGAATGTAATAGCCTAGAACCGACTTGCGCTCGGGCCATTCGCGGGCCTCGATCTTGCGGGGCCACCATTCCAGCGCTTTCCATGCGCCTGAGAGTGAATTATGCATCGGCGCCAAGGCATTTTCAGTGCAGAATTTGCGCTCTCCGGGAACGTGTTCGCCGCAGACGATATGGCTGACCATACGGCGGTCGACCTGAAGGCCGGCCTTTTCCGCCTCGTCGATCATCCATTTGAGTGCGATTTTTGCGAGGCCGCTTTCGTGCTCGGCATAACCGCCGCCGATATCCGAATGGTCGCCCGCAAACCAAACTTGCTTGATGTCCTGCGATTTCTTCTCCGTGTCGCTGAACGGCGGCTGAAAGAAGCCCGGCTCTTCGAGCCACATTTTGGGCCGGAACATCCGTCGCTTCTCGTCGATGGACAGAGCCTGCCGCACGGTCTCAATAGAGGGATTTTGCAGCGAGTAGGGAAGTTTCAGCTGGCAGAAACGGTTCAAGCCATTGGGCACCATGACCGAGTTTACCGTGTCCCAGACTCCCATGAATTTGATGGGAGGATGTGCGGCGCGCGTGTCCTTTCCGAAATTGAAGCCGATGCTGAGGTCATTGCTGCCGCAGGCGTTGCGATAGGCCTTGAGCGCATAGGGCGTGAGATTTAGCTGGTTTGGATTCAGAAGGCCGACTGTGTTGATGAGGCCGGCCACGGCGCGCACGGTATAGGCGCCGCGGCTAAAGCCGAATAAATAAATATTGTCGCCGGGCTCGTAATTTTTGACGAGGAAGTTGTAGCTGTCGACTATATTTTGATAAAAGCCGACGCCGGTCGCCAGGCTGAAGACTTCCTTCAGGCGCTGGCGCCCGCGGTCCCAGTCATCGGGCATGCCGAGCGTGCCGATTCCGGGATCATAGAAAACCGTTTCGCCCTTCTTCAGGCACTGGGACAGCTTGAAGACGTTTGAGCTCCGGCTGCCGATCTCGTTTCCCGTACCGTCACAGCAAATGATTATGTTCTTAGGCAAAAGCATCCCCAATTTCAGGGCGCATCCTAGCAGGTGTTAATGTATTATGTCAATAAAATTCAGGCGGCAATGGCTGTTAATGCCACGCAATCATAAGGAACAACGATTTTGCTTCCACGCTCGTTGATCAGCTTCTCGACCGCCGCATACAGCTTTTCCTTTTCGGCCGGTTGCAGCCGCGCATGGTCGGAATAGGTCCCCAGCAGGGCGACGTATTCGATGGCCGAGAGCGTCTGCTGCCAGCGCACGGAGAAGGATTTAAGGTCACGGAACTGTCCCTCGCCCACTGCCTTTTCCAGCGTGGTTTTCGCCTCGCGGTAGGCGGTCTCGGACGTGCCGGTCGCGGCGCTCTTGCCGCCGGCCTGGTTGCGGGCAAGGGCGGGGGCGTGCTCCTGATAGATTTTATCCAGCGCCCGGCGTTCCTCGTTGTCTTCGTTCCAGCGGATATTCCAAATCAGGATCAGCGCGCCGTCTTTTTTAAGGAGTTTGTGCGTTTTCGGGCATGCAATTGCGGGATCGATCCAGTGAAAGGCCTGCGCCGCGGCGATGTAGTCGAACGAATGGTCGCGCGCGGTGAAATCCTCGAATGACGACTTCACCAGTTTCACCTTGCCGCCTTGAAGTTTCGTGTGCGCGATATCGAGCAGGTCGGGCGCGATGTCGATGGCCGTAACGTCGAGGCCGCAGGTCGCCAGATGAACGGTTGCCTTGCCGGTGCCGCAGCCGATCTCCAATGCTTTCTGGCCCATCTTGAAATGGAAGTGGTTATCGAGCTCGCGGAACAGCGCCGCCGGATATGAGGGACGCGCACGGTCGTATGCCTCGCCCATGCCGGCGAATTCAGTCTTGCGGCTGCGGTCGAGTGCGCTCACGCGCTCAACTTCTTCTCGATGGCTCTGATGGCGTCGTTGGCGGCTTCCACATTGGGGCCGCCGGCCTGCGCCATGTCGGGACGGCCGCCGCCGCCCTTGCCGCCGAGCTTCTCGGCGCCGATTTTCACGAGATCGACGGCGCTGATCGTCTTGGTCAGGTCGTCGGTGACGCCGACGACGATCGAGGCCTTGC
>DATJGZ010000104.1:0-3010 GCA_035494535.1 Patescibacteria group bacterium | reverse complement strand
TTCGGCGTGGCCCTGCCGCAGGATCATTTTATTGAGCGCGTGCAGATAGGCGCAGCATGAGGCGATCATGGTGTCGACATCGGCGCTCTGGCCGTAGGTCACCATCCCGTCTTCCTCCAGCTTGACCGTCACGCGCGCCTGTGCATCGGTGCCGCCGGTAACGGTGTGTACCTTGAACATCGAGAGTTCCACGTCAGGGTGCGGAAAGATGGTGCGTATGGCCGAGAAAATGGCGTCGACCGGGCCGTTGCCGCGCGCGGTGGCGGCTTTGAGTTCGCCGTCCACGGTCAGCTCAAGCTCCGCCACCTGCGGCCCCTTGGATCCCGCCTCGACTTGCAGCGAGACGAACGATACCCGCTCGCCCTTGCGTAGGTGCCGCGCAGCCTCCTCGTCCACGAGCGAGATGACGTCCTCGTCATAAATTTCTTTTTTCTGGTCGGCGAGGTCCTTGAAGCGCTTGAAGGCGTCCTCCAGCGCATTGTCGCCAAGATTGTAGCCCAGTTCCTCTAGCTTCTTGCGGAAGGCGTGGCGGCCCGAGTGCTTGCCCATCACCAGCGTCGTCTGCTTGAGGCCGACCGACTCCGGCGTCATGATCTCGTACGTCTTGGCGTTCTTGAGCATGCCATCCTGGTGGATGCCGCTTTCATGGGCGAAGGCGTTGGCGCCGACGACGGCTTTGTTTGGCTGCACCGAAAAGCCTGTGATGCTCGAAAGCGTCCGCGAGGCCTTGGTGATCATGGTCGTGTCGATGCCGGTCTGGAAGTCGAGCTTGTCATGGCGCGTGCGGATGGCCATGACGATCTCCTCAAGCGCCGCGTTGCCCGCGCGCTCACCGATGCCGTTGATGGTGCATTCAACCTGCCGTGCCCCATTCTCAAGGCCTGCCAGTGAATTGGCGACGGCGAGGCCGAGGTCGTTATGGCAGTGGACCGACAGGATGGCCTTGTCGATATTGGGCACGCGCTCCTTGAGCATTTTGAACTTCGCGCCGTATTCCTCGGGGATGGCGTAGCCGACCGTGTCGGGGATGTTGATGGTAGTGGCGCCGGCCTTGATCGCCGTCTCGACCGCGCGGCAGAGGAAATCGTCCTCCGTCCGGCTGCCGTCCTCGGCCGACCACTCGACGTCATCGGTGAATTTGCGCGCAGTGCCCACACTTTCGGCGATGGCGTCGAGCACGTTCTCGGGCGCCATCTGCAGTTTGTATTTCATATGCAGCGGCGAGGTGGAGATAAAGGTATGGATACGCTTGCGTTTGGCGGGCGCGATGGCCTGAGCGCTGGCTTCGATGTCGGCGCCCTTGGCGCGGCACAGCCCCGCGACCACGGCGTTCTTGACGGTTTTGGCGATGGCCTGCACGGCCTCGAAATCGCCCTTGGAGGCGATCGGAAATCCGGCTTCGATGATGTCGACGCCCATGGCGTCGAGCACCGCGGCCATGCGCAGCTTTTCCTCGAGGTTCATCGAGCAGCCGGGCGACTGTTCGCCGTCCCTCAATGTGGTGTCGAATATGACGACGCGGGCGGCGGTCATGCGTCTAACCTCCGGGCTTCGTCGGCCAGCATGATCGGGATACCGTCGCGGATCGGATAGGCCAGTTTCGCCTGGTCGGAGATCAGCTCTTGCTTCGCTGCGTCGTACCGCAGCGGCACATGCGCGACCGGGCACACGAGAACTTCGAGAAACTTGGGGTCGACCTGCTGGCTCATGGGATGGGATTTTACAGGTCCGGTGCCACACGATCAATAATTTCGAGGCCCCTAAGAGGGAATTTTTAGCCATAAACCCCGGCCCCGCTTGGCAAGGACGCCGATGCTGGTATGATTGAAGCCTGATCCAAGGGGTTCCCCATGAGCATCGCCATATTGCTGCCCTGCCATAACGAAGGCCCGGCCATCGGGAAGGTAGTGCGCGACTTCCGGACGGCGCTGCCAGAAGCAACCGTCTATGTCTACGACAACAACTCTACCGATAATACGGCCGAGGAAGCCCGCAAGGCCGGGGCCGTGGTACGATCCGAGCCGGTCAAGGGCAAGGGCAACGTTGTTCGCCGCATGTTCGCCGACATCGAGGCCGATATCTATCTGATGGCGGACGGCGACGGCACATATGACGCAAGCGACGCCCCTAAAATTGTGCAAAAACTCATCGACGAGAATCTCGATATGGTCGTCGGCACACGGCTAGCGGTCGAGGGGCAGGCGGCCTACCGCGCGGGGCACGAATGGGGCAACAAGGTTCTGACAGGCACGGTCATATATATTTTCGGCCGCGGGCTGACCGACATATTGTCCGGCTATCGCGCCTTTTCGCGCCGGTTCGTCAAGAGCTTCCCGGCGCTTTCGCGCGGCTTCGAGACCGAGACCGAGATCACCGTACATGCCCTGAGCCTGAACATCCCGACCGGCGAGGTGGAGACGAGCTATTACGAGCGTGCGCCGGGAACGGCCAGCAAGCTCAATACCTACGCCGACGGCATTCGCATTCTTAATCTGATCGCGCTGCTGTTCAAGGACGTCAAGCCGATCCTGTTTTTCTCAGTGATTGCCGCCGTGTTATTTTTCATCGGCGCATGTTTCGGGGTTCTGGTGCTTGAGGAATTCCACCACACCGGCATGGTCGCGGGCATGGCGCGGGCGGTCCTGACGGCCGGCCTCATGATCATGGCGCTGGTCAGCTTCGTCTGCGGCATCGTTCTCGATTCAGTGGGGCGCGGGCGACTGGAGCAAAAGCGGCTGGCCTATCTGGCGCTGCCGCCGCTGTCGCACAAGAAGTTGCGGGAGCGGGCGTGAAAGAGATCGTACAGCTTCTGAAGGAAAGTATTTTTGCTCGTTTTTTTGTCGTCGGCGCCATCGGTTTTCTGACCGACGGCGGGATTCTGCAGGCAGAAATATGGCGCTGGCATGTGCCGCCGCTGCTAGCGCGCCTACCTTCGTTTGCGATTGCGATTCTGGTGACATGGCGGCTAAACCGCGACTTCACCTTCCACACACCGGAAAAATCCTTCCGA
>DATJGZ010000103.1:0-5078 GCA_035494535.1 Patescibacteria group bacterium | reverse complement strand
CGCCGCCATGCTGGTGCATGTCCCGAGCATGGAAATCCGTGGGCTGGTCGGCTCGGCCGATTTCTTCAACCACGGCATCGACGGGCAGGTCGACGGCACGGCAGCACTGCGCTCGCCGGGCTCGACGCTCAAGCCTTTCATCTATGCGCTCGCACTCGATCAGGGCGTCATCCATCCCGAAACGCTGCTCAACGACGACCCGGCCTATTTCGCCGAATACCGGCCTACCAACTTCGACGGCAAGTTCATCGGCAAGATTTCCGCCCGCGACGCGCTGGTGCTGAGCCGCAACATCCCGGCCATCACGCTCAACACGAAGATCAAGCCTGACCTCTACGATTTCATGCAGAAGGCCGGCGCGGACTTCCCCCATGACAAGTCATGGTACGGCCTGTCCATCGTCCTCGGCGGGGCGGAGGTCGAGATGCGCATGATGGCGCGGCTCTACGCCATGCTAGCAAATGGCGGACGCCTACAGGAGTTGCGGCAGCTCAGGGACGACAAGTATGAACCCGGCCGTCAGATGCTTTCGCCCGAGTCGGCGCTGCTGGCGGCGCAGATGATCATGCATCCCGCGCCGGACACGCTTGCTTTCACGCACGGCTCCTCCCTGCCCGTCTATTGGAAAACGGGCACATCGAGCGGTTTTCGGGATGCATGGACCGCCGGAATCTTCGGCCCTTATGTACTTGTCGTCTGGACCGGGCATTTCGACGGCCATCCGAACCCGAGCTTCATCGGCGTCGAGCGCGCCGCGCCGCTGTTCTTCGAGATCGCGCGCGCCGTGATGGCGCAGGAACGGCTGGTCGACACCGTCGGCCCAGCCTTGCGCGCCCGCAACGTGAGCTTCATCGACATCTGCACCGCCACCGGCCTGCCCGGCAATTGCCGGGTGACGCAGAAGGACTGGTTCATTCCCGGCAAGTCACCGATTGCGGCCTCACCCGGCACGGCGGCAGGACCCAAAATCCTGTCGCCGCGCGGCGGCATATCATATGTGGCGAGCTATCAGAGCGCGGAGAAGCTGCGTATTCCGCTGCAGGCCGACGCGCAGCAGACAGACCAACTCTACTGGTTCGACGGGACAGAGCTGATCGGCGCCGGCGATGCCAAGACGCCGCTGCTATGGTCGCCTTCCCCCGGGCAGCACACCGTCCACCTCGTCAATGCCGCCGGACAGTCTTCGACCGAGGTGGTCAACGTCTCAGCGGCCGAATAAAATTCCGGTTTAGCCTTGTTTTAGCACCACATTGCTATATTCATAATTACCGATTTGTCATTGCGCTTGCCGCGCAGACACAAAAACGCCACAATAGTAAACAGGCTATTTGTTTAAGAGTAACGCGGGGATAACCACTTATGTACGATGTTCCATTGGCACGGGCCGCGCCCGCGTCCTCCTTTAGTGTCGCTTCCCCGGAAGACGTCAGGCAGAAGCTTAAAAAGCTCTCGGCGCATTGCCAGAGCTTCAAGGGTGCGAGCATCCCGCGCGCGCTGTTCCAGCTTGTCACCACCTCCGCGCTGTTTTTTGGAACGCTGGCGGCGACACTTTGGGCTTTCAATCGCGACCTGCCCCATGTCTGGCTGCCGTTGTTGCTGCTGGCCTCCGGCCTGCTGGTGCGGCTGTTCATCATCCAGCACGACTGCGGCCACGGCTCGTTCCTGCCGACGAAGCGCATGAATGACATGGTCGGCCGCTTCATCAGCATTCTGACATTCACGCCCTATGATTACTGGCGCCGCGCCCACAATATGCACCACGCCGCCTCGGGCAATCTGAGCCGCCGGACGCTCGGCGCCATCGACACGCTGACGGTGAAGGAATACGAGGCGCTGCCCCTGCACCAGAAACTGTCGTATCGTATCTTCCGCAATCCCTTTGTGCTCCTAGTTGTCGGCACGCCGCTACACATCCTGGTTTTGCAACGATTCTCGCCGGCGCAAAATGTCTCGTATCTGGGCGACAATTTCCACTCGATGCCCAAAAAGCAGAGCCTGCCCAGCATCATGTCGCTCAACGTCGCGCTCGCCGTCGTCTACGGCATCGCTATCACGGTTTTGGGCTGGAAGCCCGTTGTATTCCTTTACATCCCGATCGTGGCGCTCACGGCCTTCATTGGCGGATGGCTATTCTTCATGCAGCACCAGTTCGAGGAAGGCTACTGGGAATATGAGGGCGACTGGACTTTCGCCGAGGCCGCTGTGCTCGGCAGCTCCTACTACGCGCTGCCCAAGGTCCTGCAATGGTTCACCGGAAATATCGGCCTGCATCACATCCACCATCTCTGCTCGGCCGTGCCGAACTACCGGCTGCAAAAATGCCTCGACGGCAGCCCCGAGCTGCAGCAGATGAACCGCATCACGCTGCTCGAGAGCTTCCGCTGCCTGCTGTGGTCGCTGTGGGACGAGGACAAAAAGAAGATGATCGGCTTCCGCGACCTCAAGACCGCGTAATTACAGCGACTGATCCGAATCCTTTTCATCGGCCGCAGGTGCCGTGTCCACGCCGCTGTCAGCCGCGGGCTCGACCTTCGCCTCATTCTTCGGCTCATCGGCGGACTTGTCGGCAGCCTGCGTCACCGTCGCCTGCTCGGGCCTGGTCGCGACCGAAATCGGATAGCCGCGGCGCTCCTTGACGATCTGGCGCACCTTCACCCAGTCGACCTGCCCCGCGAACGGCCCGGCCGCGCGCAGGATGAACTTCATATCCTGCTCCGACATCTCATATGTCGGCGCGTCGCCGGGCGCCCCCATTTCCATGCGGTCGGCCTGCGCCATGGTCGGATGCGCCTCGACGTACAATTTGCTGCCGATCCACGCCGCCTTGATCGGCTGGTTCACCACCGTGACCTTTGTGCCGGTCGGCACCTGCGGCCACAGGAACTCGATGTCCTCGGGATAAAGACGTATGCAGCCCGACGATGAGCGCCGGCCGATGCCGTAGGGCTTGTTGGTGCCGTGGATGCCGTACTCGGCCCAGCCGAGATAGAGCACGTATTTGCCCATCGGGTTGTCGTCGCCCGGCCCCACCACTTCGGGCAGCGTCGGGTCCTCGGCCCGCATGCGCGGCGTCGGCCGCCAGTCGAAATCCTTGGCCTTGGAGCGCACGTTGGTCTGGCCGACCGGCGTTTGCAGCCCTTCGCGGCCGATGCCGATCGGGAAACTGTACGGCTTGCCGCCCGAGCGCGGATAATAGAACAGGCGCATCTCCGGCAGATTGATGACGATGCCCTCGTGCGGCGCGTCGATCGGCAGGATATGCATCTTCGGGATAATCATGTCGGTGTCGCGGCCCGGCAGCCACGGGTCGACGCCCGGGTTGGCTGCGAGCAGCTCGACATAGCCGACGTCGTTGGCGCGCGCGAGAGCCACCATGGTGTCTTCGTATTTGGCTTTGTAGTGTTTCGTCTCGCCGATGGCGATGCCGTCGAACGCGGTTGCGCTCGCGGGCTGGAACGGGCCCATGCCCGCCGTCTTCTTGCCGTGGTGATGACGGTGATGCGCGGGCTTGATGGTGGCGCCCGAATTTTCCGCCGCCTGCGCCGCAGACCCTATAATAAGTCCCGCGCCGATCAGCCCCGTCAGTGCCAGAAGTCTCGTGTTCATGCCCAATTCCTGTCTAAAGCGCTGATATTCCTAGCGCATCAGGGCGCACTATGCAAACGCTTCGTGCGTCCCGCCTGCAAAAAAATGGTGGGGGTCGGGCCGCCCGGCAAGCCGCCGGATCAGGCCGCTTTCTTGAGCCGCGCGTCGAGGCCGTTGGCGATCTTGTCCATGAAAGCCTCGGTCGTCAGCCATTTCTGCTTCTCGCCGACCAGCAGCGCGAGGTCCTTGGTCATGTGACCGGCCTCGATGGTCTCGATGCAGGTGCGCTCGAGCGCCTCGGCGAAGGCTTCCACGTCCTGCGTGCCGTCGAACTGGCCGCGGTATTTCAGCCCCTGCGTCCACGCGAAGATCGAGGCGACCGGATTGGTCGAGGTCGGATTGCCCTTTTGGTATTCGCGGTAGTGGCGCGTGACCGTGCCGTGCGCGGCCTCGGCCTCGACGCACTTGCCGTCCGGCGTCAGCAGCACGGAGGTCATCAGGCCGAGCGAGCCGAAGCCTTGAGCCACGACGTCGGACTGCACATCGCCGTCGTAGTTCTTGCAGGCCCACACAAACCCGCCGTTCGATTTCACGGCATAGGCGACCATGTCGTCGATCAGGCGGTGCTCGTACCAGATTTTCTTCGCCTCGAACTGCGCCTTGAATTCCTTTTCGTATAGCGCGGCGAAAATCTGCAGAAACTGGCCGTCATACTGCTTCAAGATGGTGTTCTTGGTCGACATATACAGCGGCCATTCGCGCTCGAGCGCGTAATGGAAGCAGGAGCGCGCGAAGCCTTCGATCGACGCGTTGAGGTTGTACATGCCCATGGCGACGCCCGGGCCCGGGAAATCGAACACTTCCCAGCTTTCGGCCTTGCCGCCGCCCGTGGGCGTATAGGTCATGGTCAGCTTGCCGGGGCCGGGGATTTTCACGTCGGTGGCGCGGTACTGGTCGCCGAAGGCGTGACGGCCGATGACGATCGGCTTGGTCCAGCCCTGCACGTAGCGCGGGATGTTGCGGCAGATGATGGCCTCGCGGAACACGGTGCCGTCGAGGATATTGCGGATGGTGCCGTTGGGCGACTTCCACATTTTCTTGAGGTTGAATTCCTTGACCCGCGCCTCGTCGGGCGTGATGGTCGCGCACTTGACGCCGACGCCGTGCTTCTTGATCGCGTTCGCGGCATCGAGGGTGACCTTGTCCTCGGTCTTGTCGCGGTTCTGGATCGAGAGGTCGAAATACATCAGGTTGACGTCGAGGTGCGGCAGGATCAGCCGGTCGCGGATCCACTGCCAGATGATGCGCGTCATTTCGTCGCCGTCGATTTCGACAACCGGATTCTTAACCTTGATCTTGGCCATAATTCCTACTCCCTGAATGGCGCTAAAAAACCTGAATCATCCTAAGGCATCCGCATGGCTAAATAAAGGCCCGGCTGCGGAAAAAATACGTGTGTAGCGCGCTGTTATTATTGTCATTTTCACGGTCCT
>DATJGZ010000102.1:0-2840 GCA_035494535.1 Patescibacteria group bacterium | reverse complement strand
CGCCGGTGAAGATGGCCAACGGGGTTTGTATGGATTCGAGGTAGCCGGCGCTGCGCGTCTTCACGATGGCTTTGCAGGATTCCCGGACCCAACCCCACGTCGGACCGATTGTGCGCAGGCCCGGATTTTTTTCACGCCAGTAATCGTGGACGAGGCTGCGCTCCGGATCGCTGGAGAATTCATCCACCGCCGGGTCATCGCGCTTCTCGGAGCGTCTCCAGACCTTCGGATCGGTGAAGGGAATATAATGTTCGCTCAGGCAGCGCGGTTCCGGCATTGTTGCCCAGAAACGCTCGATGTTTCTGGCCATCGGATTCTGGATGCCCAGCAAGGGCGCCGTCATGACGACGCCGTCAGCCAGATCGGGGTTGTCGTGCGCCGCCAGCATCGTGATCAGTCCGCCGGCGGAATGAGCGAGGACGATGACGGGCGCATCGTGCGGCACCTTGGTGCGGATAAACTGCGCGAGGTCGTCGGCGTCATGGTTGAAGCCCTCGGAATGTTCTTTGCCGGGATCCTTCAGGAAGCGGCCCGACAGGCCCTGACCCTGCCGGTCAAAAACGTAAAATCCGCAGGATTCACGGTTGAAGTCGCGCGCGAGCTCGAATGTTTTTTCCGCGAATTCCGAAAGGCCTTCGACATAGACGATATGGGCGCGCGGCTTGCCTGCCGGAAGAGACATGCCGTAGCGCAGCTGCGCGCCGCGCTCGTTCGTCATCGTCTCCCAGTTCCATCCTGCCGGCTGCTGAAATCGGTCCTTTAAGGACTCTTCTTCCGCCATGGCCAAAGCATAGAAAATACAAGGAGACTTCACAAACGGGGAATGTGCGGCGGCGCAGCAACGGCAATTATTTTGACATAGTCAAATTCCATATGGTAGTAATCGGCCGTTTGTCGTCATAACAAAGGATTCTTTTAAATGGATAATGTGCAAAAGGCTGGTGTGGCGGTTATCGGTGTCGTCGCCCTCGGGTTCGCTTTCAATCAGGTCGTCAAGCATATGCCCGACAAACCGGCGGCGCCGACCCGGTCGGCAGAGACGCACGAATCCACGCCATTGGCGTCGCCCTCACTGCCGGTGTCGACGCCGGTCGTCGAGGAAGAACCGGCGCAGCCCCCGGGACCCACTCAGGAAGAGCTCGATGAACAGCTCATCCGCTCGATTTACGATCTTCGTACCAAAGCCGCGGGGGCGTGCAAGGTAACGGGTATCTCCGACGCAGGGCTTTCGGCGCAGTTGGCCGTCAGCCTAATCCAGAATGAAAGCGGCCGCATGAAGCGCGAGCTCGACGCGCACGACATCGCGCAGCTCGAAGGCGATAATTTTGCTCTCGGCAACGCGATGGTGGGCGACAAGGACCTCTGGACCTTCCTGCAGGAGAACAAGATCATTCCGCTGGTCGAATATACAAACGATCCGACGCTGGGCGCTGCTTTCGTCAATACGGGCGGGCAGAAAGCGCTTGTATTCTATGCGTCGCAGGAAAAGAGCGAAAACGGGGTTACGGGAACGTCGTTCAATATCAACGGCAATGCCGACATGCTGCTGGAGGCGCTGGCCGAGGATGGCGCGCTCAAGGCCGGATCAATTTTGCTTTATCTCGATGATTCACGCCTTGGCGACGGCGACTGGAAAATCCATACCTTCAAGTCCGGCGAGAAATCGTTCGAGATGATCGAGGGCGTGAAGCAGACGCTCATGGTGGCGCCCCACAACCCTTGCGGGCCGGCGGCGCCGTAATCAGTGCTCCATCGACTTGACGATGCCTTCGGTCATTTTCTTGGCGTCGTCGAGCAGCATCATGGTGTTGGCTGCATAAAACAGCGGATTGTCGATGCCGGCATAGCCCGAACCCATCGAACGCTTCACGAACAGCACGGTTTTGGCCTTGTCGACGTCGAGCACCGGCATGCCGTAGATCGGCGATTGCGGATCGGTCTTGGCGGCGGGGTTGGTGATGTCGTTGGCGCCGATGACGTAGACCACGTCGGTCTGCGCGAAGTCGCGGTTGATGTCCTCGAGCTCCAACACTTCGTCGTACGGCACATTCGCTTCCGCGAGCAGCACGTTCATATGGCCGGGCATGCGGCCCGCCACCGGATGGATGGCATAGCGGACTTTGACGCCTTCTTTCTTGAGATTGTCGGCCATCTCGCGCAGCGAGTGCTGCGCCTGCGCCACCGCCATGCCGTAGCCGGGCACGATGATGACGCTTGAGGCGTTCTTCATGATCCATGCGGCATCTTCGGCGGAGCCTATCTTGGCGGTGCGATCACCCTGTGCGCCCGCGGCGGCGCCCGCCGCCTGTTCGCCGCCGAAGCCGCCGAGCAGGACATTGAGGAACGACCGGTTCATGCCCTTGCACATGATGTAGGACAGGATAGCGCCCGAGGAGCCGACCAGCGCGCCGGTGACGATGAGAAGGTTGTTGTGCAGCGTGAAGCCGATGCCGGCGGCCGCCCATCCCGAATAAGAGTTGAGCATCGAGACGATGACCGGCATGTCCGCGCCTCCGATCGGGATGATCATGAGCACGCCGAGAGAGAGTGCCAGAACGACAATGCACCAGAAGATTACGGCGCTTTGCGTGCTGCAGAGCGTGCCGATCAGGACCAAAAGCGCGATGCCGAGAACGGCGTTCAGCGCATGCTGGCCCTTGAAAACGACCGGCTTGCCGGTGATGACGCCCTGCAATTTCCCCCAGGCGATGATCGAGCCGGTGAAGGTGATGGCGCCGATGGCGACGCCCAGCGACATCTCGATGATCGAATTGATATGGATCTCGCCGATATAGCCGATGCCGTAGGCCGCCGGGTTGTAGAACGCGGCCGCCGCGACG
>DATJGZ010000101.1:0-3817 GCA_035494535.1 Patescibacteria group bacterium | reverse complement strand
CGTTTCGCAGCCTCATTTTTCAGGCGCGTATCCGTTATCCCGCAAAGGCCTCTCATGAGCGAACCCGCCCGCAAATCGACCTCGGAATCGGCTGCCGAATACGGCGCCGAATCGATCCGGGTCCTGAAAGGTCTCGATGCGGTTCGCAAGCGTCCGGGCATGTATATCGGCGACACCGATGATGGCTCGGGTCTGCACCACATGGTCTACGAGGTTGTCGACAACGCCATCGACGAATCGCTCGCCGGCCACTGCGACCGCATCGACGTTATCCTGAACGCCGACGGCTCGGTCACCGTCAAGGACAACGGCCGCGGCATCCCGGTCGATCTGCACAAGGAGGAAAAAGTCTCCGCCGCGCAGGTCATCATGACCCAGCTGCACGCGGGCGGAAAATTCGACCAGAACTCCTACAAGGTCTCAGGCGGCCTGCACGGCGTCGGCGTGTCCGTCGTCAACGCGCTTTCAGAACGTCTTGACCTGAAAATCCGGCGTGAGGGCAAGGAATGGTTCATGCGCTTTCGCAACGGCGACCCCGAAGCGCCGCTGAAAGAAACCCGGCAGTTGGAGAAGGGCGAGCGCAACGGCACCGAAGTTACGTTCCTCGCCTCGCCGGTCACCTTCACCATGACCGAATACGACTTCACTACGCTCGAGGACCGGCTACGCGAGCTCGCTTTCCTAAACTCCGGCGTCAATATCTTCCTGCGCGACGAACGCCACGGCGAGGCCAAGGAAGTCCAGTTCCACTTCGAGGGCGGGATCGAGAGCTTCGTCGGCTATTTGGACCGCAACAAGGTCTCGCTGCTGAAGAAGCCGATCTTCATCGAGGCCGAGGCCAGCGGCATGACGGTCGAGGCGGCGTTGGAATGGACCGACGCCTATCACGAGACCATGCTCTGCTTCACCAACAATATCCCGCAGCGCGACGGCGGCACACACCTGCAAGGCTTCCGCAGCGCCATGACGCGCGTGATGCTCAAATATGCCGAGGATTCAGGCCTGCTGAAAAAGGAAAAGCTCAAGCCCACGGGCGACGACATGCGCGAGGGCCTGACCTGCGTGCTGTCGGTCAAGGTGCCGGATCCGAAGTTCTCATCGCAGACCAAGGACAAGCTGGTGTCAAGCGAAGTGCGCCCGGTGGTCGAGGGCGCAATCGGCGAGCATCTGGGCAGCTGGCTGGAGGAAAACCCGGCCGAGGCCAAGCGCATCATCGGCAAGATCGTCGAGGCCGCCGCCGCGCGCGAAGCGGCCCGCAAGGCGCGGGAGCTCACCCGCCGCAAGGGCGTAATGGATATTTCAAGCTTGCCCGGCAAGCTTGCCGACTGTCAGGAGCGCGACCCGGCCAAATCCGAAATCTTCATCGTCGAGGGCGACTCGGCGGGCGGCTCGGCCAAGCAGGCCCGGGCCCGGCATAATCAGGCCATCCTGCCCCTCCGTGGCAAGATCCTGAATGTCGAGCGCGCGCGCTTTGACAAGATTCTTGCCAATCAGGAGCTCGGCACGCTGATCACCGCCTTCGGCACCGGCATCGGCCCCGAGGACTTCGACATCGAGAAGATCCGCTACCACAAGATCATCATCATGACCGACGCCGACGTCGACGGCTCGCACATCCGGACGCTGCTGCTGACCTTCTTCTACCGCAACATGCCGGACGTCATCACCAAGGGCTACCTGTATATCGCGCAGCCGCCGCTGTTTAAGGTCAAGCGCGGCCAGTCGGAGCTGTACCTCAAGGACGAGGCGGCGCTCGAGAACTATCTGACTGACGTCGTGATCAAGGATATATCCCTGTCGGAAGGCGGCAAGAAGAACGTCCGCGCCGGGCGCGACCTGGCTGAGATCATCGGCAAGGCCCGCACCGTGCGCCAGACGCTGACGACGCTGGCGCAAAAGACCGGCAACCGCGACGTCACCGAGCAGGCCGCCATTGCGGGCGCGCTCGACGACAAGGTTCTTGGCGACGCCAAACTGGGCGAAAAGCTGGCTGCCGATTTCGCCGCGCGCCTCAACGCCGTTGCGGTTGGCGGCGAGAAGGGCTGGAAGATCGAATTCTCCGTCAATGCCGGCTATCTCGCCATCCGCACCCTGCGCGGTGTGCAGACAAAAGTCCGCATCGCGCCCGACCATATCCGCTCGGCCGAGGCCGTGCGCCTGCACCGCTTCGCCGACTGGTTGCGCGAGCACTTCGCGGCCGGCACGATTCTCTCTAGCGGCGACGGCGAGCCCGTGTCTATCCCGGGTCCTGTGGCCCTCTACGACGCCGTGCAGGCAAGGGGCCGCAAGGGCCTGACGATCTCGCGCTATAAGGGTCTTGGCGAAATGAACCCCGAGCAGCTTTGGGAGACGACGCTTGACCCCAACGTGCGCACGCTGCTCAAGGTCTCGATCAAGGACGCCGAGAAGGCGAACGAGATATTCTCGACCCTGATGGGCGACATCGTCGAGCCCCGCCGCAAGTTCATCCAGGACAACGCGCTGAAGGTCAGTAATCTGGACGTTTAGATTGGATCATCGGAGCCATAGGAAGTCTTTTCTTGTTCTGATTGCAGCGCTTCTTATGCTGCAGGCTTGCGTCGATAACAGACCAGCGGAATCACAAAAATATGACCCCCTAAAGGTTGGTTCCAATCCTGAACTTCAAAAATTAATTGGAAAAAAGGTGACGTTGCGCGGCACGATGAATGTTGGGGTGCAAGCTGATGGGATCGTTCATAACGGTGAGGAAATTTATTTAGACCCTGATGGTAAAGAAAGTTTTGATCCAAAGCTTGGTAATATATATGGGGCTGACGTTAATGTGACCGGAACTTTGCATTTTCACCATTTTGATCCTTGCCCTCCTAAAGTCGAATGCTGGCAAATTCCACCTGACTATTATTATTTCGATGGCAAAATTGTGGTTCAGCTCAATCATAAAAATTGAGTTATGAATTTTTTCCTATCTGTGGTATAGTAATCATTGGTGAACTTATTTAGGCTGGGCGGGCGGAAAAGCATCCCCGGCGGAAGGAAGAATTTGATTTGCAAAGGTTCACATACACACAAAGGCATCCCTGCGAAAGCAGGGATCCAGTGGTTTTGTCACTGGATTCCCGCTTTCGCGGGAACGCCGGAAGCGGCGATTATGTCCTGAAAACGGACTATTACCACTCCCAGAAAAATCAGGCGGTTAGCCCGCAAAACACAAAAAAACGCAGCAACGGACTATTCAGAAGTTTGAACCACGGAGCGCACGGAGGACACGGAGTTTTTTTGAGCCGTCACCCCGGCGCAGGCCGGGGTCGACAGTTCCGCGATTGCGAATGCTGCCCGGTGGATTCCGGCCTTCGCCGGAATGACAAAAACTTTTTCTCCGTGATCTCCGTGTCCTCCGTGGTTAAACTTCCTATTTGCCATTCTGAGGCCGAAGGCCGAAGAATCTCATTCCCGCAAATTAATATCCTCCGCTCCGCTCAGGATGACAGAATAGAAACCCCCATCTCGACCTTTAGCCAGAATCCGTGTATATATGGTGTTGTCGGGTTCTCCGGCGGTCCCCACTTTTATTTTCCAGATATACGGTGTCATCATGGCGAAGCTTTCCAAATGCAGAACCTGTTCCCACACGGTTTCCACGCGGGCCAAGCACTGCCCGAATTGCGGCGAGGGCAAGCCCGGTGCTCGCAAACTTGGCCGCAAGGGCCTGATGGCCATCGCTATGATCAGCCTGGCGTTCGCCGCCGGCATGTCTGGCCCGGACGGCGCGAAGAAGATCGGCAAGCAAATGACGGCCTGGGCCGACCAGGCCACCGCCGACGCCCGCGCCCAGATC
>DATJGZ010000100.1:0-4612 GCA_035494535.1 Patescibacteria group bacterium | reverse complement strand
CCGAGCTCGCGCGCCAGCACGATGATGGTCTGTCGGGTGATGCCGTTGAGGAAGCATTCGGGCGTCGGCGTTTTGATCTTCTTGCCCTTGACGCAGAAGATATTCGAGCCGCTGGATTCCGCGACGCGGCCCTTGTAGTCGAGCAGGAAGGCGTCGTCGAAGCCGGCGCGGTCGGCGGCGTGCTTGGCCAGCGTGCCGATCGTGTAGTTGCCCGAGCATTTCGCCTGAACCGGCATGCAGTTCGGCGGCGGGCGGCGCCATTCGGATGTTTTGAGCGCGAGGCCGCTGTTGTCCCCGCCTTTCGGGAAGAAATATTTCGGCCATTGCCAGCAGGCGATGACCAGATGAATTTTCGCATTCGGCGCCGACACGGCCATTTGCTCCGACCCGCGCCAGGCGACCGGGCGGAGATAGCCGTCGGTAATATTGTTCGCGGTCAGGACTTCGCGGGTGGCTTTTTCGATTTCCTCGACCGTATAGGGAATTTTGAAGTCGAGATATTCGCCGGATTTGAGCAGACGGACGGTGTGTTCGCGCAGCTTGAAGGTGTGGCCGTCGTAAACCCGTTCGCCCTCGAAAACGGAACTGCCATAGTGCAGCCCGTGGCTCAGGGAATGCAGCTTGGCGTCCCGCCAGGGCAGCATTTTGCCGTTCATCCAGATATAGCCGTCCCGGTCGTCGAAGGGTATGATAGGTGCCATAAAGAGGAATAAAGCAGAAATGCCGGCTCTTGAAAAGCATGAAAAAGCCCCGCCGGGACGCAAACTGGCCGACCTACCGCATGTCCTGATCGTCGACGACGACGACCGGATCCGCGACCTGGTCTCACGCTATCTGACTGAGCACGGCTTCGTCGTGAGCACGGCCGGGGCGGCGGCGGAGGCGCGGGAAGTGCTGAAGCGGCTCGTGTTCGACGCGCTGGTGGTCGACGTCATGATGCCGGGCGAAACCGGTCTCGAATTTACAAAAAAGCTGCGCGCCGAGCGGGATATTCCCGTATTGCTCCTGACCGCGCTGGGCGAGACGGGCGATCGCATCGCGGGGCTCGAATCCGGCGCCGACGATTACCTGCCCAAGCCGTTCGAGCCGCGCGAGCTGGTGCTGCGCCTGCAGGCGATTTTGCGCCGCCGGCAGCCGGTGAAAACATCGTCCGGGCCGCTCAAGGTCGGGCGCTGGCTCTACGACGCCGAGCAGAATGAGTTGCGCGCGGGCGATGAAGTGGAGCGGCTGACATCGGCGGAAGGAACATTATTGCAGGTGCTGGCGGCGCGCGCCGGGCAGACAATCGGCCGCGAGGAACTGGCGACTTTGTGCGGCGTGGATTCATCGGGGCGCACCATCGACGTGCAGGTCACGCGCCTGCGCCGCAAGCTCGAGGACGATCCGAAGGCGCCGCGCTGCCTGCAGACCGTGCGCGGCAAGGGTTATCGCCTGCTGGCGGGAGAGGCATGAAGCGCTTTATTAAAAAATTCCTGCCGCGCACGCTGTTCGGGCGCTCGCTGCTTATCCTCGTCATTCCGATCCTGCTGATCCAGATCATTACGACGCAGGTGTTCTTCGACCGGCTGTGGAAAAGCATGACCTATCGCCTGTCCTATGCGGTCTCGGGCGAAATCGCCGTCATGGCCGAGAAGGCGGAACGCGGCCTCGACAAGGAGGAATGGGGCAGGACCACCGGCTATGCCGCGCACAGCCTGAGCCTGCTGGTCAGTTTCGAGCCGGGCGGCAAGATCGATACGACGCGCGCCGTAAAGCACACCGGCATGATGCTGAGCACGCTCGACCGGGTTATGGACGAACAGGTGCGGAGGCCGTTCACCATCAGCTCCGTCATCAACGACAGGAACTATAACGACAAAGGCATCAATATCGCCGTGCAGCTGAAGAACGGTGTGCTGCATGTGTTTGTGCCGGAGGGGCGGCTCTATTCATCATCCGGCTACATCTTCCTGCTGTGGATGATGGGCACGTCGCTCGTTTTGCTCATTGTCGCGATCATTTTCATGCGCAACCAGATCAGGCCCATACGGCGGCTCGCGGTTGCGGCCGAGCGGATGGGCAAGGGGCTGGAAATCCCGGGCTCGTTCAAGCCGGAGGGCGCGCGCGAGGTGCGGCAGGCCGCCGCCGCCTTCATCGACATGCACGACCGTATCCGCCGCCAGATCCATCAGCGCACGGCGATGCTCGCCGGCGTCTCGCACGATCTGCGCACGCCGCTGACGCGCATGAAGCTTCAGATGGCGATGCTGGACGACAGCCCTGACGTCGAGGCACTCAAGGGCGATATCGCCGATATGGAACGGATGATCGACGCCTATCTCGATTTCGCGCGCGGGGAAAGCGGTGAGGCGTCGACCCGTACGGACCTCAAGGATATGCTCGAGCGCGTGGCGACCGGCGCGCGGCGGCAGGGCGCGCAGGTGGAGCTCGACACAATGGGCGATTTGTCATTGCAGCTGCGGCCGGTAGCCTTTGAGCGCGGACTGAACAATATCGTCGGGAACGCGCGCAAATATGCCGAACATATCTGGATCAAGGGCGCCCGCGACGACGGGCATATTGTCGTCACCGTCGATGACAACGGGCCGGGGCTGGCCGAGAATATGTTCGAGGAGGTCTTCAAGCCGTTCGTGCGCGGCGAGCCTTCGCGCAATCCGGCCACCGGCGGCGTGGGGCTGGGGCTGCCCATCGCCCGCGACATCATCCATGCGCATGGCGGACGGATATGGCTGGAGAAAAGTCCGCGCGGCGGATTGCGGGCCGTCATCCACGTTCCAGTGTAAAAAAACCGCCCCGAAGGGCGGTTTTGAATTCGTGAGCCGAAAGATATTAAGCGGCTTTTTTGCGCGCGCTGTTGGTGTTCGCCGACGGGCCTTTTTTGCCGAGCGAGGATTTAATCTCGGTCAGCGAAGCGCTCACGCGCTTGTTGATGATGTCCGTGGCTTCCTTGCCCGACTTGCTCGCGATATCCGAGATTTCTTTCCAGTTGGCAACCGACTTCTCGTAGTTCTTCTTGATCAGGTCGGCGTGCTTGGCGATTTTCTCTTCCGGGGTGCCTTCGTTGGCGATTTCCTGGATCAGCGACGAGTTGTCCGCCGCGAACTGCGACAGGATTTCGGCCTGGCTCTGTGCGATGGTCTGCGAGCTCTCGACGACGACCTGGATCGCCTCGGAGAATGCTTGCAGGTTCTTGCGCTGGGTTTCCAGCAGGGACTTCACGTCAAACGGCAGGAATTGCGACGTCGACGGGAGGTTGCTGGCGAACTCGCTGCCGAAAAATTTGGCAAAATCATATTGGCTCATTATTTCTTCTCCTTATTATTTTTAGTGGTTTTTAAAGGCACATTGTGCCATGCAGCAAGCCTCTGGTTTATGCCCTTTCTGCAGGGCTGTCAAGTTTTCCGTATCTTGGCTCCGCCAGAGCGAAAATCAACCGCAGACGACGTTTTCGTTCCATAACGCGGCAAAATCGGAAAAGAGTCTCTGTTAGCAATTGTTTAACCCCGGGCGGGCAGAGTTAGAATGACGGAAACCGTTTATCCCAAAGGGCAAAATTGGATTTCAAGGCGAAGGCAGACAAGTGGGATGTGACCGATGCCAGTGAAAACTGGCAGGGCGGCCGCAGCCGCCGTATGGGCGCGATGGTTCAACTCGCCGTTTTCCTGAGCGGTCTGTTCTTCACCCTGATCACCAGCGCTGCCCTGAACATTTCCGTCAGCGCGATGCTCGCGGAAGACAACCGCCGGCTGCTCGCCGACACGCAGCAAACAATCAGCGACAACCTCATCGACCTCGAGCAGTCGATCCGCACAGTGTCGGCCATCATTTACCTGTCCGAGAGCACCAACGACGCGGACTGGAAGAAGCGCGTCATCTACGCTGTGCCGCATCTCAAGAAATTCGACCACGTCCTGCTGGTGCAGAAGGACGCCACGGGCCGCTGGCAGCGGAGGGAGATACTGACATCCGAAAATGCACCGCAAGACAACATCCCGCTCCTCATGCCAGGCGCCGAGGATGATCTCGCCAACCGGGTCGTCGCGCCGAACGTGCTGAACCTCGATTATACCGCCTTCGTCGGCGATCTGCCTGAAAGCCCGACGGCGGAATATCCGCCGCGCATCAGCATTACCGAGCGGCCCTTTATCTTCGCGCACGTGATGAATCCCGCGAATCCGGGCGCCGGTCTCGTCATCGGCGTGAGCCGCGTGACGAATATCGCGGGGCCGGAGTGGCTGGCCAACCGGCCGGTTATCGAGCGAATTCTCGTTACCGATGCGACGTCGACCAACGTGATATTCGACATGAACCGCAATTCGGGCGCGCAGCACCAGCGCATGATGGTGCCCGACGACAAGAGCTTCGAATTCCGGCTGGGTAACGACAAGCTGCAGCTTTACGCGGATCCCGGACTCGATACCAAGGCCTATTTTCTCGAGCAGATCCCGCTGCTGATGCTGCTGGCCGGTCTGCTGCTGACGGGGTCGGCCACGATGTTCGTGCGCAACAAGCAAAAGCACGAGCAGCGGCTGACCGCCGTCAACACGATCCTGGCGCGCAAGAACGAGGAGCTTGGCGAAGAGGTCTCCGAGCGTGCGCGGCTCAATAACAT